>CAMEPU010000001.1 GCA_945932315.1 uncultured Clostridia bacterium
TCGGCATCGGCGGCGGCTCCATCTGCATCACCCGTGAGCAGAAGGGCATCGGCCGCGGTCAGGCGACCGCCGTCATGGAAGTCGCCGCGGCGCGCGACGAGTACTACCGCGAGACCGGCATCTATATCCCGATCTGCTCGGACGGCGGCATCGTGCACGACTATCACGTGACGCTGGCGCTGGCCATGGGCGCGGACTTCTGCATGCTGGGCCGCTACTTCTCCCGCTTCGACGAGTCCCCCACCAACAAGGTCAACATCAACGGCACCTTCATGAAGGAGTACTGGGGCGAAGGCTCCGCGCGCGCCCGCAACTGGCAGCGCTACGACATGGGCGGCGCCAAGAAGCTGTCCTTCGAGGAGGGCGTCGATTCCTACGTTCCCTATGCAGGCTCCCTGCATGACAACCTGAACCTGACCCTCTCCAAGGTTCGCTCGACCATGTGCAACTGCGGCGCGCTCACCATCCCCGAGCTGCAGGCCAAGGCCAAGATCACGCTGGTCTCCGCGACCTCGATCGTCGAGGGCGGCGCGCACGACGTCGTGCTGAAGGACTCCACCATCTCTATCAAGTAAAAGAGCAGTCTGTCGGGACGGAGACCAAAAGCGGTCTCCGTTCCTTTTTCTGCCCCGCAAAGGAGAAACCCAATATGTCACAGAAAAATTTTGCCGAGCTGCGCGAGGACGCCCGGGCTTTGATCAAATGGACGATTCTGGCGGTCGCGGCCGGTCTGCTGATCGGCGTGGTCGGCGCGCTGTTCGCGCACGCGGTCACCTGGGCCACCGCGACCCGCAAGGCGCACGGCTGGCTGCTCTTCCTGCTGCCCGCCGCCGGCCTGTTGATCGTCTGGCTCTACCGCGCGGCCGGGATGGCCAAGGACACGGGCACCAACCGGGTGCTGCTGGCCGTCCGCCGCAACGGCGAGATGCCCCTGCGCACCGCGCCCCTCATCATCGTCGCCACCGTGCTGACCCACCTGTTTGGCGGTTCGTCCGGCCGCGAGGGCGCGGCGCTCCAGCTGGGCGCGTCCCTGTCCACTGCCCTCGAGCGGGTGGTCACGCTTGATAAAAAGGACGATAAAGTCATCAAGATGTGCGGCATGGCGGCCGGTTTTTCGGCCCTGTTCGGCACGCCGCTGACCGCGACCGTCTTCGCGATGGAGTGCGTTACCGTCGGCAAGATGCATTATGCCGCCCTGTTCCCCTGCCTGCTGGCCGCGCTGACCGCCCGCCTGACCGCCGGGCTGCTGGGCGGCCACCCCGAGGCGTTCACCCTGCTCGGCGTGCCCGCGCTGACCGCGGGCGCACTCGTCCGGGTGGCCGTGCTCGGCGTGTGCAGCGCACTGCTCGCCCGCCTGCTCTGCGCGGCGCTCGGCAAGGCGCACCATCTGTATCACAAGTACCTGCCCAATCCGTACGCCGCCGTGTTCGTCGGCGGCTGTCTGGTCATCGCTCTGACCTTCCTCTCGGGCACGCGGGACTACAACGGCGCGGGCATGGACGTCATCGAGCGCATGCTCGAGGAGGGCGCGTCCCCGGTCGCCTTCCTCTGGAAGATCGTGCTGACCGCCGTCACGCTGGGCTGCGGCTTCAAGGGCGGCGAGATCGTCCCGGCCTTCTTCACGGGCGCGGCCTTCGGCGCGGCGTTCGGCGGGCTGCTCGGCCTGACCCCGTCCTTCGCGGGCGGCGTGTGCATGGTCGGCGTGTTCTGCGGCGTGACCAATTCGCCCCTCGCGTCCGTCCTGCTGGCCTATGAGCTGTTCGGCGGTGAGGGCCTGCCCCTGATCGCCCTCGCGGTCGCCCTGTCCTTCCTGCTCTCGGGCTACTCGAGCCTGTACAGCGAGCAGGTCATCAACTACGACAAGCTCGCGCCCGGCTACCTCGGCAAGACCTCGGGCGAGCTGACCCACGAAAAGTAAGGGAGCGCCTTATAAAAATGCTGCAAATTTGCTGTTGAATTTTACAGCAGATTTGCGTATACTGAAAGCAGAAGGGAGTGGTACGATGCCGAATATCAAGCCGATTTCCGATCTGCGAAATTACAGTGAGGTGCTGCAGGACGTTGCCGTGGGCGCGCCTGTTTTTCTGACTAAGAATGGGCGGGGTAAGTACGCGATCCTCGATATTCAGGACTATGAAAAAGCGCAGGCGACCATCCGATTGATGAATGAACTGGCAAAGGGCAGAAGGTCTGGCGAAGAAGAGGGCTGGCTGACTGCCGAGGATGTGAGGGCACATTTCCGTGCGCGGACAAATGAAGAATAAGCTGTATCTCTCGCAGGAAGCGCAGCGCGATCTGGATGAGATCTGGGATTATATCGCGTCGGAATTGGGCAATACTGCTGCGGCCGAACAGACGGTTGGCGCGATTCTGGATGACATTGACCAACTGCGGAACTTTGCGGAGTTGGGCGTGCCTCTGTTTTCGATCGCCCGGGTGGAGAGCGACCACCGCGTGCTCGTGACAGGCAATTATCTGACTTTCTACCGCGCGGGGGAAAAAGAGGTTTATGTGGATCGCGTGCTGTACGGCCGCCGCGATTACCTGCGCGCCCTGTTCGGAGAGCCGGAGAAAAAGTAACTCCACAGCGCGATTTTCAACCGATTTTTCATTTTTTGCCCTGTAACCCATTGCAAACCAATTTATATTCTGTTACCATAATAGACAGACAGAATCCGACAGGCAGGCTGCGATGCGACGCAGCCTGTTTTGCCGTCACAAGGAGGAAAACCGATGAATCAAACCGAACGCATGGGTCGTGAGCACGTGGGCCGGCTGATCCTCAGCATGTCCGCCCCCGCCATGATCTCCATGCTCATCAATGCGCTGTACAACATCGTGGACAGCATCTTCGTCGGCCGCTACTCGACCGACGCGTTCACCGCCGTTTCGCTCGTGTTCCCACTGCAGCAGCTCGTCATCGCGGTCGCCGTGGGCACCGCGGTCGGCGTCAACTCGCTGATCGCCCGCCGTCTGGGCGCACGCATGCACGCCGAGGCCGAGGACGCCGCCCGCCATGGCATCGTGCTGGCGGTGCTGAGCGGCCTCGCCTTTATGCTGATCGGCTTCGGTTTCAGCCGGCCGTTCCTCTCGGCCTTCACGGCCAACCCGGCCGTGCTCGAGCAGGCGGTTTCCTACTCGCATATCGCGGTCGGCCTGTCCCTGTTCGTCATGATCTCGATCATGTGCGAGAAGATCCAGCAGGCGACCGGCAACATGATCATCCCGATGATTCAGGGCATCGTGGGCACGGTCATCAACATCGCGCTCGATCCCATCATGATTTTCGGCCTGCTGGGCTGCCCCGAGATGGGCGTGCGCGGCGCGGCCATCGCGACCATCATCGGCCAGATCGGCGGCATGGTCGTGGGCGTGTACGCGGTCTTTTTCCATCAGAAGGCGCTCGACTGCTCGATGTGCCGCCTGAAGCTGAGCATCCGCACCATCCTCGAGATTTATCAGGTCGGCCTGCCCGGCATCATCATGCAGAGCGTGGTCTCGGTCATGACCTCGGGTCTCAACATGATCCTGATCTCGTACTCCGAGATCGCGGTCTCGGTGCTCGGCCTGTACTTCAAGCTGCAGACCTTCGTCTTCATGCCGGTGTTCGGTCTTAATCAGGGCGCGCTGCCTGTCATGGGTTATAATTATGGCGCGGGCGACCGCAAGCGCCTGATGAGCGCCTACCGGGTCACGGTTGCGGCCGCGTTCGCCATTATGGTGACCGGTCTCATCCTGTTCCAGACCATCCCGGACAAGATGATCCGCCTGTTCAACGACGACCCCGCCCTGCTGGCCGCCGGCGTGCCCGCCCTCAAGACCATCAGCCTGTCGTTCTTAGGCGCGGCCTTCGGCATCATCAACAGCACCCTGTTCCAGGCCATCGGCCGGGGCATGGCCTCGCTGATCGTCTCGGTTTGCCGCCAGCTCGGCATCATCCTGCCTGCCGCGTGGATTCTCGGCCGCCTGTTCGGCCTGCACGCGATCTGGTTCGCCTTCCCGATCGCCGAGATCGGCTCGTTCTTCATCTCCTTCGCGCTGCTCTATCGCATTTATCAGAAGGAGCTGAAGCACCTGCAGCCCCGGACTTCGGAGGAATGATATGCTGCGAACGATCGTCTGGTTCATTTATTTCTGGCTCTATCTGCTGGTCTGCATCCCGGCCTCCCTGCGGGTCATCGCGCTCGAAAAGCGAGGCGAGATCGAAAAGGCCGACCGCCTGACCCGTAAATTCGTCCACAACTGGGCGGCGCGGCTGCTCTGGCTGGCGGGCGCGCGCGTGACCGTCGAGGGGGCGGACAACCTGCCCGACGGCCCGGCGGTTTACATCGGCAATCATCAGGGCTATTTTGACATCCCGCTCATGCTGGCCTGCGTGGGCGAGCCGCGCGGCCTGATGGCCAAAAAGGAGATCGACCGCATCCCGGGCATCCGCACCTGGATGCGCCGCCTGCACTGCCTGTTCGTCGACCGCTCGTCGGCGACCTCGGGCGCGGCCGTCCTGCGCGAGGGCGAAAAGATGCTGCGCGAGGGCTATTCGCTCACCATCTTCCCCGAGGGCACCCGCAGTCGGGGCGGGGAGATGAAGGAATTCAAGGCGGGCGCGTTCCGCATCGCGACGCTGGCCGGAGCGCCCATCGTGCCGGTCACGATCGACGGCTCGTACAAGCTGATGGAGGGCAACAAGCACTGGTTCATCCATCCGGCCGACGTGCGCCTGACCATCCACCCGGCCATCGAGACCGCCGGACTCGACCGCGCGGCCATCCGCGCCCTGCCTGAGACCGTGCGCGCCACCATCGCCGCGCCGCTCGAAAACAAGGAGTAAAGCAAATGCCTCCCGAAATGGGTAATGTCACTAACTAAATGACATTACCCATTTCGGGAGGCATTTTTCATCCAAAATCGTGCCGCGTCCCGCAGCCGCAGCCCAGCGACTCAAACTCCGAGACGATCGCTTCGATCTGCCCGAAGCATTCGGGATCGGACAGGCTGTCGTCCCGCACGATGTCCCGGATGCGGCAGAGCAGCTTGTAGCAGGTCTGCCCGACCAGCTCGTTCGCGTCGATCGTGAAATTGGAAAAGGTCACTTGAATGTCCTGCTTGGACAGAATGTGAGCCAGCAGTTCCTGATAGAGTTCCATAGAGACACTTCCTTCTCAAAATCTGAAATTATTATACCGTATCTCTCACAAAATACGCAACCGCGTATACGCATATGCGAATAAAATTCTACAATCTCCATAAGGTGATTGTATGTGTGTTAAGGATATGGTAGCAGACCGCTTTCGGGAAATTTGTCGAAAACGCGGGATCAAAGCGAACGAGTTGGCGAATCTGGCGGGCGTAACACCATCCACCGTGTACAGCATGCTCGACTCGCGCCGCCGGGATGTGTCGATCGTCACGATCAAAAAACTCTGCGATGGCTTGGACATCACGCTGGGGGAGTTTTTCTCCACGCCCACATTCGATGCGCTCGAGCAGGAGCTGAAATAAAAGAGCGCCCCCTTGTTGACAAGGAAGGCGCCCGGGCGTATACTGAAAGTACAAAGGACGGACTTAACGGTCGTTCCTTTCCTTAGAATCGAATCACATTATAAGAAATGACCGACACTTTGGCGAGGGGCGGTCATTTTCTTTTGGTGCAAATCTGGTATACCAGACCGACGATGCCAACGAGCATCGCGGTGTAGGCAAATAATGCCTCGTAAGTAACCATACTGCATCCCCCTTTTGCACTCGGGACTGGGCAGGAGTGAAGGGAAAGAAACGACCGTAAACCGTTAACGTCTTGCATTTCAATTACGCTTGCACATAGTATACATGTGCACAGATATTTTGTCAATTTTTGCAAACAAAGCCCCCATCCGCGGATGGGGGTTTGCTTATTTCTCTCTTCGTCCCATGAATTTGGTCTCGATCTCCTCGGCGGAAATCGTTCCGGCCGAGATCTCGGCGAGGGCGAGGTTTAATTCGTCCAGCCGCCCGGCGGGCTGGGTGACGGTCAGTGTCACGTCCGCGCCGTAGTCGGTCGCCTCGATCCGGCAGTCGTACCGGGGCAGGAGCTGCTGCACCGCGCCCAGCTGGTTGTAGCCGCAGGCGATGAGCAGCACGGAGTACAGGCTCATGCGCTCCACGCCCGCTGCCGCGACCGCGATCTTGGCGCCCTCGGTGTAGGCGCGCACCAGACCGCCCGTGCCCAGCAGGATGCCGCCGAAGTAGCGGGTCACGACGCAGCACACGTCCACGAGCCCCTCGTGCCGCAGCACCTCGAGCATGGGCATCCCCGCCGTGCCGCCCGGCTCGCCGTCGTCCGAATAGCGCATGGTGTTGCCCTCGCGCAGGATGTAGGCGTAGCAGTTGTGGGTCGCGTCCCAGTATTTCTCCCGGCATTCCTTGATGCGGGCGACGGCCTCGTCGGCCGATTCGACGTGCCAGAGCCGCCCGTAGAACTTGGAGCGCTTCTCGACGAAGCTGTCCTCGGCGAAGTCGAGATAGGGGATCAGATAGTCCTTTTCGAGCGCCATCTTACTCCTCCACCCGGTATTTCTGCATCCGGCCGCAGGTCTTGTCATCCACGACAACAACAACCTTGGTGCCCTCGGCCTCGTATTCGACCGACTTGACCTGAGCCTCACGGTGCAGGGCGTCGAGCGCCGCGCCGTCGCTGTACGGGATGAGCAGGGTCATTTCATGCTTGCCCCGGCCGAGCGCCTGTTCGATGGCCTCGAGCAGCTTGTCCGTGCCCTCGCCGGTGCGCGCCGAGAAGAGCACGCCCTCGGGCAGATAGGGCAGGATATCGCACTTATCGGCCTTGTTGAGCACGATGACGCGCGGGATGGCCTCCGCGCCCAGCTGATTGATAACTTTTTCCACCGTCTGGGCGTGCAGCTCGCGGTCGGGGTCGGAGAGGTCGACCACGTGCAGCAGCAGGTCGGCGTAGGCCAGCTCCTCGAGGGTGGCCTTGAAGGCCGAGATCAGGTGGTGGGGCAGCTTGCGGATGAAACCGACCGTGTCGGAGAGCAAAATTTCCTGCGTGTCCGAAATCCGCTTTTTGCGGGTGGTGGGGTCGAGGGTGTCGAACAGGCGGTCGTTGGCCTCGATGCCCGCGCCGGTCAGGCAGTTGAGCAGGGTCGACTTGCCCGCGTTCGTGTAGCCCACGATGGCGACGAGCGGGAGGTCGGTCTTTTTGCGCTGGCGGCGCTGGACGGCGCGCACCTGACGCACCTGCTCCAAATCCTCGCGCAGCTTGTCGATGCGGCGGCGGATGTGGCGGCGGTCGCTCTCGAGCTTGCTCTCGCCCGGGCCGCGCGTGCCGATGCCGCCGCCCAGACGGCTCATGGACTTGCCCAGACCGGCGAGGCGGGGCAGGATATACTGGTACTGCGCCAGCTCGACCTGCAGCTTGCCCTCGCCCGTGCGGGCGCGCTGGGCGAAGATGTCCAGAATGAGCGCCGAGCGGTCGAGCACGGTGCGGCCGGTCTCCTCCTCGAGCACCCGCATCTGGGAGGGGGACAGCTCGTTGTCGAAGATGATGAGGTCGGCCTCGTTGGCTTCGGCGAGCGCCTTCAGCTCCTCGACCTTGCCCTCGCCGAGGAAGGTGCGCGCGTCGGGCGCGGGGCGGTGCTGGAGCATCATGGCGACCGGCTCGCCGCCCGCCGTCTCGGTCAGCGCGGCCAGCTCGGCCATGGTGCGCTCGTCGGCGTCCTCCTCCGGGCCGAAGCGCGGGCAGGACAGGCCGACCAGCACGGCGCGTTCGCGCTTCTGCTCCTCGGGGGTGAATTCCTTCTCCATATGCAGCACATCCTTTCTTGTCTGCAAACAACAAAAAAAGCATCGAAAGACCTTCGATGCTTTTTACGGTTCTTACTTGCCCAGATTGAAACGCTTCTTAAAGCGATCAACACGTCCGCCGGTATCTACCAGCTTCTGCTTACCCGTGAAGAACGGATGACACTTAGAACATACGTCAACGACGATATTCTCCTTGGTAGAACCGGTCTCGATGACGTTGCCGCATGCACAGCGAATGGTCGTCTGCTTGTAATTCGGATGGATTCCCTGCTTCATGTTGTTTCACCTCTTTCCAGATAAGCTTTGCAGTCAAGTATAATCATAGCATGACCCTTGCGATTGCGCAAGAGTTTTTTCAAAAAAATCGAACTTTTTTTTCGTTCCCGGGCGCGGAATAATACATTTCATGATCGTTTCCACGCCTGAAAACTGTCTGTTGATTTTTTATTTGGTTTTATATACCAGATCGGTGACCGTCCAGTCCGCCAGAATCGGGGCCATGCGGGCGGCGATCTTCTTCGCGCCCACGAGGTCGTGCATCAGATAGTTGCCGCATTCGACCTTGCTGGAGCCCGGGATCGTCCCCTCGAAGGCGAGGACGAAATCCATGGTCTCGCGCACGAGGCGGATAGCCTCGGCGGGGTCGAGGTCGCGCACGAGGAAGTAGAAGCCGGTCAGGCAGCCCATCGGGCCGACGTAGACGATGTGGTCGGACAGGGGGGTGTTGCGCACATAGGTCGCGAACAGGTGCTCGAACGTGTGCGCGGCCGCGGGGTAGAGGTATTCGCCGCCGTTCGGCAGCACCATGCGGACGTCGTAGGTGGTGATGTCGCCGTCCACGCGGGAAGTGTACATGCCCGGGGTCAGCAGGTCGTGGTCGACCTCAAAGCTCGCGATGCGTTTCATGCGCGCGCCTCCTTGCAATCATTTTTCGCGCAACTATTATAGCATGATCGCGGGAAGGATGCAACGGAGGATTTTCCCGCCTTCCTGCCCGGGATGTCCCGTTCACCGGACACCCCGTTCGGTAAAATAAAGCTGGAAAAAGTTTTTTAAAATTCTTTTTGCGGAAAAAGAGGATTTTGCCGAATGAACTGCGTATTTAGATTACAGGAGATTGCACCGGAACGGAGGGGAAGGGGTATGACCGTCAGAGAACGGCTGGAGGAACGCGAACACCGCATGCTGAGCGACTGGGCGACCTTTTCGGACGCCTCGCGCGGACGGGTTCACCCGATCAGCCCGTGCGACAACCGCACCTGCTTTGAACGCGACCGCGACCGCATCACCCACTCCAAGGCCTTCCGCCGCCTGTCCAACAAGACACAGGTCTTCATCTCCCCCGAGGGCGACCACTACCGCACCCGCCTGACCCACACGATCGAGGTCAGCCAGATCGCCCGCACGATCGGCCGGGCGCTCAGCCTCAATGAGGATCTGATCGAGGCCATCGCGCTCGGGCACGACCTGGGCCACGCCCCACTGGGGCACGCGGGCGAGCGCGCGCTCGATGAGGCCTGCCCCGAGGGCTTCCGACACAACGAGCAGAGCCTGCGCGTGGCCGACCGGCTCGAACGGCTCAACCTGACCTGGGAGGTGCGCAACGGCATCGTCTGCCACACCGGCTCGGCCTCGGCCGCCACGCCCGAGGGCAGGGTCATCCATTACGCCGACCGCATCGCCTACATCAACCACGACATCGACGACGCCATCCGCGCCGGCATCATCTCGAACGAGGACATCCCGGACTCCCTGCTGCGCGCGCTCGGCCGCACCCACGGCGAGCGCATCGACAAAATGGTCGAGGCCATGATCGCCTTCGGCGAGCGGGAGCACGAGATCGGCATGTACGAGCAGGACGAAAAGCCCATGCTGGCCCTGCGCGAATTCATGTTCGAGACCGTCTACCGGGGCCGCGCCGCCACCGAGGAGGAGCGTGCGCGCTCGATGCTGCGCGCCCTGTACGACTATTTCTACACCCACCACGACGAGATGCCCCCGGACTACATCGCGATGATCCTGTCGGGCGAGAGCCCGGCGCGCGTCGTCTGCGACTACATCTCCTCGATGACCGACCGCTATTCGATCACCACTTACCGCAACCTGTTTATCCCGCGCACGTGGGATAAGTGAAAAGTGAATAGTGAATAGTGAAGAGTGAATAAGTGATGGGAAGGAGGAAAGACCATGCCCATCGACCAATCCTTTCTGGATGAACTGACCGCCCGCTGCGACATCGTGGACGTGGTCTCCCGCTATGTCCCCTTGAAGCGGCAGGGCGCAAACTATTTCGGGCTTTGCCCGTTCCACAACGAAAAATCACCCTCCTTCTCGGTCTCGCCGGACAAGCAGTTCTTCCACTGCTTCGGCTGCGGCGCGGGCGGGGGCGTGATCTCCTTCATCATGCGGGCCGAAGGGCTGGAATTCCGGGACGCCGTCCAGCATCTGGCCGACCAGTGCGGTCTGGTCGTGCCCGAGGAACAGCGCGACCCGCGCGCGGCGAACCGCCGCACCCGGACGCTGGCTCTCCTCAAGGACTGCGCCCGCTTCTATTACGACACCCTGTGGAAGCCCGAGAACGCCGCCGTGCAGCAGTATTTCGCCCGGCGCGGCCTCACGCGCAAGACCATGAACCGCTTCGGGCTGGGCTACGCGCCCGATTCCTTCGGCGCGACCATGGACGCCATGCTCGCGAAGGGCTACACCAAGGACGAGCTGGTGGACGCCGGACTGGCCGTCCGCAACGAGCGGGGCCACTGCTACGACAAGTTCCGCAACCGGGTCATGTTCCCGATCATCGACATCCGGGGGCAGGTCATCGCCTTCGGCGGCCGGGTCATGGACGACAGCAAGCCCAAGTACTTAAATTCGCCCGAAACCTTCGTGTTCCACAAGAGCCGGAATCTTTTCGCCCTCAATCTGGCCAAAAAGACCGACCGGGACTACTTCATTCTGGCTGAGGGCTACATGGACGTCATCGCGCTCCATCAGGCCGGCTTCGACTGCGCGGTCGCGTCGCTCGGCACCTCGCTGACCGAGGAGCAGGCGCGCATGATCGCCCGCCACACCAAACAGATCATCATCAGCTACGACGCGGACGGCGCCGGACAGGCCGCCGCCCAGCGCGCGATCGACATTCTGAAAAAATGCGACCTGCAGGTCCGGGTGCTCCGCATCCCGGGCGCCAAGGACCCGGACGAGTTCATCCGGGAGAAGGGGCCGGACGCCTTCCGCCGCCTGATCGAGCGGAGCGAGGGGCACAACGCCTACCGGCTCGAGCAGATCGCGGCCAAGTACGACCTCGAGGAGGACGACCAGCGGATCGCCTTTCTGCAGGACGCGGCGCGCCTGCTGGCCACGTTTGAAAACGCGGTCGAGCGCGAGGTCTATCAGGGGCGCGCGGCGCAGATGGCCGGGGTCACACCCGACGCCATGGCGCAGGAGGTCAAGCGGCAGACGGCCATCCTCCGCAAGCAGCGCAAGAAGGTCGAACACCGGGAGATCCGGTCGGCCGCCCAGCGCGTCCAGCCGCAGGACAAGCGCCTGCGCTATGAGGACGTCCACTCCGCCCGGGCGGAAGAGGGCATTTTGAGCCTGATTTTCGCCGATAATACATGGATTGACCGGCTCGCGGATAAAATAGAGCCGTCCGACTTTTCCGCGCCCGTGCTGGCCAAGATCTTCGCGCACGCCCGCACCCTGTGGGAACAGGGCGGCGTGGTTTCCATCGCGGGATTTGAGGGCTATCTGGACGAGGGCGAGCTCGCCCTGCTGTCCGGCATCCTGTCCCGCCCGCCTATTCTGACCGGACAGGAACAGGCGATGGCGGACTACATAGCCATCATCAGACGCTGCCGCGCCCGGCGCGGCGATACACCGGCCGGCGGGGAGGACCCCCTGCTGGCGCTGGCAAAACAAAAAGCAAAAAATGTGGGAGGACAATAAAGAATGCAGCACAACAACGATACGAACGATGCGGTTCAGCAGAAGATGCAGACCCTGCGCAACCTGCTTGCCACCGGTAAAAAGAACGGCAAGCTCTCGCTCAAGGAGATCTCGGACGCGCTGAGCGTGCTCCAGCTCGACAGCGAGGAGGTCGACAAGATCTACGAGACGCTCGAGAACGAGGGCATCGAGATCGAGGGCGCGGATGTGCTCGCGTCCATGGGCGACGAGGACAGCGGCTTCAGCCCCAACCAGGTTGAGGAAGTGCCCGAGGAGGAGCTGGTCGACGCGGCCGCGCTGGCCGAGGGCTTTGCGATCGACGACCCGGTGCGCATGTACCTCAAGGAGATCGGCAAGGTCGACCTGCTTTCGCCCGATGAGGAGATCGGCCTGGCCCAGCAGATGCTGGCCGGCAACCAGGCCAAGGAAGCGCTCGCCAATATGACGGACGAGGAAAAGGAAGCGCTCGACCCGGCGGTCATGGCCCAGTACGAGGCCGACATGAAGGCGGGCGACAAGGCCAAGAAGCGTCTGGCCGAGGCAAACCTCCGTCTGGTCGTCTCGATCGCCAAGCGCTACGTGGGCCGCGGCATGCTCTTCCTCGACCTGATTCAGGAGGGCAACCTGGGCCTCATCAAGGCGGTCGAGAAGTTCGACTGCACCAAGGGCTTCAAGTTCTCGACCTACGCAACCTGGTGGATCCGTCAGGCCATCACCCGCGCGATCGCCGACCAGGCGCGCACCATCCGCATCCCGGTGCACATGGTCGAAACCATCAACAAGGTCATCCGCGTCTCCCGTCAGCTCCTGCAGGAGCTGGGCCACGACCCCAGCCCGGAGGAGATCGCGGCCGAGATGAACATGCCGGTCGACCGCGTGCGCGACATCCTGAAGATCGCGCAGGAGCCGGTGTCGCTCGAGACCCCGATCGGCGAGGAGGAGGATTCCCACCTCGGCGACTTCATCCCGGACGACGACGCGCCCGAACCGGCCGAGGCGGCCTCGTTCATGCTGCTCAAGGAGCAGCTCGTTGAGGTGCTCTCGACCCTGACCCCCCGCGAGGAGAAGGTGCTCCGCCTGCGCTTCGGCATCGAGGACGGCCACACCCGAACCCTCGAGGAGGTCGGCAAGGAGTTCAACGTCACCCGTGAGCGCATCCGCCAGATCGAGGCCAAGGCGCTGCGCAAGCTGCGCCACCCCAGCCGCTCCAAGAAACTGAAGGATTTCCTGAACTGAAGATAGCAAAAACGCCCGCTTTTGCGGGCGTTTTGTCATAAATAGACGGCGCGCTCTTCGTCGATCGAGCGGTAGCACGCTTCGACGCAGCGCATGTTTTTTCAGGTTTCCGTGCGTTTTTCGGGCAGCATGGCCGCGGTGTTTTCGTCGAACAGGATGGTGATCGGCGTTTCCAAATAATCAGAGGGCGGCTGCACGCCGAACAGCAGGTAGGAGCGCAGCGCGTCGAAAATGGTATGCGCCTGATGCATGAGCTGGATGCTGATGGAGAACTCGACGATTCCCTTTTCGATCAGCGCGGCGACGTCGGGCGTCCGGTCAAAGCAGACCATTTTGATGGCGCGTTTGCGCTGCAGGATCGCCTGGCCGATCTCGCCCGCGTAGCCCGCCAGGTTGCAGATGCCGTCGAGGTCGGGAAACTGGTCGAGCGTGCGGCAGGCCTGCGCGTAGGCGACGACGCCCTGATCCTGCGAAAAGAACTGGCCCGCGACCTCGATCCCGGGGCAGCGGTCGCGCATGAAATCGAGAAAACCTTCGAGCCGCCGGTGATGGCTGATGATTTCGGGCGATCCGCCGATGACGACCACTTTTCCGCGGTGGCCGATGCATTTTGCGAGCAGGGAGGCCGCGATGCGGCCGCCCTGATAGCAGTCCTCGCCGAACAGGCAGACGGCCGGGACGCCGGGCACCTCGGCGTCCAGAAAGAAAACCGGGCAGTCCAGCCGGTTGAGGCGATCCCGCAGGCGGCGGCTGCGCACGCCGCGGATGAGCCAGGCGTCGGCCGGCTGGTCGAGCGCGGCGAGCTGGCTGTCGATGTCGGTCGTCTCGCAGAAGTGATAGCGGAGCACGAGGTCGGAGCAGGAGCGGCACAGTCCGTCGAGGGCGTCCTTCAGCACCGAAAAGTAGGTGTTGGTGGTGCGCGGCATGATGACGGCCACCGTTTTGCACACCGGGTCGAGCGAGACGCGGGGCGGCACGTAGCCGGTCTGCCGGATGATCTGGAGCACCCGCTCCCGCACATCGGCGCGGACGCCCGGCCGGCCGTGGATGACCTTGTCCACCGCGCCGCGCGACACCCCGGCAAGCTCTGCAATTTTGTCGATCGTCATTTTCAAGCGGCACGCCCCCTTCGGATAAAATCATTATACCATAAAACAGGGCTCTGGCGCCTGGTTGCAGACGTCAGAGCCCTGTTTGCCGAAGAATCAGTATTCGACCTTGACCGCCTTGCCGGTGTGGAACGAATCGGTGATCGCGTAGGTGACGAGGGTCGCCTTGGTGCCGTCGTAGACGGTCAGCTCGGGCTTGCGGTCCTTCTGGATGCAGTCGATGAAATCGACCATCTCGAGCAGATAGGCCTCGGCGAAGCGCTGCGGGAAGTTCTCGATGATCTCCTGGCGCGCGCCGTACTGATCGTATACCATGACGCGGTCCTTCCACGGAACACCGGCCACGCGGATGTGGCCCTCGGTCGCGACGATCTCGGTCTCGGTGTGGTAGCCGTGGGGCGCGGTGCGGCCGACGTGCAGGAAGGCGACCGTGCCGTTGTCGAACTTGAGCATCGCCATGCCGGTCTCGGTGTCGCCGGTCTCGGTGAATTCGGGGTGCTTGAAGGTGGTGCCCGCGGCGTAAACCTCGGTGACCTCGCCGCCGAGGAACCAGCGCATCAGGTCGATGTCATGAGAAGCGGCGTCGATGAAGATGCCGCCCGAGGTCTTGGAGAACTTGATGCAGCTCTCGACCAGCGCCTCGGGATCGAGGCCGGTCGCCTTGACCAGATAGGGCTTGCCGATCTTGCCCGCGTCGATCTGGGCCTTGGCGTCGGCATAGGAGGGGTCGTAGCGGCGCATGAAGCCCAGGAAGAAGAGCTTGTCCGGATGGCGCTCCACGGCGGCCTCGGCGCGCTTGCACTCCTCGAGCGAGCAGCCGAGCGGCTTGTCACAGAACACGTGCTTGCCCGCGTCGAGCGCGTACTCAATCATCCAGCAGTGCTCGGGCGAAGAAGAAACGATGGCGACGGCCTCGATATCGGCCTCGTCGATCATCTTTTTGTAATCGGTGGTGACGAAATCAACCTTCAGATAGTCCTTTGCCCACTCGAGTTCCTTCTCAACGAGCGAGCAGGCCGCGGTCAGCTTGCAGCCGGGGATTTTGAACGCCAGATTCTGCGCGTGAACGGAGCCGAGGCGGCCCAGGCCGACGATGCCAACTTTTACTTCTTTCATGTTTTTTCTCCTTTTTACCAAATTTGTTTCTATTCCGGGCGGATTTGTTCTTTTACGATGGCTTTATTATAGAATGCGGTTCAGAAAACCGCTATTCGCAGGGCGCACAAAATCATATCAAAAGATTGGTGTGCGATATGCACATAAATCTTTGCAGAAATCTGTGCAGAACGCCTTATGAATGGCACTGCTGCCGAACCGAAAAATTTGTGCCATGCAAAAGACACAGGCCCGGCACCCCATTGCGGCGCGGCGAATTTTGTATTTCGTGCGTTTTTTCGTGCGTTTTCAATGGTTGACAACAGCGGCGGTCTGTGCTATCCTCTTTTTGTAAACCAAGAATTGAAAAGAGGTTAACAATTGTGAAGACAAAGGAATTGACCGCCGCCGCCCTGTTCGCGGCGCTGACCGCGGTCTGCTCGCAGCTCGCCATCCCGACGCCCTGGGATGTGCCGATCAACCTGGCGACCATGGCCGTCTTTCTGGCGGTGGGCACGCTGGGCACCAAGGGTGCGGTGATCGCCCAGATCATTTTTCTGGCGCTCGGCGCGGTAGGCGTGCCTGTGTTTGCTGGCTTCCGGGGCGGCCTGGCCTGCCTCGTCGGGCCGACCGGCGGCTACCTGATCGGCTATGTCGCGGCGGCTCTGATCGCCGGCGTGCTGATCGCCAAGCTGCCCGACCGCCTGTGGCGCATGCCGCTCGCGTTCGTCTGCGGCCTTGCGGCCTGTTACGCGCTGGGCACCGTGATGTTCGCCATCGTCACGGGCACGCCCTTCTGGAGCGCCGTCCTGCTGTGCGTCGTCCCCTATCTCGTCGGCGACGCGCTCAAGATCGCCGTCGCGACGCTGGTCTGCCAGCGGGTGCGCGGCGTCGTAGCCACCGCATAAATGCAAAAAAATCCGCCGAAAGGCGGATTTTTTCATATTGAGCTCGGAATGCCGGTTTTCAGTGAGGATACGAATTTCTCAATCTGCGCGTTGACAAACTCGGGCGCGTCGGTGTTGGAATTGTGGCCTGCGGCCGGCACCCAAATGAGGGGCACACCCTCCTGCCTGACCCAGTTCCGGTTATACCGCCGGGCGGAACCGGCCGCGTCCTTCTCGCCGCACAGCAGAAGCAGCGGGCAGGGAATGGGGCGGTTCGGGTCGGCTTCGACCGCTTCGGCGAAGATCCGGAAGCCGTGGTCGGCGAGCGCGCAGTATTCCTCCTTCTGATAGGAGGCCATCATCTGTTCCATCAGGCGGCGGCCGTAATCGGTCTCGGCCGTTCCCCGGGGGCCCCAGGCGGTCAGCACCTTCCACGGAAAGCAGCGGTACATCGGACCGGTGTGCTTCAGCAGAAACAGCTCAATGGCCGTGTAATACCGCCGGTGGAGCGAGCAGGAGTCGATCGAGATAAAGCCGGACACGGCGTCCGGATACCGGGTGAGATAGACCTGGGAAAGATAGCCGCCCAGGGACTGGCCGACGAGAACGGGATTCCGGATTCCCTCCTGCGTGAGAATGCCGTGCAGGTACTCGGCCATGTCGCCCATGGAGAATTGGAGGGCGAAGGGGCGGGACAGGCCGTGCGCCGGGGCGTCCCATGTGAGACAGTTGTACCGCCCGCCTAGACCTTCCATCTGCCGGTCGAACAGCCGGTGGTCGGCGGTCAGCCCGGGCAGAAAGACCAGCCAGGGCCGGTCGTCCGAAACGCGGCGGACCCAGTAATGGATTGCGCCGAGCGGGGTGGGGTATTTCTTTTCTGCGATCTCCATGACGGTTCCCTCTTTTTTATTTTCTGCCATCCATTGTATCACAGCGCGCGACAAAAGAAAATCCGCCGAAAGGCGGATCATTGGACTTCGGGTGTGATCGGGAGCGGGGTCGCGGAGAACACGACGTCCGCATTCCAGACGATCGTATTGAGGATGGCGTCAATCTCGTCGGCCATCCGGCAATACTGCTCCGCGGTTTCTTGGGTGAACTGCACGTCGGTGGGGTAGGTCACCACGACATTGAAGCGGTCGGCCGGGTCAATCTCCACGCTGCCCCGGATGTCATAGTCGGGATAGTAGGTGTAGTCGACGTCGTCGGGCAGCAGCCCGACGCTGAACAGAAAACCGCCCTCGGGCTCGTGGTGGCCCTGCTTTTCGTAAAAGCACAGGCTGTAACCGTGCGAATCGTCCCGGATGATCTCCCATTCACCGGTCTCCGCCCAGTCGGCGGGGACGGAGATCCCATAATAGTCGGTGTCGATGTTGAGGAGCGCGGGAGCTTCGGGCGCGGAAACCGCCGGAGCCGGTTCGCTGACCGCCCCTTCTTCCTGCGCGGAGGAGCTGGCCACGCCGTTGTCGGCCGCCCGACTGCCGCAGCCGGCCAGCAGATAGACCGCGCAGCACAGCGCGGCGGCGATCCAGACTGTTTTCAAGCGGTTTTTCATTTGATTTCGCTCCATTTTCTTCATTTCAACAGCGTTCCATAGTCCCGTTTGGCATAGAGCACGCGGGCTACCGTCACAGTATGGCGGGCTTCGTCGACCCAATACAGCATCAGGTAGTTCCCCACGGTCAGCTTGCGGTATTCGTGCCCGAGCGGACGGATCGGGACATACGCGGGGTTGGCATACGGAAACGCTGGAATGCCGTCTCCGGCCTCGATCAGCTTCTGCGCCAGCTGCTCAGCGGCCTGCGGATTGCCGAGTTTCTGGCTGATATAGCGGACGATCTCGACCATGTCCTGCCGGGCGATGGGCAGGTATTCCAGATTATACAATCTGCTCGCCCCCGATGGCCGCGCGCATAGCCTTCAGAACGTCCTTGGAAGAATAGCGCTCCTGCGTCAGCTCGGCTTGGCGCTCGGCTTCCTGCAGCTTGGTGTAAATCTCGCTTTCAAGCTGAAGGTTTTCGTAGGCTTCCATGCTCAGAACGACCATATCGCCGTAGCCGTTTTTAGTCAGAAATACGGGCTGCTGGGTCTCGTGTACGGTGTGGGAAATATCGGCAAAGTTATTCCGCAGATCGGATACCGGTCGGATCATTTTCATTGCATCCACCTCCAAGACCAGTTTATCATAATTATGCTAAAATATCAACGCGCAAATAAAAACCGCCGTTCGGCGGTTTTTGTGCTTATTCGATGCCCAGCGGGGCGAGGTAGCGCTGGCGGCAGACCTCGAGCTGCGCGCCGAAGTCGAAGCCGCGGCGGGTCTCCTGCTCGCTCCAGTGGTGGGTGTCGAAGTCGCCCGAGCCCTCGCAGAGCTGGACGGTGTAGATCATGATGTTGGTCGCGTGGTCGCCGATCTTCTCAAGGTCGTGCACAATGTCGAGGAAGACCAGACCGTTTTCGATGGTGCACTGGCCGGCGGCCAGACGGTCGATGTGGCGGGTCTTGAGCGCGCTCTTGAGCGTGTCCACGATCTCCTCGATCGGGCCGGCGGCGCGCGCCATCTGGGCCGAGCGGCAGATGTAGCCCTGCACGACCGCGCTCAGCATCTCTTCAACAGCTGCGTACATGGTGGCCAGCTCCTGCTGTGCCTCCTCGGAGAAGGCGCCGCCCGCCTCGCGGAAGGCCTCGGCGCGGTCGAAGATGTTCTGGGCGTAGTCGCCGATCTTCTCAAAGTCGGTCAGGGAGTGGAGCATCTCGGTGTGCATGCGGCGCATGGAGGCCGGGAGCTTGGACTCGGTCTGCATGAGGTAGCGGGTGACGCCGACCTCGGCGCGGTCGAGGAAGGCCTCCTGCTCCAGAAAGCGGTCGCGTGCGAAGTCGGAGCCGTCGATCAGGGGCAGCATGGCCAGCGCGGTGTTGCTCATGGCGGCGGTGCCCATGTCGGCGATGCACTTGTGCGCCTGCTCAAGCGCGAGCGCCGGGGTGTCGAGGAAGCGGGGCTCGAGCTTGATGAGGGGATCGGACTTCTCGGGCGCGGCCGGGACGGTGCGCTCGGCCAGCACGACGAGCAGCCGGGAGAAGGGCAGGAAGATGGCGGTCGCCACGAGGTTGAACAGGGTGTGGAAGTTCGCGATGCCCGCCTTGTCGATCGGCGTGTTCCAGAAATCGAAGCCGACCGTCCACTGGATGGCGTAAACGCCGACGAGGAAGAGGAGGGAGCCGAACAGGTTGAAGTAAAAGTGGATCATCGCGGTGCGGCGGGCGTTGCGGGTGCCGCCGAGGGAAGACAGGAAGGCGGTGATGCAGGTGCCGATGTTCTGGCCCAGAATGATCGGGATGGCGGCTGAATAGGGGATGACGCCGGTGGTGGACAGCGCCTGCAGGATGCCGACCGAGGCCGAGGACGACTGGATGAGGGCGGTGACGCCCGCGCCGACCAGCACGCCGAGCACCGGGTTGGAGATCTGGGCGAAGATGGTCTGGATGCCGGGCAGCTCGCGCAGGGGCTCGACCGCGGCCTCCATGGTGGACATGCCGATGAAGAGCACGCCGAAGCCGAGGCAGATGTCGGCGATGGCCTTGCGGTTGCGGCGCTTGGAGAGCATCGGGATCAGGATGCCGATCAGCACCATGAGGTAGGCGAGGTTGGAGGGCTTGAGCAGCTTCATGAAGACGCTGCCGCCCAGCGCGGCGCCCGAATCGAGGCGCAGGATCTGCGCCGTGATGGTCGTGCCGATGTTGGCGCCCAGAATGACGCCGACCGACTGCTGCAGGGTCATGATGCCCGCGTTGACGAAGCCGACGACCATGACCGTGGTGGCCGAGGATGACTGGATGACGGCGGTGACGGCCGCGCCCATCAGGAGCGCCTTGAGGATGTTGCCCGTCATCTTTTCGAGCGTGCTTTCGAGGCGCGCGCCCGCGGCCTGCTCGAGGCCGGAGCCCATCGTGCTCATGCCGTACAGGAACAGCGCGAGGCCGCCCGCGAGCCGAACGATGGAGAGGATGTCGAATGCCATGTTTGTGTTACCTCCTTGAGCCCGCCCGATCTCTATTTTGCGGCGCGGCTCGGTGTACCGTTTGTTTTTCTCTCATGTTTTTTCGTATGTATTCTTCGCAATTTTCCCTCATTATAATTGAAGCATAAAAACTTCGGAGCTGTCAACGGACAACGCGGGGTGCAAACGCTTGCACTTGCGAGTGGTAGGAGGTGCTTCTTTTGACGGGAAAATTAATATTGGTGTCGGGCGGGTTCCGCGCGGGCGCGCGCAGCGAGGAGCGGTCGGTCGGGCGGCTGTACGCGGACGCGCTGCTGCGGTGCGGGGCCGAGCCCGTGCTCTGCCTGGGCGGCGCGCCCGATCCGGAGGCGTTCGGCGGGCTGCTGCTGACCGGCGGGGGAGACATCGACCCCGCACTCTCGGATCAGCCGGACGACCCCCGCCTGCGGCCGGTCGACGTGCGCCGCGACCGGGAGGAGCTGGCGCTCATCCGGGCGTTCGCGCGGGCGGGCAGGCCGGTGCTCGGCGTCTGCCGGGGAATGCAGATGTTGAACGTCGCCTTCGGCGGCACGCTGCATCCCCATATCGACGGGCACGAGGGCGCGCCCCACCGGGTCGACTGCGCGTCCGATTCCTTATTATATGCGCTTTGCGGCGACCGCTTGCTGGTCAACAGCTATCATCATCAGGCGGTGAAGGCGCCCGCGCCCGGGATGCGGGTCACGGCCCGCGCGCCCGACGGCACGGCCGAGGGGCTGGAGCACGAGAGCCTGCCCATTCTGGGCGTGCAGTGGCACCCCGAGCGCATGCTGCGCGGGCTGTGCGCCGACACGTCGGACGACATGAGCGGCCTGTTCCGCTGGCTGGCGGGATTGGAGCAATAAAGACACCCCGGCTTGACAAAGCCGGGGCGTTCTGCCGGGTTCAGTTTTCCTCATAGGTCAGCAGGTCAGACACGCTGCACCCGAGCACATAGCAGATGCGCGCGAGCACATCGAGGTCGAGCTTTTCGACGTTGTCTTTATACCACTTATCAATAACGACAAAACGGGTGCCGGTATCCTGCGACAAACGGTAACGTGTGATCCCGCGTGCGTCCATGATCTCTTTGAGTTTCAGATGGATTTTGCCATAGGTATTGCGTGTAAGAAGCGAGCGTTTCTCATCCATATTATCACCTCATACATCAATACTATCTACATGATAATATATTGACTATTTCCATAAAAAGAGTTACTATATACATGGTAGGTGATGGAATATGGAAAATTATGAAATCTATAAAGAAATGTATCTCGAGCTGTTCAACGCGGCCTCCGACGCCATTGAGCTGATCGCGAACGGCAAAGCGCCCGACGCCATCCCCGTGCTGGGCGAGGCGCAGAAGCACTGCGAGGAGCTGTTCATTCGGGACGGGGAATAGTGAATTCTCCAAAACCGGAGCCAATATCGGGAAAAAATCCGCTTTTTCTTCCAAAAAGCGGCCTGTCCGGGGAAAAAGTTTGCAAAATCCCTTGCATTATTCAAAAACACGTGGTATACTATGCCATGTAAGTAAGTTCGTGTATTCAGAGAGTGGGGCAACCCACTCTTTCTTGTTGCTTGCGCAAAATTTTTGGGAATACGCGGGAAGGAGGCAGCGATGCAGACGAAAGAACTCATCCGCCGCGTCGAGGAGATGGCGCTCCCCCTGTGCGAACAGGCGGGCGTCAGCCTGTGGGACGTGGAATTTGAAAAGGAGGGCGGTCAGTACATGCTGACCATCACGATCGACCGCCCCGAGGGCGTGGACATCGACCAGTGCGAGCAGGTCTCGCGCGCGATCGACCCCATGCTGGACGCCAAGGAATTTGACTCCCTGCCGCCGTATACCCTGTGCGTTTCGTCGGCCGGGCTGGAGCGCCGGCTCAAGCGCCCCGAGCATTTTGAACGGTTTATGGGCTCGCCCGTCACGATCGGCTTTTACAAGCCGGTGGACGGCGCAAAGCAGATCGAAGGCGTTCTCGCGGGCTACGACGCGGGCAACGTCACCCTCGACCTTTCCGGTCAGACCCGGGTATTTGAAGCAAAAGAAATCGCCGCGGTACGCCTGCGGGTGGAATTTTAAGGAGTGAGTATTGCAAACATGGTAAACAAGGAATTCTTTGCCGCCCTCGAGCAGCTCGAAAAGGAGAAGGGCGTGCCGGTCGATTACATGCTCGACCGCGTGGGCCAGGCGCTCATCACCGCCTATAAGCGCGAGAACGACGGCATGACCGACAATGTCTACGTCGTGCCCGACCGCGACGCCTGCACCATCCGCATGTTCGTCCGCAAGACGGTCGTCGACGACGTCTACGAGCCGTACGAGGAGCTTTCGGTCGAGGAGGCCCGCGAGTACAAGGCCTCCGCCAAGCTGGGTGACATCATCGACATCGACATCCCGACCAAGTCCTTCGGCCGCATCGCCGCCCAGACCGCCAAGCAGGTCATCATTCAGGGCATCCGCGAGGCCGAGCGCGGCCGCACCATGACCGAGTTCGAGTCCCGCGCCCATGAGATCCTGACCGCGACCGTCTCGCGCATCGACCCCCGCGGCAGCTACATTCTGGAAATGATCTCCGAGGGCGAAAAGACCGAGGCCATGCTTCCCCTGAGCGAGCAGGTGCGCGGCGAGACCTTCCAGGTCGGCGACCGCATCAAGATCTACGTCATCGAGGTGCGCAAGGGCACCCGCGGCCCGCAGATCATGATCTCCCGCACCCATCCCGGTCTGGTCAAGCGCCTGTTTGAGCTCGAGGTGCCCGAGATCCACGACGGCACCGTCGAGGTCAAGTCGATCGCCCGCGAGGCCGGCAACCGCACCAAGATCGCGGTCTGGTCGAACGACCCCAACGTCGATCCGATCGGCGCCTGTGTCGGCGCGCGCGGCGCGCGTGTCGGCAACATCGTCGAGGAGCTGAACGGCGAGAAGATCGACATCATCAAGTGGAGCGAGGACCCGGCCCAGTTCGTCTCGGCCGCGCTCGCGCCCGCCGACGTCATCTCGGCCGTCATGGCGCCCGAGGGCAAGAGCTGCCGGGTCATCGTGCCCGACGACCAGCTGTCCCTCGCCATCGGCAAGGAGGGCCAGAACGCCCGCCTGGCCGCCAAGCTGACCGGCTGCAAGATCGACATCGCGCCCGCTTCTCAGGCGGAGCAATCGGGCCCGGAGGGAAACGCTCATGCAGAAGCCCAAGAAAATCCCCATGCGCCAGTGCACCGGCTGCCGCACCATGTTTCAGAAGCGCGAGCTGATCCGGGTGGTGCACGGGCCGGACGGCTCGATCACCCTTGATTTCAAGGGCAAGGCGCCCGGCCGGGGCGCGTATGTCTGCCCCAACCCCGAATGCCTCAAGAAGGCGCGCAAATCCCGCGCGCTCGAGCGGGCGTTCTCCTGCGCCATCCCCGATGAGGTGTATGAGGCGCTTGAGGCCCGCATGGCGGAGGAGGCGGCCCATGGCGACTGACCGTCTGCTCGGCCTGCTCGGCCTGGCGCGCCGGGCGGGCAAGCTCGAGGTCGGCGAAGCGCTGACCGCCGAGACCGTGGCCGCCGGCAAGGCGCGCGCCATCTTTCTGGCGAGCGACACCGGGGAGGCCACCCGCCGCAAGATCGCGCGGCATGAAGAACGCGTGCCCGTCTTCACCCTGCCCCACGACAAGGAGACCGTGGGCGCGTCGCTCGGCTTCCCGGGCTGCGCGGTCTGCTGCCTGACCGATATCGGCATGGCGCGCGCGGCCGCCGACCAGCTCGCGCCGCTCAGCGAGAGCAACGCGCGCGCGGCAGAACGGGTCGTTCAAAAGCAGGCCCGCATCGAGAGCCGCAAGGGGAAGAAGAAAACCAGAGTAACCGCCCCGCAGGGGACGAAGGAATAGAATGAGGCGGGACTGCGCCCGCGCGGTCAGCCCCACGCTCCAATTCAATCAGGAGGTGTATGCCCATGGCATTAGAGAAGAAATACCGATTACAGGATCTCGCCGCCGATTTCAAGGCGGACAACAAGGAGATCGTCAATATCTTAGGCAAGCACGCCACCGCGCCCAAGAGCCGCACCAAGGTGCTGACCGAAGACGAGCTGAACATCGTCTTTGAGGCCATGACCCAGAGCCATCAGGTCGCGGACATCGAGAACGTCCTGCGCGGTCAGGCTGCCGCCCGCGAGGCCAAGATCGCGGCGGCGCAGGCGCCCGCCCGTCCGGCGCAGCAGCCCCAGCAGCAGCCGCAGCAGGCCGCTCCGGCGCAGAAGCCGCAGAACAACCGTCCCCAGCAGAACAACAACCAGAACCGCCCGCAGCAGCAGAACCGTCCCCAGCAGGGCGGCCAGCAGGCTCAGCCGGCGCAGAATAAGAGCGACAAGCAGCCGCAGCAGCAGGCTCAGCAGGCCCAGCAGGCCCAGCAGCAGAGCAAGGTCAAGCAGGTGCACCGTGTCGACACCCGCGGCGGCGGCGACGTCAACCTCGCCCGCTACGATGAGCGCATCGATGCCCTCGTGCCCGAAAAGGCCGAGCGCATGGGCGGCTCCAACAAGCAGAAGCTGACCAAGAAGTCCGACCAGCGCGCCAAGCAGCAGGCTTCGGGCAAGCGCCGCGCCGAGGAGCAGGAGAAGATGCGCCGCCTGCAGCGCCAGCAGCAGCAGGCCGCTGCCAAGAAGGTAAAGCTCAAGGTCATGATCCCGGACGAGATCAACGTCGGCGAGTTCGCGCAGCGCATGAAGCGCACCGCGGCTGACGTCATCAAGGAGCTGCTCAAGCTCGGCGTGTTCGCGTCCATTTCCGAGACCATCGATTACGACACCGCGGCCATCGTCTGCGAGGAGATGGGCTGCATCCCCGAGAAGGAAGTCCATGTCACCATCGAGGAGCGCCTGTTCGACGAGCATGAGGACACCGCCGAGGAGCTGCAGCCCCGCGATCCGGTCGTCGTTGTCATGGGCCACGTCGACCACGGCAAGACCTCGCTGTTGGACGCCATCCGCAAGACCAAGGTCGTCGCGGGCGAGGCCGGCGGCATCACCCAGCACATCGGCGCGTACCGCGTCTCGATCGACGGCAAGCCGATCACCTTCCTCGACACCCCCGGCCACGCGGCCTTCACCTCGATGCGCGCGCGCGGCGCTCAGGTCACCGATATCGCGATTCTGGTCGTCGCCGCCGACGACGGCATCATGCCCCAGACCATCGAGGCCATCAACCACGCGAAGGCGGCCAACGTGCCGATCATCGTCGCGATCAACAAGATGGATAAGGAAGCGGCCAACCCCGACCGCGTGCTCCAGCAGCTCACCGAGTACGAGCTGGTGCCCGAGGAGTGGGGCGGCGAGACCATCGTCTGCCCGATCTCGGCCAAGTTCGGCCAGGGCATTGAGAACCTGCTCGAGATGGTTCTGCTGACCGCCGAGGTCGCCGACCTCAAGGCCAACCCGAACCGCCGCGCCCAGGGCACCGTCATCGAGGCCCGTCTGGACAAGGGCCGCGGTCCGGTCGCCACCGTGCTCGTGCAGAACGGCACCCTGCGCGCGGGCGACATCATCATCGCGGGCAAGGCCGTCGGCCGCGTGCGCGCGATGACGAACGACGACGGCCGCCGCATCCAGTCTGCCGGCCCCTCCGTGCCGGTTGAGATCATCGGTCTGGCCGAGGTTCCGGACGCGGGCGACACCTTCGCTGCGGTCGAGGACGAGCGCATGGCCCGCGAGCTGGTCGAGCAGCGCAAGCAGCAGGAGAAGGACGAGCGCAACAAGGCCATGCACCGCGTCACCCTCGACAACCTCTTCGCCTCCATCAAGGAGGGCGAGATGAAGGAGCTCGGCATCATCGTCAAGGCCGACGTACAGGGCTCGGTCGAGGCCGTTCGCGGCTCGCTCGAGAAGCTGTCGAACGACGAGGTCCGCGTCCGCGTCATCCACGGCGCGGTCGGCGCGATCAACGAGTCGGACGTCATGCTGGCCTCGGCTTCGGGCGCGATCATTGTCGGCTTCAACGTGCGCCCCGAGCGCGCAGCCGCCGAGTCGGCCGCCGCGGCGGGCGTCGATATGCGCATGTACCGCGTCATCTACGACGCGATCGAGGAGATGGAGCAGGCCATGAAGGGCATGCTCGCCCCGACCTACAAGGAGGTCGTGCTCGGCCACGCCGAGGTGCGCACCACCTTCCGCGTCTCCAGCGTGGGCACCATCGCCGGCTGCTACGTGCAGGACGGCAAGATCCAGCGCGCCGCCAAGCTCCGCGTCGTCCGCGACGGCATCGTCGTGCACGAGGGCGTGCTGAGCTCGCTCAAGCGCTTCAAGGACGACGTCAAGGAAGTCGCCTCGGGCTACGAGTGCGGCTGCGGCGTCGAGAACTTCAACGACATCAAGGAAGGCGACATCTTCGAAGCCTTTGTTATGGAGGAGATCGCACGCTGAGTGCGATCCTCTCCCAGCCCCTAATTTCAAAAGGAGGGACTTTTTATGGCATCTAACCGCATCGACCGCATCTCCGAGATGGTCGGCCGGGAGCTCGCCGAGGCCATCCGCCAGGTCAAGGACCCCCGGGTGCGCGGCGCGCTCGTCTCGGTCACCCACTGCGAGGTCACCGGCGACCTGCGCTACGCCAAGTGCTATATCTCGGTGCTCGGCACCGAGGAGCAGCAGAAGGAGGTCATGCGCGGCCTGAAGTCGGCCTCGGGCTGGCTCCGCCGCGAGGTCGGCCAGGCCGTCCAGCTCCGCTACGCCCCCGAGCTGGTCTTCACGCTGGACAACTCGATCGTGCGCGGCGCGCACATCAACGAGGTGGTCAACCGCCTCGAGCGCGAGGGCAAGATGGGCTCGCATGAGTCCGACGGGGAGGAAGAGGCATGAGCCAAGACGTGACCGTGGCCGAGGCGGCGCAGGCGCTGCGCGAGGCCGACGACATCCTCATCCTGACCCACCGCCGTCCCGACGGCGACACCGCGGGCTGCGCGGGCGCGCTCTGCCGCGGCCTGCGCGCGCTCGGCAAGCGCGCCTTCATCGGCGTCAACCCCGAGATCACCCGACGCTACGCACCGCTGATTACTGAATGTTATCCTACAGAGGATTTTTTCCCAAAGTATATCATCACGACCGATATCGCTGATTACGGTCTGTTGACTGATAACGCAGAGGAATATAAAGACCGCATCGATCTGATTCTCGACCACCACCGCTCCAATCGCATGGACGCGCCGCGCAAGCTGGTGCGCCCTGAGGCGGGCGGCTGCTGCGAGGTCATTTTCGACGTGCTCGAGGAGCTGGGCGTGCCCTTCACCGAGGACATCGCCCGGTGCATCTATATCGGCGTCTCGACCGACACCGGCTGCTTCAAGTTTTCGAACACCGTGCCCCACACCCTGCGGGTGGCGGCGCGCTGTCTTGAGGCCGGGGTGGACGGCGGCGAGATCAACCGCATGCTCTTTGAGACCAAATCCATGCCCCGCTTCCAGATGGAGCGGATCGTGTTCGACACGATGGAATTCTACCGCGACGGAAAGATCGCCCTTGCGGTGCTGCGCCGCGCCGACATCGACCGCACGGGCGCGGACATGGACGACCTCGATTCGATCGCGTCCCTGACCCGCCAGATCGAGGGCGTGCAGGTGGGCATCACCCTGACCGAAAACAAGGACGGTTCGGTCAAGGCGTCCGTCCGCACGACCAAGGAGGTCGACGCCTCGGCCATCTGCGCCCGTCTGGGTGGCGGCGGCCATCTGCGCGCGGCGGGCGCGAGCCTGGACTGCGGCGTGGACGAGGCGCGCCGCCTGCTGCTCGGGGCCGCGAATGCGGTCTATGACGAAAGCGGGCTGGCATGAACGGCATTCTCATCATGAACAAGCCGGACGGCTTCACCTCCCACGACGTGGTGGCCAAGCTGCGCG
The DNA here is from genome assembly GCA_945932315.1 of uncultured Clostridia bacterium. Classification (GTDB taxonomy): domain Bacteria; phylum Bacillota; class Clostridia; order Oscillospirales; family Butyricicoccaceae; genus Butyricicoccus. Next base: position 27,959 of record CAMEPU010000001.1, read on the forward strand.
GCATTCTGCACACCAAAAAGATCGGCCACGGGGGCACGCTTGACCCGATGGCCACCGGCGTGCTGCCCGTCTTTCTGGGCGGCGCGACCAAGGCGGCCGATTACGCGGCCGCGCAGGACAAGGAATACGTCGCCGGGTTCACGCTGGGCTACGCGACCGACACGCAGGACACCACGGGCGAGATCGTGCAGCTTTCGGGCCAGTACGCGGCCGAAGCCCGGGTCCGCGCCGTGCTGCGCCGCTTCGAGGGCGCGCAGCAGCAGGTGCCGCCCATGTACTCGGCGGTCAAGATCGGCGGCAAAAAGCTGGTCGATCTGGCGCGGAAGGGGGTCGAGATCGAGCGCCCGGCGCGCGAGATCTTCGTGCGCGAGCTCGAGCTGCTCGACTTCGACGAGAACGCCCAGACCGGGCGCCTGCGGGCGGTCGTGTCCAAGGGCACCTATATCCGCACCCTGATCCACGATTTCGGCGCGGCGGCGGGCACGCTGGCCGCGATGAACAGCCTCACGCGCACCCGTTCGGGGCGCTACGGGCTCGAGCAGGCGCACGACTTCGCCGCGGTCGAGCAGGCCATGGCGGCGGGCGCGATCGACGAGCTGCTGCTCCCGACCGACAGCCTGTTTCTCGACTGCCCGGCGGTCGAGCTGTCGCAGGCGGGCTTTGAGCGGCAGGCGCACGGCGCGCCCGTGTTCGCCCGCCAGACCGCGGGCTTTCCACAGGAGAAGGGCACGCTCGTCCGGGTCTACTACGGCGGAGAATTTCTGATGCTCGGCCGGGTGGACGAGCTGGATGTGGGCGGTCTCGCCCTGTTTGTCCACAAGCGATTTTTGTAACGATACTCACGGGGAGGGAATCCCGATGGCAACCAATCAGCCCAAGCGCGCGATCGCGCTCGGTTATTTCGACGGCGTGCACCGGGGGCATCAGGCGCTGATGGCGCGGGCGGTTCAGCGCGCGCACGAGATCGGCGGCATCTCCGCCGTGTTCACCTTTGACGCCCACCCGGCGTCCATCCTCTCGGGCACGCCCACGCCGCTGCTGACGGCGGAGAGCTACCGCCGGGAGGAGATCAAGGCGCTCGGCGGGGTGGACGAGGTCATCTTCGGCCATTTCACCGAGCTGCAGCACATGGACTGGCGCGATTTCATCCACGAGCTGCTGATCGGCCGGTTCAATGCGGGCTATATCATTTCGGGGCGGAACAACCGCTTCGGCTACAAGGGTCTGGGCACCAGCGCGGGCATGGCCGAGGAATGCGCCAAGGCGGGCGTGGGCTACGACTGCGTGGACGACGTCATGATCGACGGCGTGCTGGTCTCCTCGACCTACATCCGCGGCCTGATCGCGGTCGGCGACATGGAGCGCGCCGCCAAGTACCTGGGCCATCCGTATACGATCACGGGCGTTGTCCAGCACGGGCGGCAAGTCGGCCGCCGCATCGGCGTGCCCACGCTCAACCTGCCCCTGCCCGAGAACATGGCGCTCCCGCCCTTCGGGGTGTACGCCAGCCGGGTGCTGGTGGACGGCAGGAGCTACCTCGCCGCGACCAACATCGGCGCAAAGCCGACTTTCGTCGACGGCGGTGCGCCCACGATCGAGCCGCACCTGCTCGACTTCACGGGCGACCTGTACGGCAAGCGCATCCACGTCGAGCTGCACAAGTTCCTGCGCCCCGAGCGGGCGTTCGAGAGCGCGGACGCGCTCCGGGAGGCGATCGCCGAGAACATCCGCCAGACGCGCGAATTTTTTGCGAATTGAGCTTTCGAGAAAAGAGAAAAGTAGAAGAGAAAAAGGAAAACAGGAGCGCCGCGGGACAGTCCCGCGGCGCTCAGTCGTTCTTTAAAGCAGGGTTGTGCGCATCTGCTGCCTCGGTTCTTGCGGAAAGTCCGGCACTATGATATGATGAACTCGATCAATCGGTTTTAACGGATAAAAGAGGTGCTTATATGATACAGGAGATTTTTGCAAAGCCCTGCGTTGGAGCGATCATTGAAAAAACAGAAAATAACGAAAAATATATACTCATTCAAACAAGACAAAAAGAAGATGGCGAAGAAACAAATGGAATGATAGAACTTCCCGCTGGCAAAATCAGGGAATACGAAAATATCTTTTCTGCCCTGCGCAGGGAGGTTTGGGAAGAAACCGGGTTGAGAATCACCAAGATCCACGGTGAAGAAGCCGCCGTATCGAATCAAACAGGTGCTGTAACTACAATTTCTTTTGAACCGTACTGTGTCACACAGAATTTATCCGGCGCATATTCCATTATTTTGAATACGTTTTTATGTGAAGCGGAAGGGGATTTGTTGGATCATACCAATGAAACGCAGAATATCCGATGGGAAAGGATTTCGGATGTGGAGCGTTTGATAAAAGAAGAGCCTGAAAAAATATTCTTTATGCACATCAACGCCTTGAAGAAATATTTGTGCCTGTGAATTCCGGTTCGCCGCATGAAATACCAAACGGGGCATAAAAAAGACCGACTGGAAAACCAGCCGGTCATTTTCAATGTATTTTAAAGCAGGAGCAGGAAAAAATTGACCACCGCATCCGCGAATTTGACAAAGGGGACGGCGCAGTAGTAAAGCAGCAGATCGGGCGAACCCAGAAAAAACAGGACAACGAGAAGGGGATATATGCCGAGCAGAACGCGCAGGAGCAAGCCGGATTGCGGGCGGCAGACCAGCGCGCGGATGCCGAGTGCGGCGGACAGAAGCATACCCAATACGTTGACACCGGAGATGATGGCGTACAGCAGATCGTAAAGCACAGTGGGAAGATTCGGCGGGTAGCCCGCATCCCAGATATACCACGACGGCGCGAATAAAAAGGGAATGAACACCAGCAGGAGTCCTAAAAAGCTCAGTGCAGTCAGGATATAAACGATTTTTTCGCGTTTTTCCATACGAAATGTCTCGCTTTCAGAATCACACATTGTCGTCGTACCAGAAGGATGTACGCAAGCGGTCGGAATAGGGATGGGTCTCGAGCAGCGTGTCCAGCTCGTCGAGCAGCGTGTCCTTGCTCACCGTGTCCGAGCGATAAAGCGCAAGGAGTGCTTCTGAATCGGCGAACAGGGCGTCCCATTCCGCGGCAGTCAGATTTTCAAGGCAGATTTCATTGAGATAATGCGCCATGCCGAAAAGGTAGTTCAGGCTCTCCCGGTCGTATTTGGGGTCGCCGTAGCCGTCATAGATACGCGCGATCATCGCGCCAGACGTGATCCGAACCTGTTGGAAAGAGGCTGTCGGCTTTTCGGTCCCGGCTTCCTGACAGGACTGATATTTGTTCATCAGCGCGCCGATCTGCATGGTTTCGCTGTAAAGGCTCTGCTCGATGTTGTCCATCTGCATGCTGCGGTAAAACGCCTGTCCGGGGTTGTTCATGCTGTATCCCAGTCCGAAACTCACGGCCAGCGCAAGGCACAACAGGACGATCTTTCCCTTCGTGTTTCGCAAAAAGTCTTTCATACGGGCACCTCCATGTTTCTATCATATCATAGAATGCTGAAAATCCAAACGCAAAAAACTTAAGAATTTCTGAAGTCTGGGATTTTTTGTAAAAAACGCGCCTTTCCCTTCCTGAATTTTACATCTATGTTTCATTTTCCTCCCATCTCTTGCCCGGGCCGGGCCGGGCGGATATACTGGTACTAGACAGCATTTGGACTTTTGGGAGGTGTTCCGTGTGAGACGTATCCTGCGCCTGGCGTTTTCGCTGGCGTTTTGTCTGGTTTTTCTGGCCGGTGCGGCGTTTGCCATCAATTTTCCGTTTCCCGTCTGGTCGACTGCGGCCGACGGCACGGTCACCTATGGCTATCTGAACGACACGGGCGACATGATCATTCCGATCCGGTATGACAACGCGGGGGAGTTCGGCGACTGCGGGCTGGCTGCGGTCGAGCTTGCGGGCAAGACCGCGCTGATGAACACATCGGGCAGTCTGGTGACCGATTGGCTCGAAACCCCGGAATCGGTCGAGTTTGACGGCGGCTGGGCGGCGCTTCGCTACGCCGACGGCACGGTCTATTATACATCGAGGGGACAGGCGCTGCCCAGAATGGCGGGCGCGTCCGGGTTCCCGTCCGACGGGCGGATCGCGTTTTCGGTCGAAACGGCCGACGGCGCCCGCTGGGGTTACTATGACGAGCAGGGCAAGGTCGCCGTTCCGGCGGTCTACTCGGCGGCGGGCGCGTTCCGGAACGGCCGCGCGCTCGTGCGCGACGCACTGGGCGACTGCCATGTCATCGGCGTGGACGGCGGCGAGCTGGCCGCGCTGCCCGGCGGCGCGACCCCGGTCTACCTCGATATCTACTGCGACGATGTAATTGTGCTCGAGGCGGGCGGCAAATACTGCCTGTACTCGCTCGAAAAGATGGATTTCATCACCTATTACGTCTACGACGAGATCCAGCCCTTTGACCAGAACTGCGCGGTTATGCGTCAGGGCGCGCTCTACGGGCTGCTTTCGTCCGAGGGCGTCGAAGCCCTGTCCGCGACCTACCCCTATCTCAACAGTCTGGGCGAGGGCGTTTACGCGGCGCGCGGCCTGACCACGGGCGCGGACATCATCAACGAGCGGGGCGAAAAGGTCTACACGATCGACACCTACGTGGGCGGCCTGACCAGCCTGCGCTGCGGCATGACCTGGTACGGCACGCTGACTGGCGACGTGGCCTTTTTAAACGCGACCGGCACCTTCCGCAAGGTGGTTTCGGGTGTTGAGACCCCGGTGATTCTAAACTCGAATGTGGCGCGCGTCATGGTGGACAACGAAACCCGCTGGATCGACATGCTGACGGGCGAGATGCTCCACACCTCGGCGCGGGAGTACACCCTGTCGAGCGGTGCGCGCGTGACCTCGGCCTATTATGAAAAATATCTGGGCATGCGCCCGGACGGCTCGGAATACGGCTGGTCGGTCGAATATCCGCTCCTGACCGGACTGCCCAGCCTGTCCGCCCAGCAGAAGATCAACGACGGCCTGCGCGACTTCTTCGTCGGCGGCCCCTATCACAGCATGCTCCAGAACTGCGGCATGACCGCGACCTACGGCTACCGCGAGCAGAACGGCCTGCTGGTCGTCTGGGCGATCGGCACCTATGAGACGAGCGACACTGCGGTCGTCTGGAACGAGTCGGTGATGTTCGACCTCGAAACCGGCGCGCGCTACACGGTGGAGGACGACCTCTTCCGGGCGGGCGCGTCGACCGCGCTGCGCGCGCTGCTTCCGCAGGGGGCGCCCTATTACGGCAACGCCCGGCTGGACGGCGACGGCGTTTCCTTCTTCCGCAATTATTCGGTCGCCACGGGCGGCACGCCCCGGTCGGAGTCGGTCTGGTACAGTTTTGACGACCTCGCGGGCGTGCTCGACTACTCCTCGACCCTGTGCCAGACGCTGACCGGCGTCGAGGCGCTGCACTACGCCGATGTGCCCGAGACCTATTGGGGCTACCGGGTCATCTCGATCTGCACCGCGCGCGGCCTGATGGTCGGCGACGGCGACAAGTTCTTCCCGGTGCGTGAGATCAGCCTGTCCGAGGTGGCGGCCGTTCTGGCCCGCGTGCTCGAGCTGCCCGCCGGGGAGATGCCCGACGTCGACCCCGCAGCCTGGTACGCGGACGAGCTGGGCGCAGCCTGGGAGGCCGGCCTGCTCGAGGGGCTTTCGGGCAGCAGCCTGAAGCCCACCCGCGCGATCACCCGCGCCGACATGATGCAGATGCTCGCGAACGCGATCGAGCGCCGCGACGGCAAGGTCAATATGACCTCGGATACCGCCAGAACCACGCTGTCCACCTTCTCGGACGCGGGCGACATCCCGGCGAACCGGGTGACCGCCGCCGCGATCTGCGTGAGCCGGGGCGTCATCGTGGGTGACGGCAGCTCGATCCGCCCGAACGACACCCTGACCCGCGCCGAGTTTGCCGCCATTCTGGCCGCGCTCGTGGCGTAAACAATCTGGAAAAAAAGCGGAAACCGACCGGTTTCCGCTTTTTTGTGCGCTTTTTAGTTGTGTAAGGTTTCAAGGATGGTGCGCAAGGCGCGGGCCTCGATCTGGCCGGGTGCGGACGCCTTGCCTGCCGCGCCGAAGGTGACGCACGAGCCGAACTGCTCGCCGCACAGGCGGCTGATCGCGCCGAGCGGGCCCATCGACATCGAAATGACCGGGCGCGTTCCGGCCGCGTCCATCTCGGCGGTGGCCGAGAGCAGGGTCAGCACATCCTCGGGGCACTGGGGCATGACCGCGATCTTGAGCAGGTCGGCGCCCAGCGCTTCCATCGCGCGGAAACGGCGGAGCAGCTCGTCCCGCGCCGGGGTCTTGGCGAAGTCGTGGCTGGACGCGATGACCGCCATGCCCTGCGCGTGGGCGGCTTCGACAATCTGCCGGACGATCTCGTCGCCCATGAACAGCTCGACGTCGATCAGGTCGGCCGCGCTGTCCTCGATCACTTCAAGGCACAGGCGCAGGTAATCGGCCTCGGAAATCTCCCGTTCGCCGCCCTCGCGCGCGGTGCGGAAGGTGAAAAGGAGGGGGGTCTGGGGCAGGACGGTGCGGATGCCGTCGAGGGCAAAGCGCCGGGCGCTCCGGTCGCCGGTCGCGGCGTACCAGTCCGCGCGGAATTCGACCAGATCGGGCTGACAGCAGGCGATCGCCGCCATCTGCCGGGAGATCTCGCCGTCATCCCGGGCGACCACGGGCAGGCAGATTTTGGGCTGCCCCGCGCCAAATTCCACATTTTTTACCGTTACCGTCTGCTTCATGATACCGTGACCCTCCATCAATTCTGTCGTACGCAACCATTCTATCACAGCCGGTGCGAAAAGTCACGAAAAATGCGCGGCTTCGAGCCGGTAGAGGTCGTCCCGGCGCTGCGACAGGCTGGGGCAGGCGGCGCGGTAGCGCGCTGCCTCGTCCGGGTCGCAGGAAGCGAACAGCAGGCCTTCGTCCGCGCCCAGCCCGGCCAGCCGGAGGGCGTTTGGCCCGTAGACCGCGCTCTCGCCCAGAAAGACGTGGGGTTTGATATGATCGGCGCCGATCACAAAGCAGCCGTTCTCGATCGCGCGGGCGGCCAGCAGGGCGTGCCACGCCTCGCGCTTGCCCGGGCCGCAGACGAAGCCCGCGATGGCGATCAGATAGTCGACCCCGGCGAGCGCCTGCAGGCGGGCGAGCTCGGGGAAGCGCAGCTCGTAGCAGACCAGCAGGCCAATCCGTCCAAAATCGGTGTCAAGCGGCTGGAACAGCGTGTCGCCCGGGGTGAAATGGTCGCTCTCGCGGTAGGAAAACGCGTCGTAGAGGTGGGTCTTGCGGTGGGCGCGGACGAGCGCGCCCGTCCGGTCGATGACCACGGTTGTGTTATAGGGGCGGGCGGGGTCGCCGCTCGCCTCGAGCGCGCCGCAGACGATCCACAGGCTGTGGACGCGCGCCAGCTCGCGCAGGCCGGTGACAAACGGGCCGTCGAGCGGCTGGCCGGGCACCGCCGGGCCGTGCGGGTCGGGGTAGCCCATCGCGTACTCGGGGCAGACGAGCAGGTCGGCCTTCCCGGCCGCGCGGGCGGCGAAGTCCGCGATGGCCGCGAGGTTGCGCGCCGGGTCGGCGCAGGCGTTGAACTGGGCGATGGCAAAGGTCGCCATGGGGATCATCCTTTCAAAAAGGCCGGAGCGCTGCTCCGGCCTTTGCGTGTTTAACTGAAGGTTGCGACTTCCTCGACCGGCTTCTCGGCCGGTTCGATGTGGCGGTAGTAGAGCACCGGGCCCTCGCCGCGGTAGGCCGGGTTGTACTCGGTGCGCATCTCGGCGGTCACCCAGTACCAGCCTTTGTCCTCAATCTTGCGAGTGTCCGCGCCCCGGCAGATGAAGCCGACGAAGGTGATGTCCTCGGCGCAGCAGACCATGGCGAAGCGGCCGGGTACGAACTCGTTCTTGGCGACCTGCGGGGACTTGTAGGCCATGCCCTTGAAGCGGACGACCTTGCCCTCGTACTTCTCGGGTGAGCCGGACGCGTCGACGTACCACAGGCCGAAGTCCTCGTCCTTGATGTCGATGACGGGCGCGTCGAGGTCGAAGGGCAGCTCCATGTTGTCGCGGTAGTCCTCCGAGCCGCCGTTCACGTCGTCGAGGAAGATAGTCGCGCGCGGGTTCATGGCGCGGATGTTGCGCTTGTGCAGCATGTCCTTGAGCGCGTCCGTGCACCGGTTGAAGACGATGAGGTCGGCCGTGGTGATGTGCTCGAACATGCGCGGGCCCATGTTGGCGGCGTACAGCTCAAAGGTCTCGGCGTTGACGGTCGCGACGATCTGATAGAGCGGCCACTCGGGCGGCAGGCAGTTTTCGATGAAGGGGTCGAGCTCCCACATGCCGTTGAACTCGATCAGCACGCGGTCGGGCTTGTACTGCTTGGCGAGGTCGCGGAACCAGCGCAGGGAGAGCTCGCTCTTGTCCTCGACCGTGACGACGGTCGCGCGGGCGCGGGAGAGCAGGGAATCGTCCAGTTCCTCGATGCCCTCCTCGCACAGAATGACCAGCGAGCGCTCGTCCTCGGTGAAGTTGGGATCGGAGAGGATGTCGGCGATGAACGAGGTCTTGCCGCTCTCCAGAAAGCCGTTGAACAGATAAACCGGGATCTCCTGCATGGCTTACACCTCGAAAATCTCAGCCAGACGGTCGGTGTCCAGATCGCAGCCGATGACGCACAGGCGGCCGGTGTAGTCGGCCGCGCCCCGGCGGATCTCGGGCGCGCCGGGCACGAAGTCAAAGTGGATCCAGCCGCCGTCGGCCGCGGGCAGGATGCCCTTGGCGCGCAGGACGGTGCCCAGCGTGATGTCGCCGAGCGCGGTCAGCATGCGGGAAATCTCGTCCTCGGTGTACTTGCGGGCGGTCTCGACGCCCCAGTTCATGAAGACCTCGTCGGCGTGGTGGTGGCCGTGGTGGTCGTGATCGTGATGATGATGCTCGTGATCGTGGTCGTGGCAGCCGCAGGTGCAGTTCTCATCGTGCTCATGGTGATGCTCGTGAGCATGCTCATGCTCGTGGTCATGGTCGTGATGGTGCTCATGTTCGTGCTCGTGGTCGTGGTCATGATCATGGTGGTGCTCGTGTTCGTGCTCATGGTCATGATCGTGATCGTGGTGATGATGCTCATGCTCGTGGTCATGGTCGTGGCAGCAGCAGTCCTCGTCGTGGTCGTGCTCCTCTTCCATCTCATGCAGCAGCTCCTCGGCCAGCGAGTGGCTGTCCTCCATGACGGAGAGCAGCTGCGCGCCGGTCAGCTCGTCCCACGGGGTGGTGACGATGCGGGCCTCGGCGTTGTGCTCGCGCAGCAGGGCGACCGCCTGGTCGAGCCGGTCGGGCTTGACGAACTGGGTGCGGCTCAGCAGGATCGCGCCCGCCGATTCGATCTGGTTGAGGTAGAATTCGCCGAAGTTTTTGGCGTACATCTTGACCTTCTGCGCGTCCGCGACGGTGACGAAGCTGTTGAGGACGACGTCGGCCTCCTGCGCCACGTTCTGGACGGCGCGGATGACGTCGCTCAGCTTGCCGACGCCCGAGGGCTCGATCAGGATGCGGTCGGGGTGGTACTGGTCGATGACCTCGCGCAGCGCGCGGCCGAAGTCGCCGACGAGCGTGCAGCAGATGCAGCCCGAGTTCATCTCGGTGATCTGCACGCCGGCCTCGCGGAGGAAACCGCCGTCGATGCCGATCTCGCCAAACTCGTTTTCGATCAGCACAACCTGTTCATTCTGGAGGGCTTCCGCCAGCAGGCGGCGGATCAGCGTGGTCTTGCCCGCGCCCAGGAAGCCGGAGATAATGTCAATCTTGGTCATTTCAGAATCTCTTCCTTTCAAGCATTTTATTTCATCCTATATAATACCCCCGAAGCGGAGAAAAAGAAAGAAAAATTTGTAAATTCTGGCGGCAGAGGGCATACAAAACGCCCGCTGCAGGGCAGCGGGCGGAGAATTCAGTTGCGCGTGACCTTCTTGATCCACTTGTAGCTCTGCACGCGGTACCAGATGACCGGGCACTTGAGCAGCTGGTCCATCTTGAGGCAGAAGAACACGAGCACGGGCGAGGTGTGCAGCACGAAGGCACAGATCGCGGCCGAGGGCAGGCAGATGCACCACATGAAGATCATGTTGTTGTACATGGCGAATTTGGTGTCGCCGCCCGCGCGCATGATGCCGCTGTCGGCCGCCATCTGGTAGCTGGTGCCGATCGAGGTCAGCGCCAGAACGGTCAGGAACTGATTTGTGTAGGTCGAGGCCTGGGCGCTCAGCGTGGAGTAGATGCGGAGCACGACCGGACGGGAGGCCAGGATGATGCCGCCGGTGGCCAGACCGATCAGCAGAAAGCAGATCTGGAAGGTGAAGGCCACGTTCTTGATGTGTTCGCGGTCGTCGGTCTCGCCCAGCGTGCGGCCGGTGATGACGCCCGCGCCCGAGGCAGCACCGTAGGCAATGACGGTCAGGATCTGGAAGACGTTGACCGAGGCCGAGTTGGCGGGCAGAACCTCGGCGGCCATATCCATGTTGCCGATGATCGCGGTCTGCGCGATCGAGGCCAGACCCCACATGGCCTGGGTGACCAGAACGGGGAGGGCGACCTTCATGTAGTCGCGGATGTACGAGGTGTCGATAAAGAGCAGCTTGCGCCAGTTGAGCCGCAGGGTCTTTTCCTTAAACTTGAGGAAGAGGACGACGATCAGCAGCTCGACCGAACGGGAGACCAGAGTGGCGACGGCCGCGCCGCGCACGCCCAGCTCGGGGAAGCCGAACCGGCCGTAGATCAGGCAGTAGTTCAGGCAGATGTTGATGCACAGGGTCGAGAACGAGATGATATAGCCGATCTTGACGATGGCGATCGACCGCAGGGAAGCGGTCAGGATGTTCGTGAAGGTGAAGAGGACGTAAGTAAAGCAGATGATGCGCAGGTAGGCGACGGCCTCGGCGGCGACGTCCGGATCGTTCGTCATCAGGCGGATGACCTGATGAGGGAAGAACAGGGCGGCCAGGAACATGACGCCCGCGAGCGCGGTGCCGAAGCGCAGGCCGACGCCGATGATATGCGGAATGGGATCGAGGTCTTTCTTGCCCCAATAGCGCGAGCCCAGAACAACTACGCCTTCGCCGACGCCGACGACCAGCATCTGCAGGAAGAACTGGATCTGGTTGCACAGGGACACGCCCGAGAGCGCGTTCTGGGAATAGCGGGCCAGCATGATGTTATCCGCCAGGTTGACCGAATAGGTGAGCAGGTTCTGCAGGGCGATGGACAGGGTCAGCACGGCGAACATGCGGTAAAAGCCCTTGTCCCGGATCATTTTGCGCATAAAACGACCTCCCGGACGATGATTTTGAAAAGGGGCGCCCCGCCGGTCTTTGCGGGCGGGGCACCACAGCGCACAGCGTGAGCAGCAAGGAGAGAAAATAAGGTCTCCCGCCGAGGGTTTTTTCCGGAAAACCGCGGGAAATGAGGGGGAAACGGCGCCGAGAAGTGAGAGAAGCGCCGGTTCAGAGAGGCCTCGCTGTTCACGCTTACATGATACGGCTTTGCGGGTTGGCGCGCAATTAAAAAAAAGTGCATTTTATTTATATTTTGTGCTATTATAAAAGGGAGCTGTTTCAAGATATGAAAGGAGGAGTGGCCCGTGGCCGCGATCAACGAACCCGGCGTATTGTCCGGCTCCCGCCGACATTTTCATACGCCGTCCGCCCTTGCACGCCAGATTTTGTACTATCCCACCCGTTCCGGACATTATTTTGTGGATGAACAATATGATTTCAGCGACGCCAGCTCGGTGGCGCAGGCGGCGAGCCATAAAAATTTTCTGCTTTTGATGGTCGAAGAGGGCGAGCTTGAGGTGACCGACGGGCGGCGCGTCCAGCGGGCGGGCGCGGGCGAGGTCGCCCTGCTCGACTGCCGCGGCACCCACCGTTTCCGGGCGCTCCGCGCCGGGCGCACGCTGTTCGTCCATTTCGACGGCTCCGATTCGGCCGAGTTCTTCCGCCTGATCCGGGCGGCGCACGGCGGGCGCATCGTCATGCCCGTGCCGCCGGGCAGCACGATGCAGAACGACCTGCTGCAGATCTTCAACGGCATGACGGGCGCCGACCGCGCGCCCGAGACCCAGCTCAGCCAGTGGATTTACCGGGCGCTGTGCGACCTGCTCGTTCCGCCTCCGCCCCGGGACTGGGGCACGGCGGGCACGCCGGTCGGCGACACCGTGCTGTACATTCTGAACCATCTGCAGGACGAGCTGACCGTGCCCGCGCTGGCCGAGCGGGTCGCGCTCAGCCCGGCGCACTTCTCCCGCCTGTTCAAGCAGAGCACGGGCTATTCGCCCCACGAGTTCCTCGTCCTGCGCCGCATCGACGAGGCCAAGAACCTGCTCCAGACGACCGGCCTGTCGGTCAAGGAGATCGCCTTCCGCACGGGCTACCGCAGCGAGGTCAACTTCATCGCGTCCTTTTTGTCCAAAGTCGGCGTCAGCCCGGCCGCCTTCCGCAAGACGCGGCACTGATGCGGTTTGAAAAGAGAAGAAAAGGAGTGCATTTCCGATGAAAAAATATATCCTGATCCCCGATTCCTTCAAGGGCACGCTGTCCTCGGCGCAGATCTGCGCGGTTTTGGCCGGGGAACTGCGCGCGGCGCAGCCCGATGCCGAGATTATTTCAATCCCGGTGGCCGACGGCGGCGAGGGCACGGTGGACGCCCTGCTGTCGGCTGTGGGCGGTGAACGGGTGCCGGCGGCCTGCCACGGCCCGTTCGGGGAGGAGCTGGAAGGTTTTTACGGCCTGCTGCCCGACGGAGCGGCGGTGATCGAGATGGCGGCAGCCGCCGGGCTGCCCCTCGTGGGCGGGCGACTGCAGCCCGACCGCACCACGACCTACGGCGTGGGCGAGCTGATCGCGGCCGCGCTTGCGCGGGGCGCGCGCCGGATCGTCCTCGGTCTGGGCGGCAGCGCGACGAACGACGGCGGCTGCGGCGCGGCGGCCGCCCTCGGCGTGCGGTTTCTGCGGGCGGACGGCACGCCCTTTGTCCCGACCGGGGGCACGCTCGGTGAGATCGCGCACATCTCGATGGACGGGGTTGATCCCGCCTTGCGCGAGGCGCAGATCGCCGTCATGTGCGACATCGACAACCCGCTCTGCGGCCCGACGGGCGCGAGCGCGGTGTTTGGCCCGCAGAAGGGCGCGGACGAACCGATGGTCGCGCGGCTGGACAACGGCCTGCGCCATCTGGCCGAAGTCATCCGAACCGATCTGGGCGTTGACGTGCTCGACCTGCCGGGCGGCGGCGCGGCGGGCGGCATGGGCGCGGGCGCGGTGGCCTTTCTGGGCGGCAGGCTGCAGATGGGCATCGAGACCGTGCTCGACCTGACTCATTTTGACGCGCGTGCGGCGGACGCCGACCTCATCTTCACGGGAGAGGGGCGGCTGGACAGTCAGAGCCTGCGGGGCAAGGTGGTGGTCGGCGTGGCGCGGCGCGCCAAGCGGCTGGGCGTTCCGGTCATCGCCTTCGTCGGCGCGTCCGAGCGGGAGCTCGCAGCGGTGTACGAGGAAGGGGTCGCGGGCGTGTTCCCGATCAACCCCGAGCCGCGTCCCTTCGACGAGGTGCGGGGCGAGAGCGAAGAAAACCTGCGCTTCACCGCCCGCAACCTCATCCACTTCCTCGGCTGCCTGCAAAAGTGAAAAAATGCAACAAAAGGGCCAAGCAGGCCCTTTTTGTGTTCAGCCGATGGATAAGGTTTTGCAGACCCGGCGGAGGGTCAGGCGGTAGACCGCGTACTGCAGCAGGGACACCGCCGCGATGATCGCGAGGCAGGCCAGCATGCCTGCGGCCTCGCCCGGGGAGATGCCCGCGGGGTCGCCGTTAAAATAGAGGATCATGGTGTAAAAGGCGTAGATGAGGCCGGTGCCGGTGAGGGCGGGCACGAGGAACACGCGGGAGACCTGCCCGCGCGCCGAGCGGCGGAGGTAGGCGTCGGGCGCGCCCAGCCGGCGCAGGTCGTCGTAGACCTGCCGGTTCAGCAGGGCGATCGTCGCGCAGCGGGTGAACGCGATGACAAAGACGGCGGCGAAGCAGACGACCGCGATGAAAATAAAGAGCACAAGAAAGACGGCCATCGTCCGGACGAAGTCGGCCTTGTCGAGCACCCGGAACTGGGGCATGTACTGCCAGTACAGCCGGAAGTCCGAGCTGTCCCGCTGGGCGTAGTCGATGGCCTCGAGCCCGTTTTCTTCGAGGTATTCCGGGTCGCACCAGTAATACCCGTTTTGGGCAATCTCCTGCTCCCGCACCACCGGGTCCCAGGCGTCGAACAGCGCGACGGCGGGGTCCGAGCGGTCGACGATCTCGTTGAACAGCGCCCCCGCAAAGTCGTAGGTGTCCGCGCAGTTTTGGACGTTGAAGAACACCTGCGTTTCGCGCCAGTCGGCGGGCAGCCCGGCGGTCATCCGGGCGTAGTCGCCATCGTCGAGAACGAACCGGCCGAACAGCAGGTCGTTTCGGAGGGGTTCGACCGTCGTGACCGGCCACGTTTCGCCCGTCGCGCAGTTGGTGACAAGGGTGGCCGTGCCGCCGAACACGCCCTGCCCCTCGCCCTGCGCGTCCATCACGCCCGCGATCTCGCCCGGGGCGAGGTCGAGCGGCTCCCCGGTCAGGGCGGTGTAGGCCGATTCGGAGAGGAAGAGGTCGGAGCACAGGCGCTCCCGGTATTCCTCCTCCCAGGTGACGCCGAGCGAGCCCTCGTGCTCGACGCTGGCGTAGCCGTCGACGGCCAGCCGCGCCATGCCGGCCTGCGTCCACGAGGTGAGGGTCACGCCGTATTGTTCGGCGAGGGCGCGCACCTCGTCCTCCTGCGGGATGTCCTGATCGGCGCGCCAGTGGTAGGCATAGTCGGCCGGGCGCGCGTCGTAGGACAGCATCGCGTTCACGCCCAGCATGGGGGCGTAAAAGCTGGCGAAGTACGCGCCCGCGATCAGCAGGGTCATGACCAGCATGCTGCGGACGGTCTGCCGCCCCTGAAATTTCATCATGCTGGTCGCGATCAGGTCGCGGTAGCGGTGGCGCCTGCGCCCCCAGCCGTTCACCACTGTGTGCAGCAGGATCATGTACAGCCCGGCGAGGGCGGGCAGGTAAAAGATCGCGGTCAGCCCCTCGGGCGCGTACCAGTGGAGGACGAGCACGCAGAATGAGGGCACTTGGTACCCCAGAAAGCCGCCGACACAGAGCAGCAGGATGCCGCCCCAGCCGTACCACCGGGGCACGGCGCGGATGGGCTCGGACTTGTGGGATTCATGCACCACGTCGATGACGTCGGTGCGGGCGACCGACCGTCCGCCCAGCAGGAAGAGGACGGCGGCGACGTAGAGGCAGAAGGCGAGCGCGAGCAGCATGGCCCTGGGGTCGAAGGTCAGCGCCATCTCGGCCGAATCGGCCACGAACAGGCGGAAGACCTGCCAGAGCAGCCAGGCGAGGGGCGCGCCCAGCGCCGCGCCCGCCGCGCACGCGCCGAACGCGAGGACGGCCAGCTCGCGGAACAGCTCCCGCCTGAGCTGGGCGCGGGTCGCGCCCAGCGCGAGGAACACGCCGGTCTCGCGCGATTTCTCGCGGAAGAACAGCCCGGCGGCGTAGGTCGTGAAGACGGCGCAGCCCACGGCCGCGAGGGCGAAGATCATCATCACCTGCTTGCGCGAGTCGCCGCCCTCGGGCAGGACGGCCAGCACGGTCGGCGCGCGCATGACGCAGACATAGGCCGTGATGAGCAGGACGGAGAAGAAGCAGCACCCGGCGAGCAGGGCGTACTGTCCCCGGCTGCGGCGGCGCAGCGCCGCGTAGACGGACGAAAAATCGGTCATCATGCGCCCTCCCTGCCCATTTCGCGGATGGAATCGAGCAGCGCGTCCTGAAAGGCGGCGCGTTCGCGCCTCTCCCGCCCGAGCGTGCGCCAGACCACGCCGTCCCGCAGGATGACCACCCGGTCGCAGAAGGAGGCGGCGTAGGAATCGTGGGTCACCATGAAGATGGTCGCGCCCAGCGCGGCTTTGGCCTGCTCGAACGAGCGGATGACCGCCCGCGCCGATTTGGAATCGAGGTTGCCGGTCGGCTCGTCGGCCAGAATGAGCAGGGGCTCGTTGATGAGCGCGCGGGCGACGGCCGTCCGCTGCTTCTCGCCGCCCGAGATCTCGGCCGGGTATTTTTGGGCGATGGCCGCGATGCCGAAGATCGCGCACAGCCGGTCGGCGCGCGCCTCGGCCTGCGCGTCGGCCGTGCCGCCGATGATGGCGGGCAGCAGGATGTTCTCGCGGACGGTCAGGCCGTCGAGCAGCAGGAAGTCCTGAAAGACAAAGCCCAGCCTGCGGTTGCGCACGGCGGCCAGCGCGTCCCCGCGCAGCCGGGTGAGCTCCCCGCCGTTCAGCCGGATGCTGCCCGCGTCGGCCGGGAGGTAGCATGAGATGCAGTTGAGCAGGGTGGTCTTGCCCGAGCCGGACGGCCCCATGACGGCGACGAACTCGCCGTCCCCGACCTCGAGGGAGATCCCTTTTAAGACTTCGCAGGTGGTTTTGCCCATCGGATAGGCTTTGTGCAGATTTTGAACGGTCAGCATAGCGCATTCTCCTTTCGTTGTCCCCACTGTACCGCCGCCCGGCCGGGCACGCAAACCGCCCTGTCATATTCGGCGCGTTTGCCGTCAAGTTTGGTTTTGCGGTTGGGAGCGGCTATGCTACAATAAGAGGGAACAAAGGAAGTGATGAACATGCTGCGCATCGGCATCTGCGACGACGTGCTGGACGCACGGCTGACCCTGCGCGCCGCGCTCGAGCGGGTGCTCGACCGGCGGCGGGAGAGCGCGTCCTTTTTCGAATTTTCCTCGGGCGAGGGGCTGCTCGGCTGGCTTGCGCGCCACCGGGGCGAGCTCGATCTCATCTTTCTCGACATGGAGATGGGCGCGCTCGACGGCATGGAGACCGCCCGGCGGCTGCGCGCGGCCGACCCCGGCCTGCAGCTCGTCTTTGTCACCGGCTTTGCCGACCGGGTGTTCGACGGTTACACGGTCGGCGCGCTGGGATACCTGCTCAAGCCGCCCGCGCCCGGGCAGCTCGACGACATTCTGAACCGGGCGTGCGCCGCCCTCGGCCGGGCCGCCGGGCGCACCTATGTCTGCCGCAGCGGCGAGACGGCCTATCGCATCCCGTTTTCTTCGATTTTGTATTTTGCGTCCGACCGGCGGCGGGTCACCTGCGTGACGGCCGGGCGGGAGTATGTGTTTTACGGGCGGCTCGACGAGGTCGCGGCCGAGGTGGGCGCGGAGTTTGTCCGCATCCACCAGCGCTATCTGGTGCGGGCGGGCGCGGTCGACCGGATCGCGAACGGCGAGGTCTGGCTGGGCGAGACCGTTCTGCCGGTCAGCCGCTCCTGCCAGCAGGCGGCCATGCTCGCCCTGACCCGCGCCGCGCTGGAGGACTGAAATGACCATCCAGGTATTTATCGAATCTCCCGTATCCCTCCCGCTCTGGGTGGGCATCACGCTGCTGAGCGGGGCGTTTCTGTACCAGCTCTGCCGCCCCTTCGCCGCGGTCAAAGAGGGCCGGGGCTGGAAAGCGCTTCTGCTGCTGGCCTTCGCTCTCGCGAGCGCCATGGTCATCTGGGTGGGGGACAACAATCTGCTCTTCACGCTGCCCGCCTTCGTGGCCGTGTTCCTGCTCTGTACCCGGGGCGACCGGGTGGGGCGGCTGGCCGTGTCGGTCATCTTTTTCTGCCTGATGATGGCGGTCTGTGCCCTGATCGACACCTATCTCATCCTGTTTGATTCCTATGACGTCCTGACCCGGCTGGTCCGCCCGGCGGTGTTCGGCCTGCTTGATCTGGGAATGCGGGGGAGCCTGCCGGACGCGCCCGTGCAGCTGCCCCGGCGGCTGTGGCGGCTGGTGCTCGGGTTGGCGGCCATGCCCCTCTGCGCGCTGGTGGCCGTCGTGCTGCTGACCGCGCAAAAGTACGAATCGGCCGCGGTCGACCGCGTCGCGATGAGCCAGGGCGCGGTCGTGCTGCCCTTCGTCCTGCTGACCGCGCTCGTGCTGCTGCGCGCCGTACTGGTGCTGGCCGATCACGAGCGGCTCGAGCAGTCGAACCGGCTGGCCGAGCTGCGCGCGGTCTATTACGAGGGCCTGCAGCGGGAGCAGACCGGCGTGCGCACCCTGCGGCACGACCTGCGCAACCATCTGACCGCCCTGCGCGGCCTGATCGAGCGGGGCGAGACCGGGCGGGCGCTCGATTACCTCGACCGGGTGGCCGACGCGCCCGCTCTGCGGGGCGTGCGGCGCTTCTGCGAAAACGAGACGGCCGACATCGTGCTGGCCGCCAAGGCCGAGGGGCTGGAGCAGCGCGGCCTGACCGCCGACTGGCAGATTGCGCTGCCCGCCGTGCTGCCCGTCGCCGACCCCGACCTGTGCGCCCTGCTGGGCAACACGCTCGACAACGCGATCGAGGCCGCGTGCAGGGCGGATGATAAGCGGATTCTTGTCCGCTGCCGGGCGGACAAGGGCATGCTGATGCTGAGGATCGAGAACGCGCTCACCGGGGAGGAAACACCCGGCCTCGCCACGACCAAGGCTGATAAGTCCCGCCATGGCTTCGGCCTCGCGGGCATGCGGGAGATCGCCGCGCGGTACGGCGGCACGCTCGAGACCCGGGCGGCGGACGGCCGCTTCGAGCTGGTGGTCTGCCTGCCGCTGTGATGGGAAAGAGCCGCCGCGGACTTGCTCCGCAGCGGCTCTTTGTGCGTTTTTATTTTCGGTAGTGCCTCGTCAGGAACAGATGGACGGACGAGGACACCAGCAGGATGCCGACCGACAGCGCGCCCGCGATGCCGACGGTGTGGATGCAGCGGGCGGCCGCTCCGCCCGTGTCGCCCCGGATGCAGAGCAGCATGGTCTGGTAGATGCCGTTGCCGGGTACGAGCGGAATGAGCGAAACGGCGAGGAAGAGGGTGACGGGCGCGCGGAAGGCGCGGGCGCACCACTCCGAAAAGACGGTGACCGCAATGGTCGCGAAGAAATAGCGCGGGATGTCGTTTGCGGGGAAGGGGATGCGGCAGAGCACAAAGACCAGCCAGCTCAGCAGGCCGCCCAGCCCGGCGAAGGCCAGCTTGACGCCGCGCACCTGAAAGATGACACCGAAGCACAGGCTGGCGCAAAGGCTCATCAGGCATTCATAAACGATCTGTCCCATGGATCAACCTCCCAGAAAACCGGCGATGCTGAACATCAGCGCCGCGCCGACTGCGATGCCGGCCGCAACGAGCAGCGTTTCGACGAACTTGGTGATGCCCGCGATCGAGTCGCCCGCGATCAGGTCGCGGATCGAGTTCGTGATCGACAGGCCGGGCACGAGGGGCATGATCGAGCCGACGATCATGGTGTCGTAGGACGGGATCAGCCCCAGATGGTAAAACAGGATGCCGGAGAACGCGACCCAGAACCCGCCCATGACGTTGACAAACAGCGGGTTGGGGTGCATCCGCCGCATGACGGTGGTCAGCAGCCAGAGCGCCAGACAGCAGAGGAAGGAGCAGACGGCTTCGGCCGGGCCGCCGCCGAAGAGCAGGGTGAAAAAGAAGCCGGCGCCGCCGGTCGCGGCGCAGAGCTGCCAGCCCGGGTAGTTGCCCCGCCGCAGGATCAGCTCGAGCCGCTCCCGGATGGCGGCGTAGTCCATTTTGCCCGTGCACGCGTCCCGCGAGAGGGCGTTTAACTGGTCGATCCGGCCGAGGTTGGTGCCCCGCCGCCGCACCCGGCAGACCCGGGTGAGCTGGGGCTCATCGCCGCGCGCGAACGAGGCGATGATGACCGTGGGCACGGCGTAGACGTTGACCTCCCGCGCGCCGTAGGCCATGCAGATGCGGGAGATCGTCTCCTCCACCCGGTAGATCTCGGCGCCGCTTTCGAGCAGCGCCTGGCCGATCTCGACCGAGATCGTCAGCAGTTGATCCGAAGTCATGGAAGTACCTCCGTTTGTCCTGAGGATATCTTTCTGTCAAAATCATATATGGCCGGGCGCGGAAAGTCAAGGGAGCGGACGCCGCTTGACAGCTCCGGCCGGACGCGGGTATACTGTTGTACAAGTTCAATCTGTATTTCAGATCGGGAAAGCTGTGAAGGAAAGAAAGGGGATTTTTATGGATCGCGCGAATACATTGCGCCGGGTCGGCGGCATGGCGCAGCTCGCCTATGTGCGCCAGGTGCGCTGCGAGGAAGGTCGTGCGGACGGCATGCGCCTCATCGAGGTGGACAACGGCCGCCTGCACTTCGAGGTCATGGCGGACAAGTGCCTGGACGTCGCGTCCCTGCGGCTCGACGGACGCAATCTGACCTTTCTGGCCAAGAACGGCCTGCAGGGAAACGCGGCCTACGAGACGAACGGCGGGGAGGCGCAGCGTTCGATCATGGGCGGCCTGTTCTTCACCTGCGGCCCGGACAACGTCGGCCCTCCGCACCAGGACGGCGGCCGCGACCTGCCCATGCACGGGCGCTTCCGCGTCACCCCGGCCGAGCACCTGTCGTGCGACGCGCGCTGGGAGGACGGCGCGTATGTCCTGACCGTGTCGGGCGAGATGCGGGTGGCCCAGCTCTTCGGGGAGAACATCGTCCTGCGCCGCACCATCCGCACCGAGGTGGGCAGCACGGCCCTCACCCTGACCGATGAGATCACGAATGAGGGCTTCGCCGATTTTCCGCTCGAGCTGCTCTATCACTGCAACGCGGGCTATCCGCTGCTCGACGCGGGCGCGGCGATCGTCGTCCCGTCCGAGCGGGTTGTGCCGCGCGACGCGGACGCGGCCAGGGGGCTGGAAAACTGGCACACCATGCCCGCCCCGATCGACAACGAGCCCGAGCAGGTGTTCTATCACGAGGGCCTGTCCGGAACCGCGCGCATCGGCGTGCGCAACCCGGACGGCCACGCGCTCTGGATCAATTACCGCACCGACGAGCTGCCCGTGCTGACCGAGTGGAAGTCGGCCGCGTCGGGCGATTACGTGGTCGGGCTCGAGCCCGGCAACTGCCATGTCGAGGGCGCGGCGGCCGAGCGGGCGCGCGGCACGCTCCGGATTCTGAAGCCGATGGAGGTCAAGCGGGTCACGCTGACCTTTGAAGCCGAATAAGAAACACGGATCGCAGAGGATCGCGGAAATGCCCGCGGTCCTTTTGCTTTGTCCGGCGGGGCGCGCCGGAAGAATATATTTTTTGTGAAAAAGCGAAGAACCGGGGGCGCACGCCAACAGAAACAGAGGATTTTTGTGGAAGATGGATAAATTAAAACGCTTTCGGCGCAAAAGACTTGACATTTCAGGATAGCTATAGAATAATAATATAAAAAAGTATACTTTGCTATTTTGAAACATGGGGGGACGCGCGATGGCGGAGGGAAACTACCTGTATCTGAAGCTGTACAATCAGATGAAAAAGGATATTGAGAATGGGACGTATCTGCCGGGTGAGAAGCTGCCGGCCGAGGGGGATCTGTGCAAGCGGTTCGGCATAAGCGCGATCACGGTGAAGAAGGCGTTTGGCATGCTGGTCGAGGAGGGATTCGTGCGGCGCGTGCCCGGACGGGGAACCTTTGTCAGCGAGGTGCGGAAGGAGCAGCCCGTGCCCCAGCGCACCGCGCCCGCGCGCAACACCCACCTGATCGGCATGATTCTGGAGCACGTGGCGTCCCCGTTCGGTCTGGATATGCTGTACGCGATCGACCGGCTGCTGACTGAGCGCGGCTACCGCCTGTGCGTGCGGTATTCGTATATGGACCGGAGCCGGGAGACCGAGGAGATCGACTTCCTGCTCTCGCTGGGCGTTTCCGGCCTGATCATCATGCCCTGCCACGGCGACCATTACAGCACGGCGATCCTGCGCCTGATCGTGGATGAGTTCCCGGTCGTGCTGATCGACAAGCAGCTCGAGGGCATCCCGGTCTCCACCGTGCGGACGGACAACATCGGCGCGATCGTCTCGCTGGTCGACCACCTGCGGGAGCGCGGCTGCCGGAACATCGGCCTGCTCTCGATGGAGGCGCTGGGCACCTCTTCGCTGATGGAGCGCATCGAGGGCTTCCACCAGGGGCTGGAAAAGTACGGCTTGACTGCGGGAGCGAGCTGCTTTATCCGCTCGGAATACAAGGTCGACGGAACCGGCCCGACGGTCGAGGCGGTCGGACAGGTGCGGGAGTTCCTGCGCGGCGGGGGCCGGGCGCTGGACGGCCTGATCTGCACCGAATACAGCATGGTGCCCATGCTGACGCGGGCGGCCGCCGCCGAGGGCGTGACGCTGGGCGCGGACGGCCTGCGCGTCTGCTGCGTGGACGAGGATTACGAAGCGCCCGAGGGCTACCGGTTCACTCATGTGCGGCAGGATGAGCAGGCGATCGCGCGCAAAGCGGTCGAAATTCTCGAGGATCGCCTGCAGCATGGCACGTCCTCGATCGAAAACTGCCTGATCCCCGGCATTTTCCGGCAGGGCGGTACAACTTGACGTATGTACAAAATAAACATACTGAATATTATCGTAAAGTATATCCTGATTTGCAAAGTGCCAAAAACGGGAGAAAATTCCTTTTTCGGCGCTTGTTTTTTTGATTTCAGACCGAAAGCAGCATTTAAATCAAGTTTTACACGGATGATACACATATTTTTCCGAAAAATCATTTACAAAATATATCCGATATGTTATTATAATCTTGCAAGAGCAATCGGATATTGCGAAACTAAAAGAGAATGAGAGGTAGATCATTGTGAAACTGAACCGAGTATTGTCCGGTGTATTGGCAGGCACCATGCTGTTCGGCGTGCTGACCGGCTGCGGCGGCGGCAGCTCCTCCTCGGGCGCGGCTTCGAACGCCCCGGCAAACAGCGGCGCGTCCAGCGCGCCCGCTTCCAGCGAACCCTCGGGCACCGTCCGTATGCTGGCGAATGTCACCGGCGGCAAGGACGAGGACGAGATGAAGCTGTTCGAGCAGGCGCTGAGCGAAGCGACCGGCCTGGACATCGAGATCGAGAAGCCCGCGTCCGACTACGACAACGTCCTGATGCAGAAGCTGCAGGGCGGCGAGGAGTATGACCTCATCTACATCGGCGCGAGCCAGTACATGAACCTGGTCGATCAGGGTGCCCTGATGGACATCACCGACTGTGTCAAGGCCTCCGACATCCTGTCGAACAACATCGACCAGCAGGAGTGGGATGATATCACCATCGACGGCAAGGTCTACGCCGGCTTCAACAAGAAGGAGCTGCACCGCGTCGTTCAGCTCAACAAGAACGATCTGGAAGCGGCCGGCATCGACTACAAGTCGATCGAGCCCACGCTGGACGGCTACTACAAGGTATTCAAGGCGCTGCGCGACGCCAACCCCAGCACCGATTACTATCCGCTGAACGCGGTTATCTCCGAGGCGTATGACCTGCAGCCCTGGTTCGCTTCCGTCGGCCTGCAGAACGGCGTCGTTGTCGACACCGACGGCAAGACCTACGCGCCCTACTCCACCGACGAGGCCGCTCCGGTCTGGACCTGGCTCAAGAAGCTGTATGACGAGAAGCTGCTCGATCCCGCTTCCTTCGTAGACAAGACCAAGGATATGCGCGCCAAGATGGAGGCTTCCTCCAAGCAGACCAGCGTTGTCGTCGACTGGGCGATGTGGACCGGCCTGCACAATGCGCACGCGACCGCGGACGGCGTGGCTGACGCCGATTACGAGATCGTCAACCTGCCCGGCTGCAAGACCCCGGCCGGCTCCGAACGCGACTATATGCTGGTCAAGGGCGGCGCGTCCCTGTTCGCCGTACCGGCCAATGCCAAGAACGTTGACGGCGCGATCAAGGTGCTTGAGTACTTCGCAACCCAGGAGGGCGGCGAGCTGCTGAGCATCGGCATCGAGGGTCACGACTACACCAAGTCCGGCAGCACCTACACCCAGACCTCCGTCGGCGCGGATCATGCGAACGACCACGGCGCACCGGTTCCGGTCTACAAGGATTTCGTCGCACCGCTCGGCTACAACCGCGGCGTTGAAGAGGCTCTGACCTACCTGCAGTACGCTCGCATCGACAAGATCATTCCCGACGAGTCCACCTACAAGACCACCGTCGGCAAGTGGGGCATTGAGATGATCAAGGGCAACGTTTCCATCGAGGACGGCCTGGCATCCATGCGCAACGAGCTGGTCAGCCTGGGCATCACCGAGAAATAAACGGGCGAAAATCGTTTCATAAGCATGTGCCAGAGAGCCGGAAATCGAACAAAAGATTTTCCGGCTCTCTTTCTATCCTTAGGGGTGTGCAAGAGAAAGGAGACAACAGCTTTGAGCAGAGTCAAGGCGCCAAAGACGCCGGGTGAGCCGGTCACCTGGAAGAAACTGAAAAAGAATCGGTTCGTTTATTTGATGCTGCTGCCGATCGCGGCATACTTCATCGTATTTTCCTATTATCCGCTCGGCCTCGGACTGGTCAACAGCGTGCAGGACGTCAAGATCCTGGGCAACGCGACCTTCTGCGGCCTCGACAACTACATCAGCGTTCTGAAAAATCCGCAGTACAGCCAGGCCTTTCTCAACGCGCTGATCGTCGGCGTGGGCACGTTCGCGCTCCAGTTCGTCTGGGGTCTTGCGATCGCCCTGCTGCTCAATGAGGTGCGCAGCAAGGTGCTCAAGTCGGTCGTCCAGTCGGTCACCTACATCCCGTACCTGCTGTCGTGGTCGGTTGTCGGCGGCCTGTGGATGATGCTGTTCGCGCCCACCGGCATGGTCAACGGCTTCCTGCAGGCCATCTCGAGCGGAGAGTTTACGCCCATCGTCTTCATGTCCGAACCCAAGTTTGCGCGTGCAATCATGATCTTCACCGGCGCGTGGAAGGGCGCGGGCTACTACGCCGTCCTGTTCCTCGCGGCCATCGTGGGCATCGACCCCTCGATCTATGAGTCGGCCTCGATCGACGGCGCGTCCCGCCTCCGTCAGATCTTCCAGATCACCGTCCCCAATATCGTGCCGACCATGAAGGTGGTCACCGTTCTGGGCGCGATGGGCGTTCTGCGCAACTTCGACCAGATCTTCATCATGGGCACCTCGTCCATCCTGGACAAGGTCCGCAACCTGCTGTATCTTATTTATACACAGGGCATCACTCAGTTCAAGGTCGGCCCGGCGACCGCGGGCGCGACGCTCGTCCTGATCGGCACGCTGATCATCTCGGCCGTCGTGCGCAAGGTCATCCGCTATGACGACACCTACGAAGATTAAGGAGCAGTGAAAATGCGAAAGAAAAATCCATTGGAAAACCGGATGAATCTGCCGCAGCGCGCTGTGTGCTGGCTGCTGCTCGGCTTTTTCTTCCTCATCATGTTCATCCCCATGTGGAACGTCATCGTCGTCTCGACCTCGACCGTGCTCGATTCGTCGGCTTCGGGCATCAAGCTGTGGTGGAACAGCTTCAGCACCGAGGGCTATGAGTACGTCTTCCGCGTCACCAAGCTGGCGCGCCCCTTCCTCAACTCGCTCTATGTCTCGACCGTGGCCACGGTCATTCAGGTCGTGCTGTCCGCCTTCGCGGGCTACGTCCTGATCCAGAAGGAGCTGCCGTTCAAGAAGGGCATCACCTCCTTTATCATGCTGACCATGATGATCCCGGGCGACCTGACCCTGATCTCGGTCTACCAGATGAACAAGCAGCTGCACCTGCTCAACACCTACACCGGCCTGATCGTCAACGGCCTGATCTCGGGCTTCTCGATCCTGCTGATGCGCAACTACTTCACCTCGGTGCCCTACTCGCTGGCCGAGTCCGCCCGTCTGGACGGCGCGTCCGAGCTGCGCATTTTCGGCCAGATCTACCTGCCGATCTCGAAGCCCGGCCTCGCGACCGTGTTCTTCCTCGAGTTCGTCGGCAAGTGGAACTCGATCATGCTGCCCGCAACCCTGATCACCGATCAGGATAAGTTCACCATGCCGCTGATGCTGCGCGCGATGATCCTGAACGACGCGTCCCAGTCGGGCGCGGCGCAGACCCCGAACAACGCAATCATGGCGACCATCGTCATCTCGACCGTCCCGCTGCTGATTATCTATGTCTTTGCACAGCGCTTCCTGCTCTCGGGCATGACGCTGGGCGCAAGCAAGGAGTGATATTCATATGAAGACCTCGCAGATTACATTCCGGGAATTTATCCCCAAAAGCAAAGAGCGCACCTATTACGAATTGCCGTTCGAGGTGCCGGAAAATGTATGCCGCATCGACATCGAGTACGCTTATTCGCGCCATCGGGAGGAGCCGGGGGCGGACGGCGTGACCCTGCGGCGCGAGGTCAATATCGTGGATCTCGCCCTGCGCGACGCGCATGGCGGCTATGTGGGCGCTTCGGGCTCCGACCGCAGCCATATTTATGTTTCGGCGTGGGAGAGCGCGCAGGGCTATGCGCGCACCGACACCGATCCCGGCCAGTGGGCGGTCATCGTGGGCGCCTATAAGGTGGAGGATGCCGGCGTGGAGGTCGAATACACGGTCACCTTCACCTACCGCGAGCGCGTACTGCTGCGGGGCGACACCCATATGCACACCCTTGGCTCGGACGGCTGCATGTCGGTTCGCGACACCGCGCTGACCGCCCGCGACCTGGGTCTGGATTACATTTTTATCACTGACCACAACAATTATGCGCACAATCTGTCCTCGCCGGACGTGGAGGGAATCACCGTTCTGCCCGGCACCGAATGGACGCATTATGACGGCCACGCCGGCCTGCTGGGTGTCGCCCGCCCGTTCGGGAGCGCCTTCTGCGTCAACTCGAAGGAGGAGGCGTGGGCGAAGCTGGCCGAGGCGCGCGCGAACGGCGCGGTCATCGTGCTCAACCACCCGTTCTGTCCGAACTGCGGCTGGCACTTCGGCATGGACGAGGGCGGCTACGACGTGATCGAGCTCGTCAACGGCGGCGCGGTCGCGGGCGCGAGCGAGAAATGCCTTGCGTGGTGGCATGAGCAGCTCTGCCGGGGCGCGAAGCTCCCGGTCATCGGCGGCAGCGACTTCCACCGCCCGCGCCCGTACGGCCAGATCGGCCTGCCGACCACCGCGCTGTACGCCATGTCCCGCGCGCCGCGCGATATTCTGGCGGCCGTCCGGGGCGGCAACGGCTATCTGACGATGGACCGGGACGCGCCCACCCTCTGGGCCGAGGCCGGCGGCGCGATCCTGGGCGAGACCGCCCCGCAGGGCGCGCCGGCCGCCATCCGGTTCGACGGGCTGCGCGGCGGAGACGTCATCCGCATCCTGACCGACCGGAGCGCGGAGAAGATCACGTGCGCGCCCGACACCAGCCGCGTCGAGCTGACCCGGGAATTTCCGGACGCCCGGTTCGTCCGCTTCGAGCTGCTGCGGTTTGGAAAGACCTTCCTGATTTCAAACCCGATTTATTTTTCGTGAGAATGGATGGATCGTTCAATGAAGATTTTTCTGGTTTTTAAGACCCATTTTGATATCGGCTTCACCCGGCTGGCGCGCGAGGTCATCGACCAGTACGCGGGCAGTATGCTCTCCGACGTCATCTCGACCTGCGAGGGCACGTCCGACATGGGCGACCTGCGCTACGTCTGGACGATGCCCGCCTGGCCGCTGACCGTCATGCAGGAGAACGAGGAGAAGCGCGCCGTGCTCGACCGCCTGATCCGCGAGGGTCAGATCGCGTTCCACGCGCTGCCCTTTACCTCGCACTTTGACTTCGGCAGCATGGAGGACGCCGCCGAGGGCATGAAGTACGCGATGCGTCTGGCCAAGGAGTACGGCATCCCCGCGCCCATCAGCGCCAAGATGACCGACGTGCCCGGCCACGGCCGTGCGCTGCCCATGCTGCTCGCGAACGCGGGCATCAAGTTCCTGCATCTGGGCTGCAACCAGTTCCAGACGCCCCCCACCGTGCCCCCGATCTTCTGGTGGGAGGGCCCGGACGGCAGCCGCGTGCTGACCATGTATTCGAGAGGCGGCTACGGCTCGTCCATGCTCCCGCCCGAGGACTGGCCGTATCCGGTCTGGATGGCGCTCATGCACACCCATGACAACTCGGGCCCGCAGAGCGCGCAGATGATCCGCGACATGGTCGCCGAGGCGCACGAAGCCTGCCCGGACGCCGAGATCGTCTGCGGCACGATGGATGATTTCTACCGCGCGATCGCGGAATGCGACCTGTCGGACATCCCGATCGTCACCGGCGATCTGGCCGACAGCTGGATCCACGGCGTGGGCAGCTACCCCGTCGAGGTCGGCCAGGTGCGTCAGGCCCGCCGCGACCTGACGGCCGCCGGTGCGGCGGTCTTCGCTGCGGGCGGCGACGTCCGGAAGCTGGCGCAGGACCGCGACCGCGCGGGCGATGCGATCGCTCTGTTCGACGAGCACACCTGGGGCTTGGACACCAAGCGCTGGATGGATCAGGAGCACGTCTATGAGAAGAAGGCCTTCCTGAAGTACAAGCCTTCGGAGGAAGCCCGCCGCATGGAGGAATCCTGGGCTGAGCAGGCCGAGCGCGCGCAGGAGGCCGCCAGGACGGCTGCCGAGGCGCTGACCTGCGCGGATCAGGGCGCGGGCGCGGTGCTCAACCCGAACGGCGCGGCCTTCACCGGCTGGGCGGACGCGGACGGCGTCGACGGCGCCATCCGGCTGGCCGGACACGACCGGATCTATGTGCAGGATGTACCCGCGCTCGGCGCGGTCAAGCCCGAGCCCAAAACTTATCCCGAGCCTGTGGATCTTCTCGAAAATCACCGCTACCGCCTGACGCTCGACCGGACGCGCGGCGTCATCACCGAGCTGTTCGACAAGCAGCTCGGCCGCGCGCTCGCCCGCGAGCGGGACGGCGTCGGCGTATTTTCCTACCAGTATGACGTGTACGGCATCGACGACCTGACCGAGTACCTGCGGTCGGTCGGCTACCGCTTCTCCGACTGGGGCGTGCGCGACTACGGCCGCGATAACTACCCCGAGTGCCCGCACCGCACCTTCCGCCCGGTCTGCACCGGCATCGAGACCGAGGGCTACACCCTGACCCTGCGCTACCGCTCGGACGCTACGCAGGCCTACGGCGACGCGCGCGAGATCGCGGTTTCGGTTGCGCTGCCGCCCGAGGGCGACGAGATTTTCGTCCGACTGACGCTCGACGGCAAGCAGGAGACCCCGTTCATCGAGTCGGGCTCGCTGGTAGTCCCGCTGGCCGCCGATGATCCGCGCTACCGCTTCAACAAGAACGGCGACCTGATCGACCCCGCGGCCGACATCGTGCCCTTTGCCAACCACGCGCTGTACTGCCTCGAGTCCTTTGCCTGCGCCGAGGACGGGGCGGGCGGTCTGGCCATTGTCACCCGCGACGCGCCCCTGTGCGCGATCGGCGAGCCCGGCATCCAC
This sequence comes from uncultured Clostridia bacterium, assembly GCA_945932315.1. Classification (GTDB taxonomy): domain Bacteria; phylum Bacillota; class Clostridia; order Oscillospirales; family Butyricicoccaceae; genus Butyricicoccus. The sequence goes on from CAMEPU010000001.1 coordinate 57,380, forward strand.
AAATTCCGCCGGGATTACGAAAAACACGCTCCCATTCTGTACTTTAACCTGTATAATAATATGTGGGGAACCAATTTCCCGCAGTGGATCGGCGGCGACCTGCATTTCGACTTCACGCTGTTCGGCTATGCCGGCGCGTGCGGCGGCGAGGTGCTGATCCGCGGCCTGATGCTCGATCAGGGCGCGCGCGTCCTGCCGATCGACCCGGCCGCGTCCGGCCTGACCCTGCCCGAGGGCGTTCAGGTCATGGCCCTGCGCCCGACCGGGACCGGTTGGCTGCTCCGCCTGCGCGACACCGCGCTGACCGCGCGCACCGGCGCGCTGGCCGCACCCGGCCGGCGCATCCGCCCGGTCAACCTGCGCGGCGAAGCCGCGGGCGATCCGGCCGAAAACGAGTTCTCGTTCCCGATCGTGCCGTTTGGCATCTACAGCTTTGAACTGGAGGCATTATGACAAACGAAAAGCAACTCGAGCGCGTGCTCAACAAAGCCGAGCGCCTGCTGAAGGTCTACGACCACTACCTGTTCACGCCGCTGGCCGAGATCCCCATGGAGGGCTGGGAGTGTAAGGAACATCTGCGCACCCCGCCCACCGACGTGCCCTACCGCCCGATGCACGCGGGCGACAAGTGGGGCGAGGAATGGGGCAACCTGTGGCTGCGCGGCAGCTACACCGTGCCCGCCGAGCAGGCGGGCAAGCCGCTGTACATCCTGCCCCGTCTGGGCGGCTGGGAGGGCTTCCTCTTTTTAAACGGCGTGCCCCACGCCATCTTTACGAACAAATACACCTATGAGACGCACGGCAACCACTACACCGCCCGGGTCACCCCGGGTGCGGCCGCCGGCGAGACCCTGCGCTTCGATTTCGAGTACTACGCGGGCCATTACATCCCGGGCTGCCAGCCCTATGAGGACACCGGACTCCGCGACTGCAGCCACGTGTACGAGAAGGTCGAGATCGCCGAGCGGAACGAGGACGTGCTCGCCTTTGTGACCGACCTGCGCGTCATCTGCTCGCTCGCCCGTTCGCTCCCCCGCGACAGCTTCCGCCGGGGCGACCTCGTGCGCGGCATCTACGATGTCGTCGGCCTGTGCCCGACCGATCCCGAGAACACGGACGGCTGGCGCGAGGGGATGCGTCTGGCCGACGAGCGCCTCCAGCCCCTGCTGGCCGCGAAGAACGCGGAGAGCGCGCCCATCACCGCTGTCATCGGCCACAGCCACATGGACACCGCCTGGCTCTGGCCGATCAGCGAGACCGTGCGCAAGTGCGCCCGCACCTACGCGAACGCCGTCCGCCTGATGGACGAGTACCCCGAATACCGCTTCTTCCAGAGCTCGGCGTATCACTCCGAGATGATCCGGCGCAACTACCCCACTCTGTTTGAGAAGATGAAGGAGAAGATCGCGGACGGCCGGTACGAGCCGGGCGGCGCGGTCTACGTCGAGTGTGACTGCAACATGGTCTCGGGCGAGAGCCTGGTGCGCCAGTTCCTCTGGGGCCAGAAGTACAACGAGAAGCACTTCGGCATCCGCTCCAACAACTTCTGGCTGCCCGACACCTTCGGTTACAGCGCGGCCATCCCGCAGGTCATGCGGAAGAGCGGCGTGCGCTATTTCTTCACGACCAAGCTGTCCTGGAACGACACCAACGTCTTCCCCTACGACACCTTCTGGTGGGAGGGCCTGGACGGCAGCCGGGTGTTCACCCACTTCAACGCCACCCACTGTGAGCCCGAGCCCGCGACCCTGCTGCGCTACACGGTCGGCAACGACGACTCGGCCTTCACGCAGGAGAGCAAGGACAAGCACGTCAGCCGCCGCAAGCTGATCGCTTACGGCTACGGCGACGGCGGCGGCGGCCCGCAGTTTGAGCACATGGAGCTGGTGCGCCGCGAGAACGACCTCGACGGCTGCCCGCGCACCGCGCACCGCTCGGTCGCCGAATTCGCCGAGGAGATGGAGCGCGAGGCGCATGACGTGCCCGTCCACGCGGGCGAGCTCTACCTCGAGCTGCACCGCGGCACCCTGACGAACCGCCACCAGATCAAGCGCAACAACCGCAAGGCCGAGGTCGCGCTCCACGATCTCGAGCTGCTGACCGTGCTCGACGCGGTCGGCCGGGACGCCTGCGCCGACGACACGGCCATCCGCCCCTATATGGAGACCCTGCTCAAGAACCAGTTCCACGACATCCTGCCGGGCAGCTCGATCACCCGGGTGCACGAGGAGTGCATCGCCGAGATGAACGCGCTGATCGAGCGGGTGCGCGGGCTGCAGAAGGAAGTCGTCGGCGCCTCGGGCGAGGGCTTCACCGTGTTCAATCCGCTCGGCTTCGCACGGTGCGACACAATTTGCCTGCCGGGCGCGCAGCCGGGTGGCCAGACCTTCACCGACGTGTTCGGTCAGACCGTCACCGCGTATGAGAACGTGGCGCTCGCGCCCATGGGCACGGCCGTGCTCCGCCCCGCAGCGGGCGAGCCCGGGAAAATCCCGTTCACCGTCGGCGAGGACACCCTCGAGACCCCGTACTACACCGTGCGCTGGGACGAGAACGGCGGCTTTGCGTCGCTCGTCGACAAGCGCGTCGGCCGCGAGCTGCGCAGCGGTCTGCCGCTCAACACCTTCGTGCTGGCCGAGGACGTGCCGTGGATGTGGGACAACTGGGACGTCGACCCGGACACGGTCGAGGATCGCTTCCAGCCGACGGCCACGCTGCTCTCCCGCACGCTCGTTAGCGTGGGCGAAAGTCAGGCGCGTTTCCGCTGCGCGTACCGCCTGACCGGGAAGTCCACCCTCACGCAGGACGTGGTGTTCTACGCGAACCGCCCCGAGATCGCCTTCGAGACCCGGATGGACTGGAACGACAAGCATCACTTCCTCAAGGTGTCCTTCGATACCCCGATCCGCGCGCGCTTTGCGTCGCACGAGATCCAGTTCGGCCACATCGAGCGGCCGACCACCCGCAACAACTCGCTGGAGCAGGCCATGTTCGAGGTCTGCAACCACAAATATACCGACCTGTCCGAGCCCCATTACGGCTGCGCGCTGCTCAACGACGGCAAATACGGCGTGTCCGTCCGGGGCGGCAGCATCCGCCTCTCCCTGCACAAGTCGGGTTGCCGTCCGGACACGACGGGCGACATCGGCGTGCACGACGTGACCTACGTCTTCCTGCCGCACGAAGGCCCGCTCTCGGCTGAGTCCGTCACCCGCCCGGCGTACTGCCTGAACAGCCCCGCGCGGGTGTTCGAGGGCGTACGCGCGCTGCCCGCAGCGCCCATCACCGTCGACGCGCCTTCGGTCGTCATCGAGTCGGTCAAGCCCCTGCATGAGCGCGCCGAGCGCGCGCTGGTCGTCCGCCTGTACGAGTGCGAGGGCGGCTGGGCCAAGACCGGCCTGCACTTCGCCGATTACATCAAATCGGCCGAGGAGACCGATCTGCTCGAGGAGAACGGCGCGCCCGTCGGCGGCGAGCTGACGTTTACGCCTTTTGAGATCAAAACGCTGATTCTGCGGTATTGACCGCAATAGGAGGAAAACGCATGGATATCACCGCATTGGGAGAAATTTTGATCGACTATACGCCTATGCCCAAATCCCCGGCGGGCATGCAGGTCTTTGAGCAGAACCCGGGCGGCGCGCCCGCGAACGTGCTGGCCTGCGCGGCCAAGCTGGGACGTGAGGCCGCCTTCATCGGCAAGATCGGCTGCGACATGCAGGGCGAGTTCCTGCGGCAGACGCTGGTCGACGCGGGCATCGACGACCGGGGCGTGGTCTCCGACCCCAATTATTTCACCACGCTGGCGTTCGTTTCGCTCTCGCCATCGGGTGAGCGCAGCTTCGCCTTCGCGCGCAAGCCGGGCGCGGACACCCAGCTCCGGGCGGACGAGCTCGACGGCGAGCTGCTCGGGCAGACCGCAATCCTGCACGTCGGCTCGCTGTCGCTGACCGACGAGCCCGCGCGCACCGCGACCCTGCGGGCGATCGAGACTGCCAAGGCGGCCGGCGCGATCATCTCGTATGACCCGAACTACCGCCCGCTGCTCTGGGCGAGCGAGGAAGCCGCGATCGAACAGATGCGCTCGATCCTGTCCTCCGTCGATATCATCAAGATCTCGGACGAGGAGACCGCGCTGCTGACCGGCGAGGCCGCGCCCGAGGCGGCGGCGAAGAAGCTGCTCGGGCAGGGCACCCCGGTCGTCATGGTCACGCTGGGCGCGCACGGCGCGCTGGTCGCGACCCGCGAGGGGATCGAGACCGTCCCGGGCTTTAAGAGCGAGGCGGTGGACACCACGGGCGCGGGCGACTCCTTCTGGGGCGGCGTGCTGACCTGCCTGTCCGAGAGCGGCAAGCGCCCGGACGAGCTGACGCTCGAAGAGGCCGTCCGGTTCGCCCGGTTCGGCAACGCGGTCGCGGCGCTGTGCGTCCGCAAGCGCGGCGCGATCCCGGCCATGCCCGCGCGCGAGGACGTGCTCGCGCTGCTGAACGGCTGATTCTCCCCAAAAAAGCAAAGCGTGCGCATTGCGAAAAGCAGTGCGCACGCTTTTTTAATCCGTCCCTTTGGGACACCTTCACTTCTCTGCAGGAGAAATTTCATGTGCCTATCGGGCACATTTCATATCGCTTCGCGATATTTCACACGCCCGGAGGGCGTATCTCATCGGAACACGTCAGTGTTCCTCCAGCCAGCGCAACGCCGTGTAGGCGTACACCGCGCTGCCCGTGGGCAGGACGCTTTCGTCGAACTTGACCATCGGGTGGTGCTGGGGGTAGCAGTACCCCTTTTCGGGCTGGCCGCTCGCGAGCGCCAGCATGATGGACGGCACCTCCTGACTGACATAGGCGAAGTCCTCCGACCCGGCGGTCTTAGACGATTTCCCGCCGCCCATCGCGGCCAATGCCGCGGCCGAGAAAGCTTTCTCCTCTCCGAGCAGCTCGCGGACGTAGGTTTCGGCACATTCGGACAGCGCCCGGTCGTTGACCAGCGTGGGGCAGCCGCTGCCGAAGGTGACGGTGGCCTCAGCGCGGAAAGCGCGGGCGACGCCCTCGGCAATTTGGGTCAGCCGCTCCTTGATATAGGCGCGCGTCTCCTCGTCGAAGGTGCGGATGCTGCCGCCCATGACCGCGGCGTCCGGGATCGCGTTCGCGGCCGTGCCCGCGTGCAGCGTGCCCACGGTCAGCACGGCGCGGTCGCCCATCGCGAGCTCGCGCGCCTGAATCTCCTGCAGGGCGATCAGAATGTGCGCCGCCGCCGTCAGAGGATCGACGCCGGTGTTGGGCATCGAGCCGTGGCAGCCCTTGCCCTGGACTTTGATCTCAAAATAGTCGGCCGCGGGCGCGCTCACGCCCGGGCCGGAGACGATGACCGTGCCCGGGATGAAGGGCATGCCCGCCATGACGTGGATCATCAGGGCGGCGTCGACGGTGGGGTTCTCGAGCAGTCCGGCCTCGATCATGTCGTGCGAGCCCTCGAAGATCTCCTCGGCGGGCTGGAACATCAGCTTGACCGTGCCCGCGATCTCGTCCTCGTGGGCCTTCAGCAGCCGGGCCGCGCCCAGCAGCATGGCGGTGTGCAGGTCGTGGCCGCAGGCGTGCATCCGGCCGT
>CAMEPU010000002.1 GCA_945932315.1 uncultured Clostridia bacterium
TTACCGAAGATGAGAGCGTCGCCGTCCTGAAAGACCGCGCCCGCGTGGCTGCTCCGCCCCTTGGAGGTGAAGTAGAAGTAGCGGCCGTCCGGATTGGCGGCGAAAAAGTCGTCGAGGGAGGCGTGGTACCGGATGTCGAGCAGATGCCAGTAGTCGAGACCGGCGCGCTTCAAGTGCTTGTCGTCCACCGAAAAGCCGAGCGGCTCGATCAGATGGAGCACCGACCCGGTGACCGCGCAGGTGCGCGCGACGTTGCCCGCGTTCGCCGGGATCTCGGGTTCGACCAGAACGATGTGAAACATGCGCGCTTCCCCTTTCAAAAACCAAAATACCGCTTCTATTTTATGCGATTCGATTCGGTTTTTCAAGTATTTTTCGCATTTTTCAGCCGTTTTGACCGGCGCATTTCTGCATTTTTGTGAACATTCCGAAAATCTTGCCCGATCGGTTTGCTTTTTTGTCAATCTGTGCTAATATATAAGAAACAAATGCACATCCGCAGCCCGATCGGAGGAAAACGTCCATGAAATCCAAACGCACCCTCAGCCGCTCCGCGGCCGTCCTGCTCATCATCGTCTGCTCCCTGCTGATTATCTCCGCCATCCGGGGAGACCGCGGCCACAGCTCGCCCGAAAGCGCGCAGATCCGCGAGACCTACGCAGGCTATGCGCTCACCTTCCCCGAGGGCGCCGCCGCGCAGTCCCTGACCGAGCTGCTCGCACAGACCTCCTATGAAGAGGTCACCGGCGACAAGCAGACCTGGAAGGAGTACGACGCCGAGGCCTTTGCCCCCTACCTGCCGCTGGCCGAGACGGTCACTTCGGTGCAGTCCTCGCCCTTCAACAGCGAGGTCGTGACCTATATCCTGTTCACGAACGCGGACGGGCAGGAGTTCTGCCAGTGCTACAAGGGCGACACGCTGACCAACCAGACGGTCTACGACCCGGCGAGCGACACCGCCTATGAGATCACGGCCCGGAAGGTCACCGTCTACGACGACTTCCACAAGACCGTCGAAAACGCGGGCAAGTCCCCCTCGATCTTCAACATCGACAAGCTGCTCGGCAGAAAATAAAAAATTTGAGCCTCTGCGAAATTTCCTTTTCGCAGAGGCTCTTTTGCGCCATTTTTTACGCTTTATACAGCTTTTCCCCCGCCGGGATCAGCAGGCCGCCCACCGCGTTGCCCGCCGTGATGACGAGCAGCCGGAGCACGATGTCGGCCGACCAGACGTTCGCCATGCCGAAATAGAACATATCGGCCACACAGTGCTCAAACCCGGCCAGAATAAACACCGAAACGCCCAGAAACAGGCCGATGTACTTGCCCACCTCGTGCCCGTTCGTGCGGAAGCCGTCGACCGCGATGAACATCAGGATGTTGCAGAACACGCCGAGAAGGAACAGGCTGAGCAGGCTGTCCTCCGCCTTGACCGCGCACATCGCGGCCGCCTTTTCGGCGTAGGGCGCGCAGACCCGGGTGGCGCGCAGGGCGTAGGCCACGAGGTTCGTGCCGATCAGGTTGCCCACCCAGATCACCGCCAGATCGCGCAGGTAGGACGGCGGATTGTCAAGCGCGTAGCCCACCTTGCCGGTGAAGAGCAGCAGCCCGCGCGTGCAGATGGTGAACAGGCCGAGGGTGAAAAAGAGCGCCCCGGCGATCTTGCTGTCGAGCGCGAGAAAGACCGCGCCGCCGAGGCCGATGCACAGCCCGGCGAGGGTCGAGCCCGCGAGCATTTTTCCGTATTTCATCTCCAAATTCCTCCGCGTTCTGTCAAATCGCAAGCGGCTGGCCGTCCAGCACGGCGGCGGTCAGCGTATCGCCGGTGTAGTTGAGCTTTAAGGAGAAAAACGGGCGGTCGCTGTCGAGCAGGCGCAGGAAGATCTTGTCGCCCGCCCAGATGGGCAGCGCGAGCAGCTCCTCCTTGCCGATCCAGGCGAGCTCGCCCTCGTCGCAGTCGGTGCGCAGCTCCCCGGTCCAGCCGGACGCGCCGAACAGGTGCATGAACTCGGTGCCCCAGCCGTCGAGCACGAAGGTGATGATGCCCCGGTACGTGTAATCGGTCAGGGTCAGCCCGGTCTCCTCGCGCACCTCGCGCAGCACGCAGTCCTCCGGGCTCTCCCCCGGCTCAAACTTGCCGCCGATGCCGATCCATTTGTCCCGGTTGACATCGTTTTCCTTCTTGACCCGGTGGAGCATCAGGTATTTCCCGTCCCGTTCGATATAACAAAGCGTGGTATTGACCATATTTTCCACTTGATTTTTCACCTCTTTTGGATAGAATCATCATATCATACCCGGCGGAGCAAAACAAGGTTTGAAAAATCTCCGCCGAGGGATTATACTGGGGAACGGTAAAAATCCAAAGAAAGAAGGCGTCCTCTCATGGACCTGCTGCTGCAATTCACCATTCTGTTAGGCGTGAGCTTCGCGGGCGAGCTGCTGGCCGCGCTGCTGCCCCTGCCCATTCCGGCCGGCATCTACGGCCTGCTGCTCCTGCTGCTCGGCCTTGTCACCAAACTCATCCCCCTCGACCGCGTCAAGCGGGCGGGCGATTTCCTGATCGCCATCATGCCCGTCCTGTTCATCGGCCCGGCGATCGCGCTCATCGAGCAGTTCGACGCCCTGCGCGCGCTGGCCGTCCCCCTCCTGCTCGCCATCGTGGTCTCGACCGCGGTCGTCATGACCGTCACCGGGCTGCTGGCGCAGGCCGTCATCCGCAGAAAGGATGGTCAAAAATGAGCGAAATTCTGATGAACTCGACCTATTTCGGCGCGCTGCTCTGCCTGTTCTGCTATTTTATCGGCCGCGCCCTCGCCCGCCGCTTCCCCCACCCGCTCATGAATCCGCTGCTGATCGCCATCGCGCTCTGCACCGCCTTCGTACTGGTCTGCCGGGTGGACTACGACTCCTTCAACGCGAGCGCGGGCAAGCTGACCTGGCTGCTGACCCCGGCGACCGTCGCGCTCGCCATCCCGCTCTATGAAAAGCTCGACCTGCTCCGCCGCCACGCGGACGCGGTGCTGCTCTCCATTCTGGCGGGCTGCCTGACGAGCGCGCTGACCGTCCTCGCCATCCGCTTCCTGTGCGGCCTGAGCCCGGCCGACTACGCCACCCTGCTGCCCAAGTCGGTCACCACGGCCATCGGCATGCCGCTCGCCGAGCAGCTCGGCGGCGCGGGCTCGATCGCGGCCATCGCGCTCATCCTGACCGGCGTCGCGGGCAACGTCATGGCGCCCACTCTGCTGAAGCTCGTCCGGGTCGAGGAGCCGGTCGCAGTCGGCCTCGCCATCGGCACGAGCGCCCACGCGGTCGGCACGGCGCGCGCCATCGAGATGGGCGAGATCGAGGGCGCGATGAGCGGCCTCGCCATCGCGGTCTCCGGCCTGCTGACCGCCGTCCTCGCTCCCCTGTTCGCCATGATTTAAGGAGCCACGCCACGACTTTTGATCGCTCTCATCACGCGCTTTATTTTCTAAAGTCACAGCCTTATTTTATAACGTCTTTTCCATTGCTTCGTATTGCTTCTGTCCGGTTAAAACGGTATAATGGATGCAAGTCAAAGGCGCGCCCCTCCGAAGCGCGCCCGACCCCGGTGCGGGCCCTCCCCGCACTCCTCCGATCCAAATCATGCAGCATGATCCCGAGGTGAACCAACCTCCGCCGCGGGAAAAGGAAACTCCGTCCCTCCGGCGGAGTTTTTCCTTTTTCCGGCGGCGTTTTTCCTTTTTGGGGCGGTTGACAGCGGGAAACCGGGTATTCTATAATCCTGTTATATCACAGAGTCCGAAAGGCGGTGCGCTCCATGCCCGATTTCTATTATCCCGATGAAGATTACGAAGAGGCCCGGAAGCTGGGCCAGAAAGAGGTGCGCCTGTGCACGGTCAAGGGCGTTCCGTCCTGCCTTACGTCGCTGGAGGAGGTTCTTCCCACCTACCGGCTGCTCCAGCAGACCCGGCTCGGCGTCATTCAGGTGCCGGCGCAGTTCCTCGTGGGGACGGCGCACACCCAGCGCGCCGACTGCTTTGCCCCCAATTTCATGCCCCTGCTGCCCGAAAGCTCCGAATTTGCGGCAAAATGGAAATCCCTGTGCCGGTCCCATCTCGAGGTTGGCATCCGGGACCCGATCAAGGCCTTTGAATACCGGAACCGCTTCTACGTGGAGGAGGGCAACAAGCGGGTCAGCGTGCTGAAATTCTTCGGGGCGGACATGATCCCTGCCGAGGTGACCCGCATCCTGCCCGAACGGGACGGGAGCCGGGAAACCGAGCTCTACTACGAATTTGTCGAGTTCAACCGGTACAGCGGGATCAATTACATCGAGTTCTCCAAGCCGGGCAGCTATGCCCTGCTCCAGCAGATGCTGGGCAAGGAGCCGGGCGAGCCCTGGACCGAGGAGGATCGCCGCAGCTTCTCGGCGGCCTATTGCTGCTTCCGCGAGGCCTACGAGGCCAACGGCGGCGGCCGCCTGAGCTCCACGGTGGGCGACGCCATGCTGGCCTATATCCGGGTGTACGGCTATCCCTCCCTCGCGCGCGGCGGCGCGGCCGAGATCAAAAGGTCGGTCGCCCGGATGTGGGAGGACATCGCGCTGCAGCAGGAGGAGGCGCCGATCGCCGTGCTGCTCGACCCGGAGGAAGAGGAACCGGGCGGCAAGCTGCTCTCCCGGGTGTTCCGGAAAAAGCCCGCCGTGCGCCGTGTGGCCTTCATCCACGACAAAAGCCCGGAGACCTCGGGCTGGACGCTGGGCCACGAGCTGGGACGGCGCCACATCGAGAAGGTCTTTGAGGGCGAGATCGAGACGGCCGCCTATTACAACGCCACCGAGGGCGATCCGCTCGCGGTCATCGAGCAGGCGATCGCGGACGGCTGCACCACCATTTTCACCACCTCGCCCCGCCTGCTCCCGGCCAGCCTGCGCGCGGCCGTCGACCACCCGAAGGAGATCATTCTGAACTGCTCGCTCAACAAATCCCACCGCTACGTCCGCACCTACTACGCCCGGATGTACGAGGTCAAATTCATTCTGGGCGCGATCGCGGGCGCGCTGGCGGGCGGCAACCCGGTCGGCTACATCTGCGACTACCCGATCTTCGGGCAGATCGCCGGGATCAACGCCTTCGCGCTCGGCGTGCAGATGGCCAACCCCCGGGTCAAGGTGCATCTCGAGTGGTCGGCCGTGGACGGCGTCGCGGCGGCCACCCGCCGCCTGACCGATCAGGGGATCTGCCTGATCTCCTCGCAGGACCTGATGCCCCCGCAGGACCGGGACAACAGCGGCTTCGGCCTGTCCCTGATCACCGAGAGCGGACAGGTGCATCTGGCCATGCCGGTCTGGCAGTGGGGCGTCTATTACGAGTCCATCCTCCGCCGGATTCAGGACAATTCGTTCCAGCAGGAATACGCGGACAGCACCAAGGCGCTCAATTATTTCTGGGGCATGTCGGCCGGCGTGGTCGATCTGCTCTGCGCGGACAAGGTGCCCTACGGCGCGAAAAAGATGGCCTTCCTGCTCCGGAAGGGTATCCGCGCCGGGGTGTTCGATCCCTTCGAGGGGCCGCTGTACGCCCAGGACGGCCGCCGGATGGCGGACGAGGGCCAGACGCTGAGCACCGAGCAGATCATCAACATGAACTGGCTGACCGAAAACATCGTGGGGGCGATCCCGGACTACGACCAGCTCGACGAGGTCGGCAAGGCCACCGTCGGGATCGTGGGCGTCGAGCCGCCGGCGGAGGAACCGAAATGAGGATTTTATGCGTTTCGGACACCGAATCCCCCTATTTTTACGACTTCTACACCCCGGGAAAGCTGGACGGGTTTGACCTGATTCTGGCCTGCGGCGACCTGCGCCGGGAATACCTCGAATTCCTCCTGACGCTGGCGCACTGCCCGGTGGTCTATGTGCGCGGCAACCACGACGACGCCTTCCAAAAGGAGCCGCCCGGCGGCTGCATCTGCGCCGAGGACCGGATCGTCACGCTGAACGGCGTCCGCATTCTGGGGTTGGGCGGCTCGTTCCGCTACCGGGACGGCCTCAATATGTACACCGAGGCGCAGATGGCCCGCCGCGTCCTCCGGCTGAAGCCCCGGCTCTGGCGCAGCGGCGGCTTCGACATCCTGCTGACCCACGCCCCGGCGCGCCACGTCAACGACTTCGACAATCGTACCCACCGGGGCTTCCAGTGCTTCACCGACCTGCTCGGGCAGTACCGCCCCAAATACTTCGTCCACGGGCACATCCACCGCGCCTACGGCGCGAACATCCCGCAGGTCAGCCGGTTCGGCGACACCACGGTCATCAACGCCAGCGGCTACTGCATCTTCGAATATTGACAAAAAAGGACTGCCGTTTTGAAAACGACAGTCCTTTTGCTATCGCGTCAGCCAGCTTGGTTTGGCGCGCATGCGCACGCCGGCCGCGATGCCGAGGGCGATGTACATGGTCAGGGTCGACGAGCCGCCGTAGGAGAACAGGGGCAGGGTCAGGCCGATGACCGGGAACATGCCGAGGCACATGAAGATATTCTCGAAGGTCTGGAACAGGAACATGCCGCCGAGGCCGACCGCAAGCACCGAGTTGAAGATGGTGTCTGCCCGGAAGCTGATGTAGAACAGGCGCAGAATAATCAGGCTGAGCAGGATGATGATGAGGCACGCGCCCAGAAAGCCGAATTCCTCGCCCGCGACCGCAAAGATGAAATCGGTGCGCTTGGCGGCCAGACGGCTGTACTGGGTCTGGTTGCCGTTCATGTAGCCCATGCCCCAGAACTGCCCCGCGCCGATCGCGATCTTGCTCTGCAGGGTGTGGTCGTAAACGGTCCGGTTGATATCGGGATCGAAGAGGACGAGGATACGGTCGATCTGGTATTCCTTGAGGATCTGCCAGACGAAGGGCACGGCCGAGAGGACGATGACGAGGCCGCCCGCGAACCACTTGACCGACAGCCCGGCGGCGAAGATCATGATCACGCCGATGAACAGGTAGCTGAGCGCGACGCCCATATCCTGCGAGCCGACGACGACCGCGCCCGTGACCGCGCCGACGTGCAGCAGCAGGCCGAGCAGGGTGCGCCAGTGGTTCAGGTGGGTCATGACGAAGGAGATGTGGGCGGCCAGCGTCAGGATGAAGAAGATCTTGCCGAACTCGCCCGGCTGGATGGTGATGCCGGTGGAGCCGATCTCGATCCAGCTCCGGTTGCCGCCGACGTCCTTGCCGAGCACGGCGACCGAGATCTGAATGGCCAGGTTCAAAATCAGCAGCAGCCGCCAGTAGCGCTTGAGCCGTTCGACGTCGACGAGCGACACGATGATGAAGGCCACCACGCCGAGCCCGGCGGCCGCGGCCTGAATGGTCACGTAGCGGTCGGAGCCGGTCGACTGGGAGGCCGAATTGATCAGCACCAGACTGTACGCCGTGCAGCAGAGCGCCAGAAAAAGCAGATACAGGTCGGTATGGCGCAGATAATGCCAAACCGCGCGGAACATTCGCAAAAGGATCACCTCAATGCACAAAGAAGGAATGTAGTTGGCTATTATCATATCACGTTTTAGACGAAAAAGCGAGGAAAATTCGGAAACAATTGAATCGGAAGAAAATGGATGCTATAATGGGGGCACATGGAAATTTTTCGCGAAATACAGACAGAGGAATCGAATTCTAGGAGGTACTGAGATATGATGACCGATATCGAAATTGCCCAGAGCTGCCAGATGGAGCCGATCACGGCGATCGCGGCCAAGGCCGGCCTGCAGGAGGATGAGCTCGAGCTGTACGGCCGCTACAAGGCCAAGATCTCGGCTGCGGCGTGGGAGCGTGTCAAGGATCGTCCGGACGGCAAGCTGGTGCTCGTCACCGCGATCAACCCGACCCCGGCGGGCGAGGGCAAGACCACCACGACCGTCGGTCTGGGACAGGCGATGGCCAAGCTGGGCAAGAACGCCATGATCGCCCTGCGCGAGCCCTCCCTCGGCCCGGTATTCGGCATCAAGGGCGGCGCGGCCGGCGGCGGCTGGGCGCAGGTCGTCCCGATGGAGGACATCAATCTGCACTTCACCGGCGATATGCACGCGATCACCGCGGCGAACAACCTGCTCTGCGCCATGCTGGACAACCACCTGCAGCAGGGCAACGCGCTGGGCATCGACCCCCGCCGGGTCATCTTCACCCGCGTGCTCGACATGAACGACCGCGCGCTGCGCAACATCACGATCGGCCTGGGCGGCAAGGTCAACGGCGTGCCGCGCGAGGACCACTTCATGATCACCGTCGCCTCCGAGATCATGGCCATCCTGTGCCTGGCCTCCGACCTCGACGACCTCAAGAAGCGCTTCGGCGACATTCTGGTCGCCTATAACTACGCGGGCGAACCGGTCTACGCGCGCGACCTCAAGGCCGAGGGCGCGATGACCGCCCTGATGAAGGACGCGATCAAGCCCAACCTCGTCCAGACCCTCGAGGGCACCCCCTGCCTGATGCACGGCGGCCCCTTCGCCAACATCGCCCACGGCTGCAACTCGGTGCAGGCCACCCGCATGGCCCTCAAGCTGTCCGATATCGCGATCACCGAGGCCGGCTTCGGCGCCGACCTGGGCGCGGAGAAGTTCCTCGACATCAAGTGCCGCAAGGCCGGTCTGAACCCCTCCTGCGTCGTACTCGTCGCCACCGTGCGCGCCCTCAAGTACAACGGCGGCGTGCCCAAGGCCGAGCTGAACGCCCAGAATCTGGCCGCGCTCGAAAAGGGCATCGTCAATCTGGACGCCCACATTGAAAACATCGCCAAGTTCGGCCTGCCGGTCGTCGTCGCGATCAACGCCTTCCCGACCGACACCGAGGAAGAGATGGCCTTCATCCGCAAGCACTGCGAGGAGAAGGGCGTCCGCGTCGCGCTGAGCGAGGTCTTCGCCAAGGGCGGCGAGGGCGGCAAGGCGCTGGCCGAGGAAGTGCTCGCCGTTCTGGACGAGGACAAGGCCAACTTCGCGCCCATCTACCCCGACGAGATGTCCCTCGAAGAGAAGATCGAGACGATCGCCAAGACCATCTACGGCGCGGACGGCGTGAACATCCTGCCCGCCGCGGCCAAGGAGCTCGCGAACATCGCGGCCATGGGTTACGCGAACCTGCCCGTCTGCATGGCCAAGACCCAGTACTCCCTGTCGGACGACGCGTCCCTGCTCGGCCGTCCCACCGGCTTCACGATCACCGTCCGCTCGGCCCGTCTGGCCGCGGGCGCGGGCTTCGTCGTCTGCGAGACCGGCGCGATCATGACCATGCCCGGCCTGCCCAAGGTTCCGGCGGCCGAGAAGATCGACATCGACGCCTCCGGCAAGATCACCGGCCTGTTCTAAAATCAATTGATCCCATTTGCGGCGGAGCTCCGGCTCCGCCGCTTTTTGTTTCCCCCCGCTGGAAATTCTTGACATATCAAAAATTATTTTTTATAATAATAGTACAAAGTCCTATTATTATTTGTAGGAGGTCATGATGAAAAAGCAGAGAAATTCAAAGCAGCGCCAGATCATCCTCGACGCTGTGATGACCCGATGCGATCATCCCACCGCCGACCAAATTTATCTGGACGCACGCGCGAAGTACGACAAAATCAGCCGGGGCACGGTCTACCGCAATCTGGGCGTACTGGCCGAGAGCGGCGAGATCATGAACGTGAAGGTCGCCGCCGCCGACCGCTACGACTCCCGCCTCGACCGCCACTACCACCTGCTCTGCACGCGCTGCGGCAAGGTGTTTGACGCGCCGCTGCCCTATCACGCGGAGTACGACGACGCGGTCGCGCGGGAGACCGGCTTCCGGATCAGCCGCCACCTGTTGGTCTTCGAGGGCCTGTGCCCGGCGTGCAGCCGGAAAAATGAGGACGAATCTGACGAACCAACTTAAAATGGGGGTGTTTCTATGGCAATTTACAAGTGCGCCGTCTGCGGCGCGATCTACGACGAGGAAAAGGAGGGCGCGCCCATCTCCTCGCTCACCTGCTGCCCGGTCTGCCGCCAGCCGATCTCCAAGATGCTGCCGGTAGAGGACAGCGCGGCTCCCGCGCCCCAGTCTTTTGCGGGCGATCTGACCTATGACAGCGCGACCGCCCGGCACGACCCGTCCTGCCGGTACATGGCCGAGATCCACGAGATGGCGGTCAGCGGGAAATCCATCGGCGGCTCGATGGGCACCAAAATGCCCATGCCGAACTGGGACGACATCCTGCTGCTCGGCGCGCAGCTCAACCCGCCGCCGCTCAATGACGGCGACCCGGTCGACACGACCACGGTCATTGGCAAGCACGCCAAAAAGCCCATGGTGCTGGACAGCCCGATTTACATCTCCCACATGTCCTTCGGCGCGCTGTCCCGGGAGATCAAGGTTGCGCTGGCCAAGGGCTCGGCCATGGCGAAGACGGCCATGTGCAGCGGCGAGGGCGGCATCCTGCCCGAGGAAAAGCAGGCGTCCTACAAGTACATCTTCGAGTATATCCCCAATAAATACAGCGTCACCGACGAGAACCTGCGCTCCTCGGACGCGATCGAGATCAAGATCGGCCAGGGCACCAAGCCCGGCATGGGCGGCCACCTGCCCGGCGAGAAGGTGACGGCCGAGATCGCCGCCATCCGCGGCAAGAAGCAGGGCGAGGACGTCCAGAGCCCGAGCAAATTCCCCGAGCTCAACTCCAGGGAAGACCTGCGCGACATGGTCGACATGCTGCGCGCGCGGTCGGACGGCCGCCCGATCGGCATCAAGATCGCGGCCGGAAACATCGAGCGCGACCTCGCCTACTGCGTCTTTGCCCGCCCCGATTTCATCACGATCGACGGCCGGGGCGGCGCGACCGGCTCGAGCCCGCTGCTGCTCCGCGAGGCGACCACCGTGCCCACGATCTACGCCCTCCGCCGGGCGCGGCAGTATCTGGACGCGGTCGGCTCGGACATCTCGCTCGTCATCACGGGCGGCCTGCGGGTATCGGCCGACTTCGCCAAGGCGCTGGCCATGGGCGCGGACGCAGTCGCCATCGCGAGCGCGGCGCTGATCGCCGCCGCCTGCCAGCAGTACCGCATCTGCGGCAGCGGCAACTGCCCGGTCGGCATCGCCACCCAGAACCCCGAGCTGCGCGCACGGCTCAAAGTCGACGCGGCGGCCCAGCGCGTCGCGAACTTCCTGAACGTCTCGCGTGAGGAGCTCAAGACCTTCGCCCGGGTCACCGGCAACCGCTCGGTGCACGGCCTGTCCATGGAAAATCTGGTCACGACCGACCGCGACATCGCCGAGTACACCGGCATCCCCCACGTGGGCCAGCCTATTTTACCAACCCCGTCCGCTTTCGCGGATGTCAAACAGAAGGAGGAAACAACAATGAGTCAGTACAAGTGCAACCTGTGCGGAGAAGTTTTTGAAGTCAAGGACGGCGAGACCCCAGTCTGCCCGCGCTGCCGCGCGACGGGCGACAAGCTCGAGCCGGTGGTCGAGAAGGCCGGCAACAAGTACGCGGGCACCCAGACCGAGAAGAACCTGCACGCCGCCTTCGACGGCGAGTCGGGCGCGCGCAACAAGTACACCTACTTCGCTTCCGTTGCCAAGAAGGAAGGCTACGAGCAGATCGCCGCGCTCTTCCTCAAGACCGCCGAGAACGAGCGCGAGCACGCTAAGATGTGGTTCAAGGAGCTGGGCGGCATCGGCGACACCGCCGCCAACCTGGCCGCCGCAGCCGCGGGCGAGAACTA
Source organism: uncultured Clostridia bacterium (assembly GCA_945932315.1). Lineage (GTDB taxonomy): Bacteria > Bacillota > Clostridia > Oscillospirales > Butyricicoccaceae > Butyricicoccus. The sequence continues at coordinate 11,725 of CAMEPU010000002.1, forward strand.
CGAGTGGACCGATATGTACGACGGCTTCGCCAAGACCGCGGACGCCGAGGGCTTCCCGGAGCTGGCCGCCAAGTTCCGCATGGTCGGCGCGATCGAGAAGCACCACGAGGAGCGCTACCGCGCCCTGCTGAAGAACGTCGAGACCGCCGCCGTCTTTGAGAAGAGCGAGGTCAAGGTCTGGGAGTGCCGCAACTGCGGTCACATCGTCGTCGGCACCCAGGCGCCCGAGATCTGCCCGGTCTGCGCCCATCCGCAGAGCTACTTCGAGATCAACGCGGAAAACTATTGATCGCCGCATCCATCCCGATCCCAACAACGCCGCCCGTGCACCGCGCGGGCGGCGCTTTTTTACCTTTCCGTTGATTTGACAGAACCTCTCCAAAAGCTTATACTGAAAGCGACAACGATTTGCATGGACAGAGAGGTTCTTCATGAAAAAACGGACAAAAATTCTGCTGGGCATTGTCGCCGTGGCCGCCGTGGCCGCCGGCGTCCTGTGCGTCCGGCAGTGGAACAATATCACTGCGGCCCGGTATACCCTGACCATGGATCAGGACGCGGTCTCCTCCCGCATCGTCGAAAACGAGGCCGTCCTCCACGAGGTGCTGACCGAATACGACCTGGCCGATTACACGCCCTCCGAAGAGGACATCGCTGCGGTCGCGTCCGGCGAAAAGACGACCCAAGAGCTCGCGCAGGAGATGGTTTCGGCGCAGGCCGCGTCCTCTCAGGCGCAGACGGGCGAAGCAGCCGCGCCTGCCTCATCCGAAACCGCCGCGTCTTCCGCCGGTTCCGCCGGCCCGGCCCAATCCGCTTCCGTACCCGCCCCCGCCCAGCCCGCTGCGCCGTCCTACGACGACCAGATCCGCGAACAGGTCGCCATGATGTACGTCCTGCGCTCGACCTTCGTCTCCCGTCTGGACGAGCTCGTCAATCAGGCGGTTTTTGACTACGCGGTCGCCGAAAATTTCACCCGGGATGGCCGGATGGCCGCCGTCACCCCCTATCTGGACGCCGTTTCGACGCTCGAGGAGGAGTGCGACGCCGAGGTCTCCAAGGTCGTGGCCGAGCTGCGCCGCCTGCTGAAGGCGTCCGGTCAGGACGATTCGCTCGCGAAAAAAGTCGAAGAAACCTACGAAGAGGAGAAGAGCCTCAAAAAAGCGTATTATCTCAAAGAGCTCACCGGCTGACTGCCGGTTACAGGAAAAAGCGGTGGCCGCGAAGGCCGCCGTTTTTTCGCGTTTATGTAACCAAATGTGCCAAAAAGTTTTCAAAGAGCTCCGTTTCCCCCGGTTTCTATTGCTTTTTTGGTGCTTTATGTGTAAAATATATCTTATAAGAGTGATTACATTTGTTGCCGTTTTCTTTCCGCGCCGTGGGGGCTGCGGGAAAAGCGGCTTCTTATTCTGTCTGCGCGCTGATTTTTCATCTTTGGGGGATTGTTATGTTTCAGCTTCGCAAATATCGCGGCCAGCTGGTTTTTTTGCTGGATATCCTGATCTACATCGTCACAAGCAGCATCCTGTACCTGTTTTCCGACTTTCCGTTCGGCGATTTTTACTGGTTCGCCCGGCACATGTTCTGCATGGTCGTGCTGTTCTCCATCTTCCAGCTCATCCTGCGCACCTATGACAGCCTCTGGCGGTACGCCGAGACCCGGGAATACACCTCCCTGCTGGCCGGCATGGTGCTCAGCGTCGCCATCTATCTCGGCATTGTGCACTTCTTAAACGGCACCCGTCTCTGGATCATGCAGACGCTGGCCTCGTCGGCGGTCTCCCTGCTCGTCATGCTGCTCGTGCGCTTTTCCTACCGCATCTACCGCACCCACCAGATCGGCTATCAGGCGCAGGGCCGCAGCTATCTGGCCATCATCGGCGCGGGCTCGGCGGGCGCGAACCTGCTGCACGAAATCCAGCTCAACCGGAACACCCGGTTCATCCCGTACTGTTTTCTGGACGATGACCCGTCGAAGTTCGGCAAGTCGATCTCGGGCGTGCCCATCAAGGGCCCGATCGACGCCCTGCAGGAGATCCTGCGCCGCACGCCGGTCACCGACGTCCTGCTTGCGATCCCCTCGCTGTCGGCCGCCCGCCGCCGGGAGATCCTCAACCTGTGCGCGCGCACCGGCTGCCGCATCCGCGTGCTGCCCGACACCGTGAGCCTGCTTGAGAACGGCAGCAGTATGTACGCCAACATGCGCGAGGTGCAGATCGAGGATCTGCTCTGCCGCGACAGCGTCCACCTCGACAACCCCGGGCTGCACGCCTTTCTGTCGGGGAAGACCGTTCTGGTCACGGGCGCGGGCGGCTCGATCGGCTCCGAGCTCTGCCGCCAGATCGCCCATCACAGCCCGGCCCGCCTGATCCTGCTCGACATCGCCGAAAACGGCGTCTACGAGCTGCAGCAGGACCTGCTGCACGCCTACGGCCCTGCGCTGCCCCTTTCGGTTGAGATCGCGTCGGTGCGGGACGCCGAGAAGATCGACAAGCTCATGCAGAAATACCATCCCCAGCTGATCTTCCACGCGGCCGCCCACAAGCACGTGCCCCTGATGGAAAACTGCCCGGAGGAAGCGATCAAAAACAACGTCTTCGGCACCCTCAACGTCGCGAGCGCGGCCAAGAAGTACCACGCCGAGAAATTCGTCCTGATCTCGACCGACAAGGCGGTCAACCCCACAAACATCATGGGCGCGACCAAGTGCCTGTGCGAGAAGATTCTGCAGGCCCTGCGCTACAACAGCGACACCCAGTTTTCCGCCGTCCGCTTCGGCAACGTGCTGGGCTCGAACGGCTCGGTGATCCCGCTGTTTAAAAAGCAGATCGCCTACGGCGGCCCGGTCACCGTCACCGACCGCCGCATCATCCGCTATTTCATGACCATCCCCGAGGCCGTACAGCTCGTACTGCAGTCGGGCTCGATGGCCCGTTCGGGCGAGATTTACGTGCTCGACATGGGCGAACCGGTCAAAATCTACGATCTGGCCGAAAACCTGATCCGCCTCTCGGGCTTTACGCCCCACGTCGATATCCCGATCGTGGAAATCGGCCTGCGCCCGGGCGAAAAGCTGTACGAGGAGCTGCTGACCCGTTCGGACGACCTCGTCCGCACCGACAACAACAAGATCTTTATCGAGCGTCAGCCCGAAATCGCCCCGGAGGCCCTGTTCGCCGGTCTGGACCGCCTTTCGGCCGCGCTTGAGTCCGACAATCCGGACGAGCTGCACGCCGCCCTGCACGCGCTTGTCCCCACCTGGCAGGACCCGAACGTCGTCAATGAGCGGGCGATCGCGGAATTCGAGTCGCAGACCCGCCTGTCCCTGCCGGACGACGCGCCCGCGCGCGCCGCCGAACCGGCGCAGTCCCTGCAAACAATCTGACCGAAAGGACCGATTCTCTTTGTCAACCGTACTGATCACCGGCGGCGCCGGTTATATCGGCAGCCACACCGCTGTCTGCCTGCTGCGGGCGGGCTATTCGGTCGTGCTGCTCGATAATCTGAGCAATGCGGAGCGGCAGACCGTCTCCCATATCGAAGCGCTGTCCGGGCAGGCCGTTCCCTTCCACGAGGCCGACCTGCTCGACAAGGAAGCCGTCCGGGCGGTGTTCCGCGCCCATAAAATCGACGCGGTCATCCACTTCGCCGGGCTCAAGGCGGTGGGCGAGTCGGTCGCCCAGCCCCTGCGCTATTACCATGTGAACCTGCTCGCCACCCTCCATCTCTGCGAGGTCATGGACGAGTTTGACTGCCGCACGCTGGTGTTCTCCTCCTCGGCCGCCGTCTACGGCCTGAACAACCGGGTGCCCTTCACCGAGGAGATGCCGACCGGCGCGACCAACCCCTACGGGCGCACCAAAATCATGCAGGAGCAGATGCTGCGCGACCTGCACACGGCCGACAGCCGCTGGCGCGTCCTGCTGCTGCGGTACTTCAACCCGATCGGCGCGCACGAAAGCGGCCTGCTGGGCGAAAACCCGAGGGGCGTGCCCAACAACCTGCTGCCCTATGTCATCCGGGTCGCCGCCGGCCAGCTCGACCGGGTGCACGTTTTCGGCGGCGATTACGACACGCCGGACGGCACCGGCGTGCGCGACTACATCCACGTCATGGATCTGGCCGAGGGCCACGTCGCCGCGGTATCCTGGCTCGAGACGCACGCAGGCGTCGAGGCCGTCAATCTGGGCACCGGCCATGGCAGCTCGGTGCTCGAGATCATCCACGCCGTCGAGGCCGCGTGCGGCCACGAGATCCCCTATGTCATCGACCCCCGCCGTCCGGGCGACATCGCCGCCTGCTGGGCGGACACCGAAAAGGCCCGCCGCCTGCTGGGCTGGCAGGCGGCCCGCTCCCTGGAGCAAATGTGCCGGGACAGCTGGAATTCCCTGCAAAAATAAAGAAACGCGCGGAAGATTGCGATCGAAATCCAGTCTTCCGTGCGTTTTTTATTGCAATTCCACGAGGACGATCTCGGGCGGATTGTTCCACCGCGGCAGGCTCTCCGCCGTCGTGCCCAACCCCCGCGAGATGATCATCCGCACGCTTCCCAGCTCGTGCATGCCCTCCGCATATGCGGGGAACCAGCCCTGATCGGGCGCGTACAGCCCGCCGATCAGCGGCAGGCGCACCTGCCCGCCGTGAAGATGGCCGCTGAGCACGAGGTCAATATCCCAAAGCGCGCCCGCGTTTCCGAAAATGAAGCTGTCCGGCCGGTGCGCGAGCAGAACCGTCGCCGCTTCGGTATCCTGAAACGCGGTCAAAAACGCCGCCGTCTCCCCCGCGAGCCACGCCGACTTTTCGGGCTCTTTCACCGGAGAAAACGCATAGTCGTACAGTCCGCCGACGCGGACCGCCTGCCCGCCCAGCGTCAGGTCGACCCAGCTTCTGTCGAGCACGACGGCGCCCGCCTCCTCCAGCGCGGCCAGCAGTTCCGCCCGCGCGCTGTCCGGCAAGTCGAGCTCATGGTTGCCCCAGCTGTAACAGACCGGCGCGGTGTCCGCCAGCGCGCGCACGAGCTCCACCGGGATTTCAAAATCCGCCGAGTCGGCGTTCAGCATATCGCCCGTCATGCAAATGAGATCGGGCTCCAGCGCCCGAACTTCCGCGATCAGTTCGGCGTTGCCTTCTCCGAATTCCGCATCGTGCAGGTCGGACAGCTGCACAATCCGCACTGGCCCGTCCAGCCCGCAGTCAACTTCATACCGCGTCACCGCCGGGTCCTTATACGAGATCTCATATGCATTCCAGACGCCCGCAGCCAGACAAATCACGATCAGCGCCAGGAGCAGCCTTAGAATTCTCTTCATTACTTTCTCGATGCGTCAATTCATCAAGCATCCATGAACCTATTGAACAGATATAAAATCTATATCCGGAAGCTTGATATGTCCCCAGGCGTTTACATTCCAAGTAATATCATTTTGATCTTCAATGCTAAAGGCAAAAGCTGGCAATACCAGATCATGATCCTCACAAGTTCCAAATTCATTTTTCTCAAATAAAACAAGATATACCCTGTATTTTCCACGCGTAAGCCATGACGTATCAAAGCGCATTTGAAAAGTTTTCCTTTCACCGGACTCCATCACGCCCAAGTCAATATCCGGTACCGTTCCAACCGGCACATCATCAGCATATCTCAATTCAAACCGAAATCTCAAATGCTCAAAATGCTTTCGTGCGAGAATATCCGTTTCAAATACTAGCTCTTCACCGGTCTGAAACAGCGCTGCATCTTTATTCATAATGCGAAGGCTTAATATCTTTGCTTGCGTTGCTTTTGGATCAGGTTTCGACGACTTTGCAGATAAATCATAGATCGTTTGCATATCATCCCGGTTATTCATATATACCCCGATCCCGGTTTCAGTATCTCCATCGAAAATAATTCTGCCGTGATCCAAAACAATACACCGCGTGCAAAGCTGACGCACTGTGTTCATGTTATGGCTGACATAAAGAACGGTTCGTCCTTCATTCTTCGACACATCGTCCATCTTTCCCAAACACTTCTGCTGAAACTTCATATCGCCGACCGCCAGCACTTCATCCATCACCAAAATATCTGAATCCAAATGGGCGGCAACAGCAAAAGCCAATTTTACGTACATGCCGCTGGAATAACGTTTTACAGGCGTGTCAATAAAATTCTCCATTTCTGCAAATTGAACAATATCATTAAACTTTTTTGTAATCTCTGCCTTGGTCATGCCTAGAATTGCGCCGTTCATATATACGTTTTCGCGGCCGGTCAACTCCGGGTGAAATCCTGTGCCCACTTCCAGCATGCTGGCGATCCGTCCGTTATAGGAGATGGTTCCGCAGGTCGGCCCAGTCACCCGGGACAGCAATTTCAGCAGCGTGGATTTGCCTGCGCCGTTATGGCCAATAATTCCTACTCTCTCACCCTGTTTCACAGAAAAACTCACGTCATTCAGTGCCAAGAAACGTGGATTCCCAGCGTAAACCTTCTGTCCGATTTGAAGATTCGGGTCCTCTTTCCCGCGGATGCGAGCCATCAGACTTTGCAGATCTCCCCGCAGCGTCCCGCCGCCAATTGCTCCTAATCGGTACTCCTTTGAAACATGTTCAAATTGAATCATTATGTCCTGCATGATATTTCCCTCACACCGTATCCATAAACGTTTTTTCCACCCGATTAAACAGTAGCACACCCAGTAGAAGCACCGCAAGCGTCACGAGCCAACTAATTCCATAAGCAGCAAAATGCGGTTCGCCTACGCCCAGAAAAGCGTATCGAAACATAGTAACCACTGGTGTTACAGGATTCAGCATATACAGATTTAAAAATCGCTCTGGGATCAGCGTAATGTCATAGGCGACAGGGGTCGCATACATCCACAATTGCACGCCAAAACTGACTACCATTGCCAGGTCACGGTACTTTGTCGTCACAGCGGAAACAATTATGCCGACGCCAAGGCTCAGCAATGCCAAATGAACCAAAAGTACAGGGGTTATAAGTATCCACAGGTTAGGCTGGACGTTCGCGCCTGTCATCAGATAGTAAAACAAAAACAACAGGAAAAAGCAAAACTGAACTGCAAACGAGATCAGTTGGGACAGCACTGTAGAAATCGGCATCACCAAGCGTGGAAAATATACTTTTCCCAGAATCGCTGCGTTTGCAGTAAATGTGGTAGATGTTGCCGTCAAGCAAGTGGAAAAATATCCCCATGCAATGGAACCGCACAGATAAAAGGCGAAGCTTGGAACGCCCGCTGGAGCCAGTCCAGCAATGTTTCCAAACACCACCGTCAGCACAACTGTGGTGAGCAGCGGCTGAATAATCGCCCAAGCTGGACCAAGGATTGTTTGTTTATATTGGGAAACAAACGTTCTGCGCACAAACAGCAAAATTAGATCACGATACCTCCACAACTCTTTCAGATTTACGTCAAACCACGCCCGTTTGGGAGTAATCACATTCTCAAATTGGTTCATTTCCATCAACTCTCAATAAAATCATATAATTTTTGCAGTTCTTCAGAGTTATCACAGACCTCACGACTCAGCTGTTCCACAAATTTCTCTCTCAGTTCCGGATGATCTAACAGCAGCTTGATACTCTCGGCTAAAGCCTCCGGCGTCACGTCTTCAGCAATCAGTCCATTTTCGCCGCTGATGATTTGTTCGTGCATGACCGGCAGAGGGGTGGTAACAATCGGCTTCCGCAAAATTCGAGCTTCCTGCACAGTTAAGCACCATCCCTCTGAAAAAGATGTCTGCACGTAAAGATCACAATTTTTAATGTATGGATAGGGGTTCATCTTTGTCCCAAGCAGGATCACGCGGTCACTGACGTCACATTTTTGAATCTCTGCTTCCACCGTTTCGCGAAGCTGACCGTCACCTACCAGATACCAGTAAAAGTCATATCCTTCGTCGAGGAGAACACGGGCGGTCTTGGGGATCATGTTCTGTCCTTTTTCTCTGGACAATCTTCCAACCGTCACCAGCGCGGTGGAGCGCAGATTCTCTTCCAAAAGCTCTTCTGCCCGGCTGACAATTTCCCCTCTGCTTAATATGTTATAGAATACGCTTTCGCTTTGGGGACTCAAACCGTATTTGTTGTATTTTTCTCCGAACTCTTCCCGTGTTGCTTCCGACACCAGAAAAACATGATCGAACTGTCTGCATATTTTTGCGTAAAACGCACGTCTTTCGGGTGGAAAGGAATCGTTTCCATGTATCCACATGACTCTTTTTGCTCCCCTTAACCGTTTCAATGCGACAGCCAATGTAATCACATCAATCCCCTGATAAGCAACTATACAGTCATACGGCTCTTGGTCGAGCAGAGGAAGTGCTTGAGCCGAGTAATATGCGTTCGTCATCCAATTGCCGGATGATCGCGCTAGCAGCCGATAGAATACACCGCGAGCAACCTCTTTCAATTTCAAATGAACAAATTGCTGGAATAGAATATCGCTTGATGGCTGATCAGTCGTGTTACAGCACCGTATCGAAACCCGAGCAGGAACCTTTGAAATAAAGTCTCCTCCCGAATGATATACCCATAAGGTAACATCATATTTGCTGTAATCCAGCCTCTCCAGGAGTTCGATCAAACTTTTCTCTGTCCCTCCAACAACCATTTGACTTATTACAAAAGCTATCCGCTTCTTCATCGTATAACTCCTAAATATTTTAATTATCTATAAAATCCTGCTGTTCACTACAATCTACTGTCAAGACAAATCTATATCTGCAAAAGAAAGAAAAACTCTTCTAGTTTGCCAAAAGTGCGGCAAACCAATGTGTTTTTCATTTTTTCCCTCCACATATTTTCATAAACTCCTGGTACTTCTCCTCTGCACTGCAGATACGTGCCAGATCTGTGTTCTCTCTCAACCGCTCCCGCATCTCTGGGTGGAGCAGAAGGCTCTTTAGCCCCTCATAAATCGCGTTTTCATCATTCTCTACGATCCAGCCAGTCTTTCCATGAACAAGCTGCTCCCGAATACCGGAAACATCGGTCGCCAGCACCGGGCATCTCAGTATTTTAGCCTCCACGGTCACGGTCGGGAACCCTTCCCAGCCAGATGGCAGTACAAACAAATCGCAATGTTTCATGTACTTATATGGATTCTCTGTCAGACCTTCAAGAAACACGCAGTCCCCCAAATGAAGCTCCTCAATTTTCTGCTCGATCGCTTTCTTCTCCTGTCCATCCCCCAGCATATACCACTGAAACCGAAAGCCTTCTGCCCGCAGGCGCGCCAACACATCCAAAAAACGCAAGTATCTTTTTTGGGGAGTCATGCGGCCCACAGAAAGAAGAATGGGGACGCCCGATTCCGCAGCACGATATGTAAACGGCTCTTCTGCTTCTTTCTGAATCAAATCCACATCAAAAAAGTTATAAATCACATGGGTCTTATCAGCGAGCTGCGGATATCGTCCTACAAAACTCTTTTTCGCGGACTCTGCAACACAAATAATAGCATCCATCTTCTCAAAGGCCGGGATCAGCCTGTCCGTGCTCTCCGGGTCATCAAGGTTCGCCACATCGGTGTGATACCACTGAATATATTTTTTCGCGTGGATAGCATTTCTCAGGAATTCAGGCGACTCGATCTCCAGATAATTGATTGCCACATCATACTGCTTGTCCGCATAATACTCTTCGGCCAGCTTTTCTGCAAACCGACGGTACCCGACCAGCTTGCTGAACACCAGTTTACCGCACTTTTTCAATTTCTGGAGAATGCTTTTCGTATCCCGTATTTCCGCCAGAGACGCGTAGTATTTTGCCGTGTATTCCTTGCCGCAAATGCAGTGAAACGTCACTTTGGAATCAAACTGCGGCTTCAAATAGCCCCGGTCATAACTTTCCAGAATCTCAACCTCGTGCCCGCGCGACACAAGATCATTCGCAAAGCAGACCAGAACCTTCTCCGCGCCGGCAAAAATCAGCTGTGGAATTTGGATAAGGAATTTCATAGGCCAACTCTTTTCCGAACTTCTTCGCTAATCTCACAAAACTTTACATTATGTTTTGTAACACGCTTTTCTTCGGGGTAAGGATCCCTCCACTTTGGGGAAAACTGATAGTCTAAATAATCCTCAATATTGCCAAATGTCATAAATTTCGTGTCTTCAAATTCAACATATTGAAATTTTTCATGCCACTCTCGTTTTGTAAAATCAGTCTCGTATCCGCATCGTCCAGTATAGGGATTTTTTGTAAGAGTGTTGCACATGATCCCTACATACTCCGTTCCCTGGTCATCGTATTTAGTCATGACCTTATCGAGACATCTCCCCCAAAATACACGATCTATTTTCGCGAAATTACCCAGCGTCAATTTTGACAGCAGCGATGTTGGTACAACACCCCCAACCTGCGTCTCTAAAATCAAATTGATTAGCTCAATCTGCTTTCTCTGGAGAGTTCTCCTCCAATATTGGTCTGGAACCGAATGTAGCACACAAATATCAATAAAAATCGGTGATCCTTCTGTTCCGTTCTGCGTGGCGATCTTTGTGCCGCGAACCAGCAACTTATTCATTTTGCTGTGCCACCTCGGATTCCGATCAAAAGTCAAAATCTCGTATTTCTCACTATATGCTCTGTTAACCTCTTTACAAAAACGCATAAAGTCCTCAGGCATCATAACGATATCAACGTCATCGTCCCACGGAATGAATCCCTTATAATTCACTGCCCCTAAAAGAGTCCCCGCATAAAGATAATACTTTAGGCCGTTCTCCCGGCAAATTTTGTCAATGTCCTTCATCGCCGAGAGCAAAACCATATGTAATTCTAAATTGCCATAGTCATTGGTCATGGTAGTCCCTCGTTATGTATAGTGTTTCCCGAACAGCCGAACTACGCCGGCGTAAAGGTAATAGCAATACGCCAAAAGATACGCGCGTATTTTCTCCTTTTTACTGAAACCATTCGCCCAGCCTGGCTCATTGATTACTTCTTTCAGCTCTTTTCGATATATCGGGATCAAGTCTGCAAACTTCTTCAGATCAGCAGTCATGTTGTTTAAAACCCAGATTAGACTGGAATAATATCTGCGCTTCGCATAAGGAATCAGCTCAGGATAATTATTTGAAATGAAGTCAAGATTGTGCTTGCAATGATCATACCAAGCGATTTTTTTCCTTGAAAAAGCGGCTGTGGTAATACTGCCGCTGCCGACACGCTTCATATAGTGATAGAAAACCTCATTGGTATAGCACACCCGTTTACAGCGATCCAGCAGCTGCAAAACGATCGCCTCATCCTCATTGATCTCTCCCACAGGATAGCGGATTCCATCAAACAACTCTGCTTTATACAGTTTATCCCACGCAGCCCACGAACCGCAGAAATACCGTTTCATAGCATCTGTCGAACTTTCCGAAAAAGGTTGCGCACCATAATTTGATTTTTTGGCCGTCGTAATCTTGCCATCTTTTTCTACATCATCAGCGACCCCGCCAAAAGACATATCTGCACGATAAAGCTTCAAATTTGTCAACAGGGTTTCATACATAGCCGGCTCAATCCAATCGTCGCTGTCCACGAATGCCACATAGTCTCCGCTCATAACGTCTAGTCCAGCGTTACGTGCATCCGACAGTCCGCCATTTTTTTTGTGAATCACCCGGATTCTGCTGTCCTTTTGAGCATATTCATCGCAGATTGCGCCACAGTTATCCGGCGATCCATCATCTACAAGAATAATTTCAAGATTATGGTAGGTTTGATTGTATATTGAATCAAGACACTTTTTTAGATGTTGTTCCACATTATAGATTGGAACAATGACAGAAATCAAATCCTGCATCAAACTATCTCCTTGAGGATATGATAATATATCATGGGCAAATTTAGCTTATATGTTACTGTAAACAAAAACTCCAATTTGCTTTGAAATGAAATTGAAATCGCATTTCTGAGAGTCGAATCGAAAAAAACCTCTTTTATTTTCTTCGTTTTTTCGTTCTCTGTCAAATTTTCATTCTGTAAAATGCATTTATATATCGAGTCTATCAAATATGTTCTAATTAGCATATTACTAAGTGTTCTATTTTCCTTCCTCGAATAACATGAAAAATTCACAATCATTCTAGTAGCAATTTGCGTAATATTAGGAATCGGTTTATTAAATTTACTGTGTAGTTCACTATTCTCCCGCTGACGATAAAAGTAGCCAGTTTCCGAACTAACAAAAATCTTTGTTGCATTCTTCCATGCTGCCATATTAAAAAACAAGTCTTCTCTGAAAGGAATATTTTCCATTCTAAGGTTTTCAACTATCCGTTTGTTATAAATTTTGGCCCCGACATATCCAAATATGGAGTGTTCTACCAAATAATACATTTCCCCAAATTTCAACTTGTTCTCAATAAAAAAGCTATCCTGAGTCGTTGCTATTCGTTTTTCTTTTTGCTTATTTTCATAAAAAATGGTGCATCCTGCAACCGCCAGATCAAACTCATAATCTGGAATGCATTTTTTCAGAAAGCCAGTTTCAATGTAATCATCGCTATCTAGAAATGTGATATAATTTCCTGTGCAAATATCAAGGCCAACATTCCGAGCATCGGATACACCACTATTCACTTTATGGATAACTACAACTCGGTTGTCTTTCTCTGCATACTCGTCACAAATTGCGCCGCAGTTATCCGGCGAACCATCGTCCACGAGGATAATCTCAAGATTGCGATAAGTCTGATTGATAATGGAATCTACGCATTGCCGCAAATATGGTTCCACATTATAGATCGGCACAATTACACTTATCAAAGGTTCCACAAACTATTCCTCCAAAACAGCTTTCCACTTCCCGACAATCTGTTCAAAATCGAACTTATCCATATCTATCTGCGAGTTTTGCGAAAAACGAGTTCTTTGCTCTTGCGAAGTGATCAACTCTTCAATTCTCGCGGTCAGCACGTCTACATTGCCCTGTTCCACCAGATAACCGTTGACTCCATCCCGAATAATATCACTCGGTCCTGTCATGATATCAAAACTGATGAGGGGCAAGCCCCAGGACTTTGCTTCCAACAGCACCATCGGTAAGCCCTCCATCTCAGAGGTCATGACAAACATCGCCGCCTCCTGATACCACTCGTCCATGTTGCTGACCGTTCCCGGCAGCAGCACCTGACTTTCCAGATGCTGCTCCGCAATCATCTGTTCCAATCGATCCCGCTCCGGCCCATCACCGCAGATGACCCATTTCCAGTCAGGATGTTTCGGCAAGATCCGGGCTGCCGCCTGGATCGCGCGGTCATAGCCCTTGATGGGCAACAGCAAGCCCGCAGAAAGAATGATTTTCGATTTTGCATCATAGGAAAATTGATGCCGTTGGGCGGGGTTGGCAATGGCATAAATCGGAACCTTCGTTTTGATATGGGTCTGGTAGTTTTCTTTATCGCGCTCTGTCAGCACCACCATAGCATTGCTGTGTTTCGCGGCAAATTTACGGAAATACGGAAATAATTTTGAGTTCCAATTATTGAAATAGTTTGCGTGCTCCCAGGTAATGACCTTTGCCTTTGTTCCCCATGCAGCTGGGATCCCGTAAATGCACATGCCGACATCCACATTGATGATCCAATCGATTTTGTGGCGGCGCACATACCCACGTATCTCTCGAATCTGCTGCAGAACGCTCAGCTTGCCATCGGAGTCTTTCAAAACCATATGCCCAACCTGCGCATCCAAAGGGAAAAACACAATATCTCCATCTAATTTCAAGCTGACAATCAAAACCGAATTGTTCTTGCAAAGTGCATTCGCCAGCAGCGCCGTCATTCGTTCTGTTCCGCCGCGTCGGGACATATCCCCTTCTAAAAAGCAGATATTCATAATGAATCCAACATTTCTTCTACAGCTTGAACGGTTTTTTCTCTGCTGAAAAATCCGCCTCTGATCTTTGCCTGTTTTTTGTAGTGTGCCAACAGTTCCGGATCTGAAAGCATTTTTTTCATACCCTGATAGATCCCTTCCGAACTGTTCTCCACCACCAAGCCATACTCATTCTCTTCCCCCAGAAGTTCTTTTGCGCCGGAGCAATCCGTGCTGACCACAGGCGTGCCGACAAGCAACGCTTCCGTCACAGCAGTTGAAAAGCCTTCCCTTCGGGAAGCGCAAACATACAAGTCGCACCGGGCCACATATTGATACGGATTCTCCCGAAAACCCAGAAGGATAAACGATGATTTTACATCATATTCTTTGATTTTCTGTTCCAACCAGTGCTGCTCTTCGCCAATGCCCAGAATATAGACTTTATGCCGAACTCCCTCATCCAGCAGCCGCTTATGCACTTGCAAAAGGCGGTCGAATCCTTTGGTTTTCATCAATTTCGCAACCGAACATACCGTCAACTCTTCTGTAGAAAACGCCTCGTCTTCTGGTGCTTCCAATGCAAGCTCCTGAATTTTTTCTGTTTCGTTTGTATTATAAAGAATCTCAATCGGGGTCTTAACCGGCAGATTTTGCAGAAAACAGCTCTTTACATTTCGGGATACCGCAATAATCCGATCGAACTGATCGTAAGCACGTTTCGCCTCCAGCGGCGTTCGGAATCCCAGCGATGCAAGCTCAGGTGTTCCCAGCTCGATGTGCAGCCATGCAATGCGTTTTGTATCAGATTCTTTACATCCGCTCAAGATTCTGCTCGTCGGCCCCTCCAGGTAGGAGACCGCAACATCGAATTTATCTCTCACAATCAACTTCCAGAGAAAACTTGCAGGGAACAATTGGAAAAAAAGATTGTTGCCCCGAAACTCTATTGGCAGCAGCGAACGATATCGAATATGCGGCAGGAGATTTGTTTTATGTATACCGACATCAAACAATGTCTGCACCGTAATTTCATACTTCGTACGATCCAGATTGTTTACCAAATTAACCAGTACTTTTTCCGCTCCACCATGTTTCAAGTTTGGAATTAAAAACAATATCTTTTTAGGCATAGGTTCCTCCAAAAGCCCAAGACTGATATGGTAAAAGATTCGAATCTGTATGTACAATCAAGCAGAAATATACAAAATAAACCAATATAACGCCTGTTGTCAGGAATCTCTTGCTCTTGGGTTCAAAGCATTTTATAATCTCCGGCCATAAAAGGATATTGTAGATGCCAAAGAACATGCAGAATCTTGCAAAAATCCAGTGACGTGTTGCCAACAGCATAAACATTGCATTTACTATTGAAATATTAAGCAATATCCCCGCATCAGGCCTTTGCTGCCGTAAATTTCTCCATGCATAAAACCCAAATATCGGTGGAACCGCCGCCAAACCAAATCGCAGAATATTGGCGCCCTGATTTTCGACTGACAGCATGTCCTCGTAGTGTGCATAAATACTGCCGGAGGAGTTCATTGTGTTGATTAATTGTTCAACGAATTCATTGTAAAACAGAAACGCTGCAAAAAAAGCAGCTACTGTAATACACATCATAACCCCATCCGGCCGTACATAAGCTGCAAAAATAAATACCAAAAGAATTATGAGAGCCGAAGCGTGAAATCCACTTGCAACCAATGTCAAAAGGATCAGAGGAAACCATTTCTTTTGGGGAACAAGCGGATAGGCTGCAAACATGATCGCTGTTGCAATCATTTGACGCATGCCATTAAATAAATCAAAATAATACATACCGCCAAACAGCAAAAACAAAGAGAGCCAATCCGTGGATGAAGCTTTGCAGATTCCATATAAAATCAGTCCAACTGAAACAAATCCTGAAATTGCAAAAACCGGAATATAACTGTCAAACTGATCGAAACAAAATCGGTTCAGAAATCCAAATAAAAATTCTTGCTCCTCTGCAATCTTTGCATACGTTTTATTCTGCATTACCAGATAAATATCCGTGTAATTCCCGTAATCAGTCCCAACAAATTTTCTCAAGCCTACAACGCTGCCCAATAGACTGAGCAGAAAAAACAACGTCAGCCAAAAGCGAAACGTTTTTTTTTGTCCGATCTGTTGGCTGCATTTTATGACTTGCAAACGCCATCCTAAAAAAACAGCCGCAAGCATTGTCCCACAATATATGACCATTCCGGTTCAATCCTTTCCGGATTTTTTTCGATGATGTAAATACAAATATACCCGTTTCGGAAGCAAACCAACAATGATTGGCCTCAGTACATAGGCATAACACGATATTGGCAATCCGAGCATGCGATACCCTGTAAAGCGTACATAAGCCTCGTTCATACAAAAGCGAAGCTTCCGCCGATTATATGCATTCATGTCATCGCGCATTTTATAGAGAGGTTCCTGAAGATTATACCCTTTGTATCCAGCCGCATAAAGCCGAAACCAAAGGTTGTAATCCTCTGCACGAAGCGTGCGCGGATCCTCTGAATACCCATTCACCGCCCGGAATGCCTCTGCACGCACCATGCACGGAGCATGACAAAACGGAGTCCCGTGGATAAAATCGTTTGTCTCTGGACACTCTGTTGCCTTTCCTCTTCCCCATTCTCCATGCTCGTCAAAATAAACCATCGGCGTACTGACAATGGCATACTCCGGATGCTCATCCAGAAAAGAGACTTCTTTTTCAATTCTGTCAGGAAGAGACAAGTCATCTCCATCCATTCTGGCGATATAGTCTCCTTCCGCTTGACTTAAGCAGCGATTCAAAGTCTTGTTAAGTCCCATATTCTTTTCGTTTTTCAACAAAATGATTTGATTAGGGTATTTATTCCGATATTGCTGTGCAATTTGAAAAGTATCATCCTGCGATCCGTCATCGCACAAAATCAATTCCCATTGAGAATAAGTTTGCGCTAAAATCGAGTCAATTGCCTCTGGCAAAGTCTTTGCGCAGTTATAAATTCCCATCAGAATGGATACTTTTTTACTCATGCTCCCTTTTCGGCTCCTTAACTATAATTTTAGGTGTTCCCGCAAGAACCACAGCATGATCCGGAATATCCTGCATAACCACGCACCCAGCAGCAATCCGCGCGTAATCACCAATATATATATTCCCGATGATTTTTGCGCCAGCGCCAATCACAACATGATCGCCAATGATCGGCGCACCATCACGCCCTTCTCCAATCGTGACCTGATGGTAAATTCGGCAATCCACACCGATCCTGGCATTATGGGATACAATAATCCCATTCAAACCATGCGGCAACTGAGGGGGCTCCGCAAAATATGCACCGAAGTTACGATGGGTACCCATAGAAGCATTGTTAAAGGCGTCTGACCTTTTGATATACCAGAGCCGGTATAAATCGCCCCACTTAGAACCCCGTTCGGGGTCGATCACAATGCTGCGATATCTCCAATATTTCTCATGATTATATCTTTGAATAACGCTACGAAGCACCTTTTCCGTTAGAGACAACTGAATATCTTCATATTCCATGCAGATAAACCCTCAATTATTCTTTCTCATTCTATAACCCGATAAATCTCTTTGAGTCTATCAATTACAATCTGCTGTCCAAATTCACGAACCCGGTTCTGATTCGATATACAAATCCCCCGTCCCCGCAAATCACATATTGCTTTCTGCCAGGCCGCCGGGTCGCCCGGCGGGACAAGCAGGCCGCCCTCGGGCACGGATACGAGGTCGCGGTTGCCGCGGATATCCGAGCAGAGGAGCGGCAGTCCGCTCGACATGGCCTCCATGATCGAGACGTTCAGGCCCTCGCGGAAGGACGGGCACAGGTACACGTCAGCAGCCGGATAGATCTCGGGCACGTCGGGGCGGTAACCCAGCAGGTGAACCTGCTCCGCGACGCCCAGTTCATCGGCCAGCCGGCGCAGCGCGTCTTCGTTTTCGCCCCGGCCCGCCAGCACGTAATGCACGCTCGGATCGTGCAGCCTGGCCAGCGCACGGATCACGGTCGCCTGATTCTTATTCGCGTTGAGCTCGCCGACCGTCAGCAGCACATAGGCGTCCGCCGGAATGCCGAACTCCTGCCGCTTGGCCGCGCGTGTATCCGGGCAGCTGTATTTTTCCAGATCCAGACCGACGCCCGGGATATAAACGACCTGCCCGGCCTTCATCTTCCGCCGGGCGAGCGCGTAATCCTCGGTATTGATCGTAATCAAAACGTCGGTCCAGCGGGCGCACAGCTTTTCAACCGGATAATAGAGCAGCCAGTTCTTCCGCGGGCCGCCCTTGAAAAAGTGGAAGCCGTGCGCGGTGTAAAACACACGCGGCCCCGTTTTCCGCAGATTGCGGCAGGCCAGCCGCACCATGGCCGAAGCGTTCGGCGTGTGGGTGTGGACGATGTCATATCCGCCGTCCACGAGCAGCCCGCGCAGCGCACGGTACGCGGCCAGATTGTCCCGGCTGAACGGCGAACGCGAAAACGGAATGTGGTGCACGCGGCATCCCCACTCCGCATAGACCGGATTGACCGGCTGCTCGCAGTTGCATGCGAGCTCCACCGTATACCCGGCGTCCAGCAGCATGCGGATATGCGCCGGAAAAAAGTTCATGGTCACTGAGACCGTCGTCACATACAGAATCTTCATTTGATCTTCTTTACCGGAACACCCACATATGTGCCCGGTTCTTTGACAGCGCGCACGACAACAGCGCCCGCGCCGATCATGCAGTCCGCGCACACGGTCACATTGTTGCTGACAACCGCGCCGATGCCGATCCAGGTTCTTGCGCCGACTGAAACCGTCCCGGCCAGCTTCGCGCCCACCGAAACATGCACATAATCATCCAATCTATTGTCGTGCTCGACCACGGACGCGGTGTTCAAAATGCAGTGCTTTCCAATTCTTGCACCCGGATTTACGACGGCATTCGCCATGACAACCGTGCCCGCACCGATCTCGACATTCAATCGGGAAATCTGTGCGCGCGGATGGATCGCCGTATACCAGCGCACGCCATCAAGCGTTTTCGCGATGCGCTCCCGCACCGCAGCGCTGCCGATCGCAATCACAAACGCCGCTTCGGGATACCGCGCGTAATCCGCGACACGGCCGAGCACCGGAAATCCCAAAACGGTATCGCCCGGTTCCTTTCCATCATCCAGAAAACCGAGCAGATCATCCCCGGACTCCAAAACGATGTCCGCGATCACTTTTCCGTGGCCGCTCGCACCGATGATAATCACTTTTTGCGCCATATCATTTGTCCCCCTGCACCACCGGAGCCGTCCCGCAGAAAGGCTCCATCGTCGCGCTGTCTCCGCTGCTGATGCCCTCGCGCTTCAGCACCGCACGGATGGTGTCAAAAAAGATCTGCACATCGAGCCCAAAGCTCAGATGATCGACGTAATACACGTCGAGATCGAATTTTTCCTCCCACGAGATCGCATTGCGGCCGTGCACCTGCGCGTAACCGGTCAGGCCCGCGCGCACCTCATGGCGGCGGTGCTGCTTTTCGTTGTAAAGCGGCAGGTATTTGACGAGCAGCGGCCGCGGGCCGACGATGCTCATATCGCCGCGCAGGATGTTGATGAGCTCGGGCAGCTCGTCGAGCGAGGTCGAGCGCAGCAGCCGCCCGAACTTCGTCAGCCGCACCGCGTCGGGCAGCAGGTTTCCGTCCGCATCCCGCGCATCGGTCATCGTGCGGAATTTGTAAAGCGTGAAAATTTTTTCATCCTTGCCCGGGCGCTCCTGCCGGAAGATCACCGGGCTGCCCAGCTTGCACCGCACAAGCACGGCGACGGCCAGCAGCACCGGCCAGAGCACGAGCAGCGCGGCGAGCGACAGCGTGAAGTCGAGCAGGCGCTTGCCATATTTCGCGTACATCAGAACAGCCCCCGGATGATCGAAAGGATGCGTTCCATATCCTCTTCGGTGTTTTTAATGTCGCTCGGCAGGCAGACGCCGCGCACGAAGATGTCCTCGGACACCGGCGCGCCGCCCGCGGTGACAAAATCGCAGCCCGCGAACACCGGCTGCAGGTGCATCGGCTTCCAGATCGGGCGCGCCTCGATGTTCTCGCGCTCGAGCGCGTCGATGACGTCGTTCGGCGTGACCGGGCAGCCGGGCGCGAGCGTCAGGCAGGACAGCCAGTAATTCGGCTCGGCCTCCGCCGGGATCGGATTCATTTCGACCGCGTCCAGGCCGGCGAATCCCCGCTGATAAGTTTCATAAATCCACTTTTTCTGCTGGACATAGTCGTCCAGCGTCTTGAGCTGGCCCCGGCCGATGCCCGCCACGATGTTGGACATCCGGTAGTTATAGCCCAGCTCGGTGTGCTCGTAATGGCGCACCGGCTGGCGCGCCTGGGTGGACAGGTAGCGCGCCCGCTTGACGGCCTCCTCGTCGTCCGAGAGCAGCATGCCGCCGCCCGAGGTCGTAATGATCTTATTGCCGTTGAAGGACAGGGCGGCGTATTTGCCGAACGTGCCCGTCTTTTTCCCCTTCCAGGACGCGCCCAGCGACTCGGCCGCGTCCTCGATGAGAACCGCGCCGTGTTCGGCGCAGATCTCCGCGATCTCGTCGAGCTTCGCCGGAGTGCCGTACAGGTTGACCACGATGACCGCCTTGGCCTGCGGATACTTTCGGAACGCCCGGCGCAGCGCGTCCGGGTCCATATTCCAGCTGCCGCGCTCGCTGTCCACAAAGACGCAGGCTGCCTTTTCATAAGCCACCGGATTGACGGTCGCCGCAAAGGTCAGGTCGGAGCAGAGCACGACGTCGCCCTGCTTCACCCCGGCCAGCAGAACCGCCAGATGGAGCGCCGCCGTGCCCGCCGACAGGGCGGCCGCGTGCCCGACGCCGATATATTCGGCCATCTCCTGCTCGAAGCCGTTGACGTTCGCGCCCAGCGGCGCGATCCAGTTGGTGTCAAAGGCCTCCTGTATGTATGCCATCTCCTGCCCGTTCATCGTGGGCGAGGAAAGGAAAATTCTCTTTGCCATCATGATCCCCTCTTCTGTTCAGACTCGAGCCCCATCTCGCGCATCGTGCGGATCCGGCGCTCGGCGATCTGCTTTGCCAGGCCGATTTTGGGTCGCTGCTGCCGGCCGGTGCCGACGTGATACGCAAACCGCGCGAGTGCGGGCGCCCACAGCAGGGGCTGCACCGCCGGGTGCTCCTTGGCCGCCGGGCAAAGCTCGACCGCCAGCCGGTTCATCTTTGCCGCCATCTGGCGCAGCTGCCGCGCGCGGCCTTCCCCGCCGTCCCCGGCATTTTCCGAAAAGACCAGACTGTACGTCCGGTTTTCCTCTTTGCGGCCCCAGTTTCCGCCGATCAGAATGTCTTCGAGCATGCCGTCGCAGGCCGCTTCGGACACCGGCACCGCCCACGCGTGGGAGGCGGGCAGGCCGAAAATGCGGATGCAGAGGTCGGTCACTGCGCTGAGGAAGCGCTCGGCCCCGGCCGTGCGCGCCATATCGAGCAGCCGCGCCCGGTCGACCGCGCCGTATTGCAGGCAGAACGCCCAGTCGTAGAGCTGCCGCAGGCCGAAGCCCGAGCTCACAAAATGCCGCAGCATGTGCAGCAGCATCGCAAACGCGTGGTCGGTGTCGTCCTGTGCCGGGAATGCGCCATAGGCCAGCTCCACCGTTTTCTGCCGGGCGAAGCAGCCGGTCAAATAATCATCGGGCAGCCGCACGCCTTTGGTGACCGTCCGATGCAGTTCAAAGTGCACGCCGTCCTTTTCGAGCGCGACGTGCATCTCGGTATCGTCGTCATTGTCCTTTTCCCGCCGGTAGCCGTTGGCCGTCAGCACCGCGACCGCCCGCTCCATCTGTCCGCGCGGAATCAGCGCGTCGACGTCCCCCAGCGTGCGCAGCTCGGGCTCGGGCAGGTAAGCCGCCGCCGCAAGCCCCTTCCAGATCAGCACGGCCACGCCGTTTTCGCGCAGCAGCCTGCAAAACGCGTCCTGCCGCTCAAAAAAGCGGCTGAAAATCAGATAGCCGCGCATGGTTTCGCGCTGCCAGACCGTACATAGCGCCGCTTCGGGCTGCAAGTCTACGGGCAGCCGGGTCATCGCGGTATAGGCGAAACCGGAGACAGTCTGCTCCTGCGCCTCGCGGCAGACCGCGGGCCAGTCGGCCCCCTCAAACAGTCCCGCTTCGGGCGGGCTGCCGGTAAAATACGCGCGCAGCAGCTCCAACAGCTGGCGCTGCGCCCGGGTGCACTGCGGCATCCCGTCCCCTCCTTCCCCCTCAGGGTATGTCGATATCGATGTGGTGGTCGCAGACCTCCAGCACCGCTCTTCTGTGTGAAATGATCACGACCGTGCGCGTTTTGAGCCCGCGCAGGCGGCCGAGCAGTTCGCGCTCGGTGCGCTCATCCAGCGCGCTTGTCGCCTCGTCGAGCAGCAGAATGGGCGCGCCCGACAGCAGCGCCCGCGCGATCGCCAGCCGCTGCACCTGTCCCTCGGACAGGCCGAGGCCCTTTTCCCCCAGCCGGGTATCCAGCCCGTCGGGCAGTTCCCGGACAAACTCGGCCGCGCCGCTGACCGCGAGCGCCTCGTCGATCTCCTCCTGGGGCGCGCTGCCGCGGACAAACAGGATGTTCTCCCGGATCGTGCCCGAAAACATCAGGTGCCCCTGCGGGACATAGGCGAACAGCGCCCGCGTCTCGGCCGACGCGGGGATCTCCCCGCCGTCCGTGCGGAACACGATGCGCCCGCCGTCCACCGGGTAGATGCCGAGCAGCAGCTTGAGCATGGTCGTCTTGCCATGCCCCGAGCGCCCGGTGATCGCGGTCAGGCTGCCTTTTGGAATTATACACTGAGCATGCTCAAGGACGCGCTCCCGGTCATATCCGAAGGACACGTCCACGAAGGCGATCTCCCGCAGCGCCGCATACAGCTTTTCCGCATCGACCGCCGCCCGGGGCGACTCAGCGTCCAGCTCTTCCAGCTCGCGCAGCCGCTCACACGACGCGATGATGCCGTAATACTGGGGCAAAACGCCCGAAAGGCTCGCAAACGGGGTCTGCACCTGTCCGATCAGCTGCAAAATCGCGAGCAGCGAGCCGTAGCTCAGCGTGCCGTGCAGCAGCCCGAAGCCGCCCCAGAGGAGCGCGTACAGATATCCCGCCTGAAACAGAAACCCGAAGCCCGCGTTCGCCAAAACGCTCAGCCGCCGCCGGCGCATGCGCACGCTGAAATACTCCCCCTGCAGATTCTCCGCCTGTCCGGTCATACGCTCTTCCGCGCCGAACACCTTGACGACAAGCAGATTTCCCAGCGTTTCCTGCAAAAACGCGTACACCCGGCCGTGTTTTTCCTGCATTTGCTTGTGCAGGCTCTTGAGCCGGTCGCGGAACACGCACGAAACGACAAACACCGCGGCGCCCGCGGCGAGCAGCACCGCGGTAAACCGCAGATCGATCACCAGCAGCACGATCACGGCGCACACCAGCCGCGTGACCAGTCCCACTGCCGACGGCAGCAAATTGGTCACACCGCTGCTGACCACCCCGACGTCGCTGAACAACCGGTTCAGCAGCTCGCCGCTGTGATATTTGGAAACGGTCGCGTACTCGCGCCCGAGCAGCGCGCGGAACACGCGGTCGCGAAAGGCCAGTTCGAGCTTCACGGATGTGCGCTCCTCCAGCCATTTGACGCCCAGATGGAGCAGCATCTGCACGGCGATCAGCACGAGCAGCCCGGCGGCGTGCCTGAGCATGCTCAGTCCGTCGCCCGACACCGCGGCGTCCAGAATGCCCCGCGAAAAGAGCGCAAACAGCACGCTGCACCCGGCGTATGCGCCGGTTCCAACCGCAAGGGCCGCGAGGGCGGGCAGCTGCGGCCGCGCGATCTGCGCCATCCAGCGCAGGCTGTCGCGTTCCTTCATCCGCATGCAGGCCCCTCCCCTTTCGTGTCATTTTCCGCAGATTCTCATAAGCTTCAGCACCACGCGGCGCAGAAGCATATGGCTCCAAAGCGCGACATACGCGCGGTAGAACCGGTTTTCCGCCGGAACATAGCGTTCCCCGCGGTAAAACCCGCGCATCACACCCAGAATGTCCTCCCGCCGCACGCCGCGCTCCCGGGCGATCTGGTGGTCGCCGCAGAGGACATATTCGCCATTTTCCACGCCGACAACCCGGTGCAGGACATAAACCCCGTCCGCGCGCCGATACCATACCACGTCGTTCACCCGGATCTCGCCGGGCGCGGCGAGCTCGACCGTGTCCCGGCCGCCGCGCAGCAGCGGGAGCATGCTCACGCCGACCGGGTGGATGATCAGGAATCCGTTCTCGGCGATGAACTGTTCTTTTGGGACGCGCTCACTCATCGAGCGCCCCGACCTCGCGCAGGGTGGCGAGGAGGCGGCCGACGTCGGCCGCGATCTGTCCGGCGGGCGCGTCGTATTCCTCCGCCAGCCCGGCGACCAGCGCGTCCTCATTCGTGCCGGCCGCGATGCGGTTCCAGATTTCAGCGCCCATCGCGTTTAAGCGCAGCATGCCGCGGAACTGCTGCGCCGCCGCGCCGACCGCGACGACGACAAACTGGTCGCCCATATTGCGCAGGACAAAGCCCTTTTTGATCTTCATACGGTTTCCTCCTGTGGATTCATGCCGCGCCAGGCCACCTCAGCCGCGTGCGGCGAGATCGTGCAGCCCAGCCGGTAGCAGGGCACGGTCGACACCAGCCGGTCGAGCAGCGTAAAGCAAGCGTCGACGTGCTCGTCCTGCTCGGGGACGACCACCTGCAGGAACAGCTTCTGCAGCACGGCGCGATTGTCCATCGGCTCGATGAAATCGGTCTCCGCGCGCTCCAGAAAGCAGATTCCGGCCAGCGGAGCCTCGGTGTTGGTCTGCCAGCCCTCCTTGCCGCACCAGGGCGAGCCGCAAACGCGGAACACGCCGTCCGCGCCCAGCCGCAGGAGGGGCTTGTCCCCGTTGATGACGGTGACCCGCCGCCCGAAGCGGCGGCCCCACTGGCGGATGTGGGTGGATTTGCCGGTGCCGCTCATGGCGGCGAACAGATAGGCGCGGCCGTCCATCGCGATCGCGGCGGCGTGCATGCAGAACGCATGATGGATCCAGAGCTGCTCACACATGGCCGCATGCGCCGCAACGGTTTCGCAGTAGGCCGCGGTCTGCTCCGGCATCATCGCCTGATAGCGGGCAATGGCTTCGTCCGACGCTTCGACTGTAAAATCGGGCGCGCAGTCCGTGCGGTACCCGGCGAACACCGCGGGCAGGTGCTCATAGCGAAAGCGGAAGCCGACATTCAGCCCGGCCACCCGGATGGTCAGCAGCTCAGCCGCCATTGACCGACGTGCCCGCCGTGCCGATCGCGCCCGGATCGACGACCGGATCATTGGTTTCCACAATTTTCGCGCCGCAGGTATTCACGACAGAGCCGATCTGGCACTGGTTCAGCACAATCTCGGAACCGCCGCGAATGATCAGCCGGCCGAACACCTTGACGCCCGACAGCTTGATCGCGCCGTCGCCGACGCCCTCGGTGAGGATCAGATCGCGCATCACAGTCGCTTTGACCAGCTGCGTGCCATCCCCGCGAACAACCACGTCTTCAAACGTCGAGAAGGACGAATACACGCGGGCCTCGGGAGCATAGAGCGAAATCGCGTTGTCCAGCATGGTGACGACCTCGGCGCGGGTGATCGCCGCGGCGGGGCGGAAGGTCTCGCCCGAGACGATGCCGCGGTCGGCCAGCGCCGCGACATAGCCATAGGCCCAGGACGCGACGGACGCGGCATCGGAGAAGGTGAGCCTGGAGCTGCTCTTACCGACGCCGAGCGCGTTCGCGATCAGCACAGCGGCCTCCTGCCGGGTGATATTGGCGGTCGGGCGGACGCCGCCCTTGCCGTCGCCGTTCATCGCGCCCGCGGCGTTGGCCTTCAGAATCGGCTCGGTGTAATACATACCGGCCTTCAGATCGTGGAAGGTGTTTTCAGCCGCGACCTGATAGCCCATGAGCTTATCCAGAATGACGGCCATCTCGCCGCGCGTGATCTTGTCATTGGGCATGAACCTGCCGTTGTAGCCGTTGATCACGCCGTAGCCGCTCCAACGCTCGATCGCGCTTTCGGCCCAGTGCCCGGCGGTGTCCGAGAAGGTCGCGGCCGAAGCGCCGACGAACGAGGACGCGGCGAGCAGCGCCGCCAGCGCCAGCGAAAGGAGTTTCTTTTTCATAACAGAATACCTCATTTTCATAAAAGGGGCAGAACGCAAATCAGCAGGCAGGCTGCTGGGCCTGCCTGCTGAAATAGAATAAACGGAATTACAAAAAGTCGTCGAACTTTGTATCAACAGAAAAGAACGCTTTGTTGTTGCTTGCATTGCCTACGGTTCCAACCGTACCGTTGCTCATACCATCAAGCTGCATTTCAACTTCACGCAGATCGAAGAGCAGCACTTCGACCTCAGGGGTCTCATATGACTTTTTCATGCCTGCTCTCCTTTCTTATTGAATCTCCAACGCTGTGCCATAATAGTAGACGTCGTTGCCGTCATTGGCAATCGCATAAGGCGTTGCATAATTGACCCCGTTGCCTAATTTAATGACGATATAGAAGCCGCCGCCAAGCGATTCAGAGCCAATGCTCTGGAAAACGTCATTGCTTTCCGTGAAGCTATAGCCGCCCTGAACAGTCGGAGACGTCGCTACTTCTTCGCCTGCAGTGGCAAGCACGAATCCGACACAATTATATTCTCCGTTCTCCGCAATAACAGTACCAGTATCAGCGTCATTGTCATCATCCGGATGGGCCGCAACAGCAGTAAAGTCAGCATTAAACTTTGCAATTACATACTTCTGTCCATTGATCATCCGGACCTCCGGCGCGCCGAACAGCGGAGTCGAATAAGCGCCCGTCTCCACGCTGGAAATCTCGCTCTGCTCCTCGTACTCCGTTTCGCTGCTGTTGATCACATAGTTTTTCGCTGTATCTGCGGTGTAATAAACCGCCGTGATGGTCATATTGGTCGGATTATCCGCATCGGCGACCCACGCAACATTGCCGCTATTTCCGCGTGCAATTCCAGTAGTACCGCTTGCGTCCGTACGATAGGTCCAGCCTGCGAAATATTCGCCCATATCATCACCATTCGGTCCGTACGGCAGCGGGATGACTCGTTCACCTTCATCGCCGATATTAACCATATAAACCTTATCAACAACCGCAGCAGCAGGATCCGACGAAGTGCCCTTATACTGATAAGTCACGGTATACGGAATATATTTCGCATAGATTTCAATGATACCGTTCCCATCCGTGTCATATTCGCTCAGGGTTTTGCTGCCATTTGCGCTCTTCAACTGGGTCAGATCAGCATCCATATACCAATCGCTCAAATCGCAGGTGACGCCATTGACCAGCGTAATTCCTGCAGACGGCGCAGTAATTGCCGAAAGCCGGGTGTTCCCTGCATAGGTCAGCGGCAGATCACTGCTGTACAGCACATATTCTGTGGCCCCGGGTTTCTTGACCATGAACTTTACAGTAACTTTGTCTTTCGTAACAGCCTTGCCGTCAACATGCCATGTACGCACGTCTGACTCTACCCATGCATTCGTACACGTTCTGACATCGCCCTTGTTTGTATTGCGATTACATCCAGCTCCGTCTTCCGCTTTTACTCTAAACCAGATAATCTCAAATGTGCCGGCGTAAAGGGGATTGCCATCTGCGTCCGTATCATTTACATCTCTGCCAGGATCATTCACCCAGATATAAGTTTTTCCATCCTTAATATAAGTCGGATAAGACTCCTTCACTAAACTTTTTGCATAATGATTCTCATAGTCTGTACCCTCTGCCGGGAAAAACGGAGCGGGCGTAAGCGAAGTGAGCACTTCATTGCCGTTCGGATACGAGGTTGCACCGCTGGTCGGCGTAGCCAGATTGGAGACAGATGCGATACCGAAAGGAGACCAGTTCTCATCCTTAGTCTGATCCTCTGTTGCATCCGACTTCAGAAGATAATAATACGCATATGTTCTGTCAAGCTCAGGTGCCTTCTCCGTTACCTTAACCAGGAAGTTAACAACAATATTCTGCAACCCTGTGCAGGTCAGCGTGGCGGTGATGGTAGCCGTACCCTCGGCCACGCCGGTTACAGTGCCATCCTCGCTATCGACCGTTGCAATCTCCGGTTTCGCAGACGCCCACGAAACGCTGTACGGATTTGTTGTACCATCCGAATTGGTATATACTGCGGATGCGGAGAGCGTCTTGGTACCACGCACCGCGACAGAAGTCGTATAGGGGTAGGTGAACGTAGCACCGCTCGCATCCGTCCAGGTCTGCTCGCCGTTCGTTCCATTGGATGCCTTTACAACCAGACCTTCGACAACCGCAGCAGCTTCAACAGTAATCAGTATTCTATTAGTCAATTGGCTATACTGGCCGCAATAAACATACACATTGCCTGCGGTTACACCCTTGATCGTCACGGTGTTGGAGTTGCTGCTGACAATCTCAACTTTACCACTATCGCCAATACCATTATAGACCCCCCACGAATGGGTATGCCCCCGGCCCGTTTTGTCACAGGTCAAGGTGATCATCTCACCGACATTGACAGTCGTAGATCCCGAAACGGAAAAAGTTGAAGCGCCAAAATCCCAAGTAGTACCTCCCTGATCCGCGGGAGACTCAACAGTCGGCTCCTCGACGACCGGTTCCTCTGCAGCAGGCTCCTCGGCAATGGGTTCCTCAACGACGTCTTCCACACCGGACACATCTGCCGGATCTTCCTCCGTCGCAAATGCGGGGAACACCGCCGCCGAAGACAGCATCGCCATTGCGAGAACCATGGCCAGAGTCTTCTTAAACAATTTCATTACGTGAATTGCCCCCTTTATCTACATCATAAAATCATGATAAAGTTTGATTTTTTTTCCATTCTCAACCAAAAATTCCCGATTTTCCCGCCTGGCGGCGTCCGCGCCGATTCAGAACCCTCCAGTTCCCGCAAACGTTTCCGCCCGGTTTTCCCCCGGTTTTTCGGTCAAATGGACAGGGATTTCCCCCTAGATATCATCCTAATTATATTCCCCGATGCAAATCATGTCAACCGTTTGGCACTTCAAAAGTGCCAAAAAAAGCCCCCGTTTTTTCGGCAGAATTCCCCTTTATATATAAATATGTATACACACTGTAATTTTTCTGCGATATTTTATCCCCTTTTTTGCCCGAAACCATTTGACTTTTCATAGGCGGCAGTTCTATAATATGGATAGTTATTTGTGGAAGTATCTTCTTCCGGGCGGCGGCGATCCTCCAGTTCCCGCGGCGCGGAGGGCTTCCTGTTTGCGCCCTTTTTGCGCAGCTTTTTCGCAGCACCCCACCATTATATTTTGCTATATGGAGGTATTGATTTATGCAGAAACGCAGAATTGTCGCGGCTCTTCTGTCCGCCGCGATGCTGCTGACTGCAGCGCCCTTCACGGCCTTCGCGGCCAATGCCGATTCCGCGAGCGACGACGGCGTTGCAGTCAATAAAACCGCTTCCGCGCTCCAGAGCCGCGAGTCCACCGTCACCCTGACGGTCGGCGCGCCCGACGGCTCTTCCACGGTTGTCGCAAACGACCCCATCGCCATCGAGTTCGTCGTGGACGCGACCCGGAGCCTGTTCTATGTCGACAAGGATGACAAAACCCTGACCGACGCCATGGCCGCCGCGCTCACGCAGCTCGCAGACAAAAATGTCTATGTCGGCCTGACCGTCTTCACTTCCGCCGCGCAGGAGATTGTGGAGCCCACCAAGCTCACGAGCGCCAACCTTTCGGAGGTTGACGGCACGATCACCAAGGTCAAGAACTATACCAACATTCTTTCCTCTCCCGCCGGCACCAACATTGAAGCCGGCATCAAGACCGCCGACAGCGCGCTTGACAAGCTGACCGCGGTGGACGCTGAGGACAAGTACGTCGTACTCGTCACCGACGGCGGCGCGTACTGGTGGAACGACGATCAGGACAAGCCCGTCAGCCAGACCTTCGGCTCTGGCACCCCGACCGGCAACACCGATGTTGTGGAGGGCGGCTGCACGCTCGGCTCCTTCTCCGCCACCGCTTCTATTGACCGCATCGCGGGCAATTACACCACCGGCGATTGGAAGACCGGCTCCTACGTTTCCAATCTGGAAAAGGGTACCTTCTTCGCCTGGCAGGCAGCCAAGGCGCTCGACGCCAACCTGATCACCGTCGACTTCCCTTATTATGACGGCGAGATTGCAAGATACGCTTCCGAGTTCATCGCGGCTCTCCCCGGCGCCAAGATTGCGGGCGCGAACAAGAGCTACAGCGCGATCTTCTCCGAAATTCTGAGCAAGATCTGCGTCATCCCCTCCGGCGCCATCACCGACGTGATCGGCAAGGGCACCGACAGCAAGTACCAGCAGTATAATTTCGACATCAAGGCGGGCTCCAAGGTCACCCTGACCGTCGGCGGCAAGTCTGAAACCAAGGCTTTTGCGAATTCCATCAGCTTCTTCGACGGCAAGTACGTCTTCACCTACCACAGCGGCAGCGATGAGTACTTCACCCTCGATATCAAGGAGCCCATCCTCCCGAGCGCGCCGCTCAAGCTGTCCTACACCGTCTATCTGGCCGACCGCGGCAGCAAGGACGGCACCCACAGCGAGCTGTACACCAACGTAGAGGCAACTCTGGATACGCCGGTCGGCGAGTACACCTTCCCGCGTCCCGAGGTTTCCTACCGCATTGACGGCGGCGGCAGCTCCGGCGGCAAGATCGATATTGAAGAGCCCGAGGTTCCGCAGGGTCTGAACGGCGATGACCACTTCCAGTATGTCATGGGCTACACCGACGGCACCGTCCGCCCGCTGGCCAAGATCACCCGCGCCGAGGTCGCTGCGATCTTCTACCGCCTGCTGGACGATGAGACCCGTGAGCGCTACTTCACCACCGAGAACGACTTCCCGGATATGAAGGACACCATGTGGTACAACA
>CAMEPU010000003.1 GCA_945932315.1 uncultured Clostridia bacterium
GCGCGATGGACAGGATGGCGGCGACCGATTCGAGGAAGGTGATGTCGGTGTTTGAGATATTGTGACGGTGGGAGCCGCGCTCGTCCGTAAAAACAGTGAAGCCGGCCAGTTCGCCTTCGCAGGTCATGGGTAGCAGAAAATCTGCATGCAAGGCGGTGAGTGCATTTTTTTCACTTTCCCACATCGATTTGTAGGAATGGGTCCTGCGGAATTCGTTGTAGAATACGCCGCGCCGGTATTTTTCAAGCCAGACGGGCAGGGGATGGTCGGCCGCGAGCTTCAGCGAACGCTCCCGGGCGTGATAGGTGCAGAATTGAATGTGGTATTCGCCGCCCTCCCGAACAAAGACGTAAGCCGGGTGATCGGGCATACTGTCCTGCAGCAGATCCTGATAGGTCTGCATGATTTCACCCACGTCGAGCGTGTTGCTGATCGCGTGGCTGAATTCCTTGAGCACGGCCTCCTGCTGCTCCTGTCGCTTGACAAACACGCCGTTCATCAGAAAACGCGTCGCATGATAAACCAGCATGGTGAGCAATGAAAAAACAACCGCGATGATGATCGTTTTGCGCTCGGCAAACTGACTGAAGTTTTTAAAGAAGAAATCTTCAATCGTGCCGTAGCTCGCAACCAGGAAAATGGTGGTAAAGACCGCCGCAATCAGATAACTGGAACCGCGGGAGGCCATCTGCGTCAGTGAGATCAACCGTTTTTTATAGAGCGCGTAATACAGGCAAATCGCGTTGATACCGCAGGAGAGGGTGTCAATCGGCAGGGAGACCATCTGCGGCAGTACCGCCGCGCAGGTGCAGACGAACATGATCGCAATGCCTGCCAGAACGGGAACAAAGTGCGAGATGGGAACCAAATCTTCCGAGATCGCGCGCTGCATCAGACGGATGATGGCACAGATGATAAGCGCCATGACGATGATCGGGATCACGACTGTCCAGGACACGCCGTAGGTAAAGACGCGCTCGCCGTTCACCGTCGTGACCTGGGGATCGGGGAAATAAATGTTGAACAGATTGGGGATCGTCACCGCGATCGAGAGAACCAGAATCAGATTCTTGAGAAATTGTCCGCGCGCCCCGCAGAAGTGGTACATAAAATGATAGTAGGCGCAGGGAACGAGAAAGGTGCAGCAGATGGAAACCTGGTACCAGAAAGCGGAACCGGGATAGAGCATCATACGCATGAAAAAGGAGCCCGCTGTCCAGCCCGTGAAGATCAGAAGCAGGTGGATGAACGCTTTGACCGTGCGGTTCTTTTTCGCACCCGCGCAGGTCAGCACGAGGAACAAATTGCACAGCATCGCGGCGAGCGGGACGGCGTAAAACACCTTGTCGTGGAAACTGCTCACGGCGCCGCCTCCTTTGCATCCGTCTCGTCCGGGCCTTGCCGGTAAAGGCGCAGCAGATCGAGCACATTCTCATGGGGCGGATTGATATGCGGGATCGGTTCGCCGTAAAGGGTCTCATAGCCCTGAATAGAACCCGTGCGCAGAATGGTGACCTCAAGCGGATTGATGCCGAGCAGCTTTTTGAGATCCTTGTAGTCTCCATCATAAAAGCGGAAATAAATCCCCAGATGCTCGCACAGAATCTCCCGGGTCAGGGTGGCGCTTTGACGGGAGCCCGGCTCCATCTCGACATAAAGATGCAGGAAGGAGTGGTTGTGTTCGTCGTATTCTTTGAGCGCGAACCAGTCGTGAATGGGCAGACCGGACAATTCGATCACGCTGCGGATCTCGCGCTCGGTGATTCGTGTGAAGCCGGCGATGTCGATAACGGTCGGAATGCGGTCTACATATTCAAATTGGGGAAGATCGAGTTCGTCAGCCGGATTTTTGGTGCGCAGACAGCGGTATACGTCGCCCACCCGGTACCGGGTGAAAGCGCCGCCCTTGAGAACCGTGATGACGAGCTCGTAGTTCTGATTGGCCGAAAGCTCATTCATCAGATAGGTCTTGGGGGTATACGACGGGTCGCGCAGGCTGTGCAGCATCTCCTGCTCAGGAATGAATTCATAAAAACAGGCGTCCGGGAAAAAGACCAGACCGTTGTGGGCACAAGGCCGGTCGCGTAGGGCAGGGGCGCCAAAGCGTACAGCATGCGACCGTTCGGCTTGACGTTGAAATGTCCCTTGCGCTTGCTGGTGGTCAGCAGCATGGTGGCCAGCGTGTTGTTTTTATAGGTCTCCAGCATAGCGGCCGTATAGGGGGCGCATTTATGCGGAAAGTTGCCGCCTTCCCAGGTCGTCTGCAGCCAGATGACCGCGGGCGCGGGCAGCGCGTCGTCCTTCTGAAGCAGAAGGATGTCGGCATAGTCCTCGAAGGTCGTCAGCGGCACCTGCGAACGGAATTCCTCGAGCGAGCGGGGAGGGGTGTCGCCAAACAGGCGGCGGCCCAGCTCACACTTGGAGAGCAGATCGATCTGCTCCATCAGCAGGCGTTCCTGCGTCTGCATATATTCCTCAAGTGTGAAATCCAGGAATCCACAATATTCCTGCCAGACTGCGGCACGCGGGAGTTTTTTTATTTTTTCCTCGAATGTCATGACGAACTCTTTTCTCCCCTAAGAAATCACTTCGAGCGAAAGCAGGCCCGGATGCTGTCACGGGTGGGCAGCAAAAACGGGGTCCTCTTTTGATACGCATCGTACCCGGCGAGCGTATGCGGAAAAATAAATCGGTCCTGCCACCAGACGTAGGCCGTATCGAGCGCGGTGTACAACAGGGCGGCGGTCCAGAGCTGCGCGCCGTCGAGAGCGGCCGCGGCCAGCAGATACGTCAGCGCCAGCCAGAGCACGCCGGGATGGCGGCAAAGGGCATAGACGCCGGTATCAATTACAGAAAGCCCGCCGTCTCCGGCGTAGGTGTCCGAAAACGGGAGCGCGAAAAACAGGGTATAGAACTCAAGCGCAAGCGCGCCTGCCGCCCCCAGCAGCAGGAGAACGCGCGGCAGAGTCAGTTGGCCGGGGTAATTGTCCCGGAAAAGCGCGACGGAAGAGGCGGCCAGCAGCAGACAACCGAGCGCAAACAGCGCGGAAGCGGAGCGGCGTCTGCCGCGCAGGCCGAGCCAATCGGACAGGGCGCAGACCGGAAAGGACAGCGCGCCCAGAAACAGCGCGGTCATGCGTGCGGCTCGCGGAAGGCGATGCCGATGCAGCCCGGGCCGGTATAGATGCCGATGACGGCACCCACCCACTCGACGCGCACGGTTGCTTCGGGGTCGATCGCACGCAGACGGTCGGCGAACGCGTTCGCCAGTTCCTCGCGCTGCGAATGATAGATGAAGACGTCGGTGCCTTTATGAGCCAGTGTTTTATAGTTGTCCAGAAATTTCTGAATGCCCGCGTCGACCGTGCGGACGAAGCCGTCGTCGTGGATCATGCCGTCGGTGAAAGTCAGAATGGGTTTGATCTTCAACAGATCGGCAGCCAGCAGGCGGATCGTACCCGAACGGCCGCCCTTGCGGGCGTATTGCAGCGATTCGGTGACGAAAAAGCAGTTCATGTGGCTGTGCGCCCGGTCGAGATAACTCAGAATCTCCTGCGCGTCCGCGCCCCGCTGGGCCATGCGGCCGGCTTCGATCGCGAGCAGCGCCAGCGTAAAGCAGATCTGCAGCGAGTCGTAGACATGGATCGGCGTCGGAAAGCCCTGTTCCGCCAGCAGCTTGGCTGCGGCGCAGGCCGTGTTGTAGGAACCGGACATGCGGCTGGTCAGACAGATGCAGATGATCGCGTCCGCGCCTTCCGCCTTGCGGAAATATTCAGCGTACAGGCCGATGCTGGGCTGCGAGGTGGTCGGCAGTTTTTCCGCCTTCGCCAGACGTTCATAAAGAACGGGCGGCGTGATGTCGATGTTGTTGAGCAGCTGTTCATCGCCGAAAATGACAGCGTCGGGCACCAATGTGATGCCGAATTCTTCCGCCAGCGCAGGGGTCAGGTCGGAGACGGAGTTGGTGAAAATACGGACGTTTGCCATGGGCGCAGCACCGGCCTTTCAAGGTTACACTTTAAGCATAAAACTACAATTTGAATTATAACAGAAAATAAATGAAACGCTAACTTATTTGTCAAAAAAAGCGAAAAAAAGAGAAAAAAAGAGGAAACCGAAGTTTCCCCTTTTTATGTAAAGCAAACTGCCCGCTCATCCACGGGTTCTCCGAAAATCGAGATATCCCTGTAAAATCAGCGTTGCCGCGACCGCATCAACGTTCTGACGGTGCTTTTTTTCCTTTTTTCCGGCGCTGTGCAGGATGGCGTGCGCTTCGACCGTGGTGCGGCGCTCGTCCCAGAGGACAGGCTTGAGGCCGGTGCGCGCTTCGAGCTCGGCGGCCAGCGCCCGGCACTTCTCGGCGCGCGGGCCTTCAGAGCCGTCCATGTTGCGCGGGAAGCCGAGCACGATCTCCTCGATCCGGTTGTCGCGGATAAAGGCGGTGAGCTTGTCGAGCAGCTTGTCGTGGTTCCATTCGGCGATGACCGAGGGCGAGCCGGCGAGCAGGCCGGTCGCATCGGACACGGAAAGGCCGGTGCGCGCGTCACCGTAGTCGATGCCAAGGATCTTCATAGGGCAGTACCTCCGCTGGTTTGTGATTATTATGCTCATTATAGCATAAACCGTCCGGAATTTGTACAAATTTTCCCGAAAAAAATGTTGACCGCGCGGGAGGGGCGTGTTACAATAAAAACACCTGTGCAGGTTCTTTTTTTGCGCTGTTTTTTGGAGCCATTCATCGGGTTCCGAAACGGGACGAGCTTGCAACAGGGAGGCAAGGTCCCTGAAAAACGGGACAGTAAAACAGGCTGCCGCCGGTGCATTTCCAACCCAATCTGCGCCGCGCGTCCGCTAAAAAATAAGGAGGTGCCGTTATTTATGCGCGTTAAGGTAACGCTCGCCTGCACTGAGTGCAAGCAAAGAAACTACAACACGATGAAGAACAAGAAGAATGATCCCGACCGCCTTGAGATGAACAAGTACTGCCGCTTCTGCAAGAAGCATACTACGCATCGCGAGACCAAGTAATCGACAAGAAAGGAAGTACGCTGCATGGCAGATCAGGAAATCAAAAAAACTGACAAGAAGCCGTCGGTGTTCGGTCGTTTCGGCAAATGGTATCGTGAGCTGAAGAGCGAGGTCAAGAAGATCGTCTGGCCGACCAAGGAGCAGACCCTGAACAACACCGGTGTTGTCCTGGCGTGCTGTCTGGTCGTCGGCGTTTTCATCTGGATCGTTGACGCGGTCCTGAACCTCGGTGTCGCCGGGCTCATCAGCCTCTTTTAACCGAGAGGGGTCGGAATATGTCTGACGCTGCAAAGTGGTACGTTGTCCATACGTACTCGGGCTATGAAAACAAGGTAGCCTCGTCCATTGAAATGGCGGTTGAAAACCGCAAGCTCCATGATCTGATCACCGCGGTCAATGTCCCGGTC
The DNA here is from genome assembly GCA_945932315.1 of uncultured Clostridia bacterium. Classification (GTDB taxonomy): domain Bacteria; phylum Bacillota; class Clostridia; order Oscillospirales; family Butyricicoccaceae; genus Butyricicoccus. The sequence goes on from CAMEPU010000003.1 coordinate 5,436, forward strand.
GAAAAGGTCACCGAGGTCAAGGACGGAAAAACCCGCGAAGTTGAGCGCAAGCTCTTCCCCGGCTATGTCCTCGTGAAGATGGTGCTCACCGACGAAAGCTGGTATCTCGTGCGCAATACGCGCGGCTGCACCGGGTTTGTCGGCCCCAACTCCAACAAGCCGCTTCCGCTTTCCGATGAGGAAGTTGTGAAGATGGGCGTTGAAAAGCGCGAAATCGAACTGAACTATGCACTGGGCGACAGCGTTCGCATCATCGATGGCCCGCTTGCCGGATTCATCGGCGTGGTCGATCTGCTGGAGTCCGAAAAGAACAAGGTGCGCGTCGTCGTATCCATGTTCGGCCGAGAGACCCCCGTCGAGCTGGAGCTCGATCAGGTGGAAGCCCTCGGAGAATAAAAAATTTGCCGCAATGACGGCAGATGGCAAGTGGGAGAACCCGTCCTGTGGATGCGGTTCGCCAGCCACCACATTTTGTTAAGGAGGAAACCTCAACCATGGCACAAAAAGTAGTAGGTTATATCAAGCTCCAGATTCCTGCTGGCAAGGCAACTCCTGCGCCTCCGGTTGGTCCTGCACTGGGCCAGCATGGCGTAAACATCATGGCCTTCACCAAGGAATTCAATGAGCGCACCAAGAACGACGCCGGCCTGATCATCCCGGTCGTCATCACTGTATACGCAGACCGTTCTTTCAGCTTCGTCACCAAGACTCCTCCGGCAGCCGTTCTGATCAAGAAGGCTTGCAAGATCGAGTCCGGCTCCGCTGTTCCGAACAAGACCAAGGTCGCTAAGATCTCCAAGGCCGACGTTCAGAAGATTGCCGAGATGAAGATGCCCGACCTCAACGCCGCTTCCGTAGAGGCCGCGATGAGCATGATCGCCGGCACCTGCCGCTCCATGGGCATCACCGTCGAGGAGTAATTTTTAGATCATATCTCCCCGACAATTCTGAAAGAATTACACGTTGACGGCAAATCTGCCGTCTTAGTGGGAGGGAAATTCCCGCTGTACCACTTAAGGAGGATATTATTGTGCGCAAAGGTAAAAAGTATGTAGAGAGCGCGAAGCTGATCGATCGTTCCAAGCAGTACGACCCGGCTGAAGCGCTTGCAACCGTTGTTTCTACCGCAAAGGCTAAGTTCGACGAGACCGTCGAGCTGCATGTAAAGCTGGGCGTTGACTCCCGTCACGCTGACCAGCAGGTTCGCGGCGCTATCGTTCTGCCGAACGGCACCGGTAAGTCTGTCCGCGTTCTGGTATTCGCAAAGGGCGCCAAGGCTGACGAGGCTCGTGAGGCCGGCGCTGAGTATGTAGGCGAGATGGACATGGTCGAGAAGATCCAGAAGGAGAACTTCTTCGATTATGACGTCGTTATCGCAACTCCCGACATGATGGGCGTTGTCGGCCGCCTCGGTAAGATCCTGGGCCCCAAGGGCCTGATGCCGAACCCCAAGGCCGGCACCGTTTCGATGGACGTTGCCCGTGCGGTTCGCGAGTCCAAGGCTGGTAAGATCGAGTACCGTCTCGACAAGACCAACATCATCCACTGCCCGATCGGCAAGGTTTCCTTCGGCCCCGAGAAGCTCGAGGAGAACTTCAACGCTCTGATGGGCGCGATCATCAAGGCAAAGCCGGCTGCTGCCAAGGGCCAGTACGTTCGTTCCTGCGTCGTCGCTTCCACCATGGGCCCCGGCGTCAAGGTCAACGCTGCCAAGCTGATCTGATCCGCGAAAATCGCGATTTTTACAGAGAAATGTGTTGACATTTCCGGCTTATCTGCTATAATTAAATAGCTTGGTCAAAGACAGCAGGCCGCCGTATGGCTGTAAGACGGATTTCTTCCGCGCCCGCCGAGGTCAACACGTTTTACTTTGTAACGTTAGTACCCTCTTGTGTCTTTGCACAAGAGGGTATTTTATTATTGATGGAGGTGAAACAAGATGCCTAACGCAAAGGTTCTTGAAGAAAAGAAGGCACTGGTCGCTTCTCTGGTTGAGAAGATCAAGAACAGCCCGTCCGGCGTTCTGGTCGACTACAAGGGTATCACCGTTGAGGACGATACCAAGCTGCGTCACGATCTGCGTGAGGCTGGCGTTGAGTACATGGTTATCAAGAACACCATGCTCCGCTTTGCCGCTGACGAGCTGGGCTTCAATGCTCTGGACGAGCATCTGAACGGCACCACCGCTCTGGCGATCGCCGGCGAGGATGTTGTCGCTCCCGCGCGCATCCTGAACGACTATGCCAAGAAGCATGACAACTTCAAAATTAAGGCTGGCTACCTCGAGGGCGAGGTAATCGACGAGGCGAAGGTCGTTAGCCTGGCTAACCTGCCGAGCCGCGAGGGTCTCATCGCGCAGGTACTGTATGGCTTCAATTTCCCCATTACTCAGCTGGTTATCGCGCTGGATAACATCGCGAAGAAGACTGAGGATGGCGAAGCCCTGGTTTCTTCCCTGGTTGCTCCCAAGGCAGAGGCTGCTGCTGAGTAATTCAGCGTTTCTTTCTTAAATTTAATTTATTTAATTACGAAATTGGAGGTATATTACCATGACTATTCAGGAAATTATGGATGCCGTCAAGGAACTGAAGGTTCTGGAGCTGGCTGAGCTGGTTAAGGCTCTGGAAGAGGAGTTTGGCGTTTCCGCTATGCCCGTTGCCGTTGCTGGCGCTGCTGCTGCTGGCGATGCTCCGGCTGCTGAGGAGAAGACCGAGTTTGACGTTGAGCTGACCGAGGCTGGCGCTTCTAAGATCAACGTTATCAAGGTTGTTCGTGCGATCACCGGCCTGGGCCTGAAGGAGGCCAAGGAGAAGGTTGATGGCGCTCCGTCCATCATCAAGGAGGCTGCTTCCAAGGAGGATGCAGAGTCCATCAAGGCTCAGCTGGAAGAGGCTGGCGCAAAGGTTACCCTGAAGTAATCTTTTTCCAATCGAATCAAAAGGGACAGGCTGTATGGCCTGTCCTTTTTTGTATCTGTTCACAGAAAAAGTCCGTCCGAAGCAAGTTTCGGACGGACTTTCGCTTATTCGCAGAAAGAGAGCAGCTCGCGCACAGCCTTGCGGCGGGGCGCGATCGGGGTCTCGTCGGGGTAGCCGATCGGGATCAGGCAGACGACGGTCTCGTTTTCCGGGATGTGGAGCAGCTCAGCGACCTTTTCGGCATCGAAGATGCCCATGATGACCGAACCGATGCCGCGCTCGGCGGCAGCCAGACAGAAGGTCTGCGCGGCGATGCCCGCGTCGAACATCAGCCAGCTCTCGCCCTTGGCGGTCGAAGCCGAGCCGTCCTTCTCCATGCCGCTGCGGCCGCGCAGAGCGGTCAGCACGACAACCTGGGGCGCGTGGGCGATTGTGCCGGTGTTATAGGCGAAGCCCAGCGTGTATTCAGCCGCGATCTTCTCAAGCACAGCGCGGTCCTCCACCACGTGGTAGCGGGCGCACTGGGTATTCTTCCACGAGGGAGCGAAGGCGGCGTCCGCGACGATGTCCTCAATGACCGCGCGGTCGACCTTTTTGTCCTGGAACTTGCGCACGCTGCGGCGCTTGCGGATGCATTCCAATGTATTCATGGGGTCAGACTCCTTTGTTTTTCTGATGTATTGCTGTCAATATAGCACAAAATACGCGCCCGTTCAATAGCTAAACCGCTGAAAACGGCATGAAAGCAGGCAAACGGATTGACATGCCTCGAACATCGAGGTAAAATAAAGATACCTAGAAGATCGAGGTATGATTTACAGGAGGTGCTTTGCATGGCGATTGATCAGAAAATGATGGCGGGCAGCACGACGCTGCTGGTTCTGTCTCTGCTGCGCGGTGGGGAGAAATACGGCTACGAGATGATTCTGGAGCTGGCGCGCCGCTCGGACAACACGTTTCAGCTCCGGGAGGGGACGCTCTATCCCATTTTGCACAAGCTCGAGCAGGACCGCATGGTCGAGGCTTTCGACCGCGAAACCGACACGGGCAAGAAACGCCGCTATTACCGCCTGACCCGTAAGGGCGAGGCGCTGCTCACTGAAAAGGCGGCCGAGTGGCAGACCTTCTCGAGCAAGGTGAACGCGATCGTCTTTGGCTGAGCAGGGGAGGTGTTCTGCTGGGATGGGAGAAAAGAACATTCAGAGCTGGGCGGCGGAGGCCTGCCGGAGAATCGAATTTTTCCCCGACCGCAAGGCGATGGAGCGCGAACTGACCGACCACTTTGCCGATCATCGGGACGCACTGCTCGAGAGCGGCATGAACGCTGCGGACGCCGAAGAGCTGGCGCTCCGCGCGCTGGGCGACGCGGAGGAGGTCGGCGAACAGCTTGCGCAGGTGTACAACACAGTCTGGACGCGCCTGTGGCGCTTTTCGCGCGGCGCGCTGTTTTTGCTTGTCATCCTGTTTGTCCTGTTTCGCGTCCTGACGCCGCCCTTCAGCGCCTATAAGATCCGTTATTTCGATCTCGACTTTTTGGACGACAGCGCGCAGATGTATTACGACCGGGACGCTTATGAAGCGTACAACGAAGGATTTACAGAGGAGACCATTGGCAAACGGCTGACGCTGACCAACTGGACGGCGGGTAAATCCGACGCGGCTGCCGATTACATGGGCTTTCACTGGACGGTGAAAAACTGGGCGCGGATGGATTACACGATGGAATGTAACGACCTCGATCCGAACGACGGGCCGCCGCCTGTGCCCGATTCCTATGAAGGCGTAGTGTTGCTGCTCTGTCTGCGCGATTCCGCGCTCTATCCCGGTTCGGTTCACTTTGGAAACAGTGATTTTCATGTCGTGGACGATCGGGGTACGCAGTATCAGTTTGCAGGCCGCGATTTGGCTTCGCCGTGTTGGAGCATGGGTGAATGCGGGCGGGTGTGGAACCGGTATTATATTCAGCTCACGCTGAGGTCCGTTGATGAGGACGTGGAATGGATCGAGCTGCGCGCCGGTTCGGACGAGAACGGTCTGCGCCTGCGGATCGACCTGATGGAAGGGGAGGTGTTTGGATGAAGCGAATTCCGCCGCTCGGCGGCCGGAAATGGCGCGCGGTGCGCAATCTGGCGGGCGTTTTGCTCCTGCTCGCCGTGTTCTACCTGTATTTTGGGCAGATCACGTTGGATCCGGTCAAGGCGGTGCAGGCGCAGGAGCGCTACGAGCTGCTCGAACCGGGCGAGCTTGTGAGCGTGCATGACATGACGAATCACTCGGCCAAGGGCGTGATGATGCGCGCGCCCGACGGCACGATCCGGGAGGTCGAGGTCTGGTATGCCGATGACAGCCTGTTCCGGATGCTCTATTACACCTATGGGAACCGTTTTAAAATCGAACCGGCGCCGTGAGAACGCCGCGCAGACAGCGACAAAGAAGGGAGGCGCACTGTGCACGACTATCGCAGCATTGACAACTGGCTGTATCACGCCTGCAAAGATATTCGCTACGCGCCCGACCACGCGGCGGTGCAGGCCGAACTGCGCGCGCACTATGAGGACGCCTTCGACGCGCTGGCTGGCTCCGGAATGACCGAAGCGGATGCCAAGGAGCTGGCGCTGCGCGGTCTGGGCGACGCGGACGAACTCGCACCCGCGCTGGCGAAGGCGCATAATTCGATCTGGACGGCGATCTGGCGGGTGTCGCGCTGGCTGGCGCGGCTGTCGCTGACCGTGCTTCTCTGGTATGTGGTTTGCTTTGTCATCCCGGACTCCGGGGCGATCTATTGGTATGAATACGGCGATCTGACACCGCAGACCTGGGCGCAGGAGCAGGGCGTCAACGCCGTGGCGTGCGGCGCGCGGGGAGAATACGCCGGGTATGACTGGGAGGTCACCGAATGGGCGCGCAAAGAGGACACCTTGGTGTTTGAACTGGTGCTGCGCGACCACAGCCTGTCGCCGGGTGATCCGATCACGTCGTTTTGGCGGCTGATATTGCGCGACGATACGGGGGAGGAATACGCTTTCACGAATGGTATGGTCGGGATCGCGAATGGGAGCGGATCTGCGAATTTTGCCTTTCTGCACGAGCGCAGCGCACGGTTTTTCACCCGGCACACGTACACCCTGATGTTCGAGGGCGTCCCGGAGGGAACCGAGTGGGTGGAGTTGTGTGTGCAGGATTCGGATTTCGCCCTGCGCATCGACCGGACGAAACGGGAGGGACGCGGATGAAAAAGGTGCTGCCTTTGCACAAGCGGCGCGGCCGCGCGCTGCTCTGCCTGCTTGTTACGGCGTTCTGCCTGCTGCTGCTCTGGCTGCTCGCCGGGATGCCCTCGACCGATCCGGCCGTGTTGGCGCGCCGCGCCGCTCAATGCTCACTGGTCGAGGTCGACCGGGTGCTGTACACCGGTCGGTATAACAAGGGAAAAAGCGCGTTCGTCGCCCTGCTCGGTACGGATGGAAAGGTCTGGCTCGGCCGCTACCAGCGGTATCAGTATGTCCCGCTTTTGTACCAGCCGACCGGATACGGCCTTGAGACGTGCGACAATCTGGATGGCGCGGCGTATTTCTGCGAATCACCGCTTGTCGCTGAGCATGCTTACCTCGTGCTCAGGGACGAGCGGGCGGCAGCGGTCAAAATGACCGTGCGGTTCACGCTCGACGGCTTGCAGCATGAAGAAGGGATGAACGGCTGGGATGTCGGAAACGGCGTTTTCCAGCTCGATCTCAATGAGATGCTGAATACGGCGCAGGGCAGAGTCTATGATTCGGTCGACCCCACGACCTATGACCGCTCCCTGTATTGGTTCGTGTTCCCAAGTCACCTGGGGCTGAGCGCGTTTGACGCTTACGACATCCGCGCTTATGACGCGGCGGGAAATGAGATTGGCTGCTGGACAGCGTAGAAAAGCAAGATGTTGAAAGAAAGGTGCGTCCCGGTTTGATATGATCAAACCAGATCAATCGAATATCCGCCTGCAACTGGACATCGTTCCTGGAGTTTGCTATAATATTCCCAGATATGACTTTATAACAGAGAGGAACTGGTAATTTATGCTGACTCCCGCGAAAAAAGAATTCATCGAGTTTATGATGAGCGCTGATGTGCTCCGCTTTGGCTCGTTTGTCACCAAGTCGGGCCGCAATACCCCGTACTTTGTCAACACCGGCAACTACAAGACCGGCCTGCAGAACTCCCGTCTGGGCGAGTTCTACGCCGCGCTGGTCAAGGAGACCGTAGGCGACGAGTTCGACGCCATGTTCGGCCCGGCCTACAAGGGCATTCCGCTTGCCACCTCAACCGCCGGCGCACTGGCGCGCGACTACGGCATTGACAAGCCCTTCTTCTTCAACCGCAAGGAGGCCAAGGATCACGGCGAGGGCGGCTCGCTCGTCGGCTATAAGCCCAAGGACGGCGACCGCGTCATCATCATCGAGGACGTCATCACCGCCGGCACCGCGATCCGTGAGACCATGCCCGTGCTGACCGGCGCGGCCGACGTCAAGGTCACCGACATGTTCATCTCGGTCAACCGCTGCGAAGTCGGTCAGACCCCGGGCAAGACCGCGGTCATGGAGGTCGGCGAGGAGTTCGGCATCCGCGTGCACGCGCTGATCACGGTTCAGGACATCTACGAGTACCTGAAGGAGCAGGGCACCTACGGCGACATTCTGCCGCTCATGGAGGCTTACATGGCCCAGTACTGCGTATTCTGATGAAACAAAGCAGGCATCCCGTTTGGGATGCCTGTCATTATATGGAGGTTCTGCTATGGCAATGAAAGTCGGTCTGATCGGCGTCGGCGATATCAGCAACAAGTACGTCGATAACCTGAAGAAGTATCCGCACATCGTCGAGGTCTACGGCTGCGCCGCGCGCAATTACGAAAAGACCTGCGTCCGCGCCCGCGTGCTAGGCATCCCGCGGGTCTATGAATCGCCCGATGCCCTGCTGGCCGATCCCGAGATCGACGTCGTGCTCAACCTGACCACGCCGGATGCGCACGCCAAATACAATCTGGCCGCGCTCGAGGCGGGCAAGCACGTCTACACCGAGAAGCCGCTTGCGGCGACCTTTGAAGAGGGCCGGATGATCATGGAGCTCGCGTGGGAGAAGGGGCTGTCGGTCTGCTGCGCGCCCGACACCTTCCTGGGCGGTCGCGTGCAGGCCATGCGCGCCGCGATCGACGCGGGCGTGATCGGTCCTATCGGCTCGGGCGACGTGAGCATGCTCGCACACGGCTGGGAGTGCTTCCACCCTAATGTCGGCTTTTATTACCGCCCGGGCGGCGGCCCGGCGCTCGACATGGGTCCCTACTATCTGACCGCGCTGGTCGCGCTGCTCGGCCCGGTTGAGGCCGTCACTGCCATGACCAACCGCGCGCAGGATACCCGCTATATCCCGTCCACCGGGGAGGAACTGCCCGTCGAGGTCGATACCCATGTCGCAGGCGTGCTCAAATTCCGCAGCGGCGCGATCGTGAACGTGACCCTGTCCTTTGATGTCTGGGATTCGGCCAGGCCGCGCATGGAGCTTTACGGCACCAAGGGCAGCCTGATCATGCCTGAACCCCACCCGAACAGCGGCCCCAACATCTTTGGCGGAAAGATCTGGATGCGCAAGGCCGAAGACTTCCGCTGGGGCGTCATGCCCTGCCCGCCCGGCATGGAGGAGAAGCCGTTTGACGAGCTGCTCTACGACCGGCCGTTCAGCGAAACCGGCCACGACCGCAACAGCCGGGGCGTTGGCCTGATCGATCAGGTGCGCGCGCTGCAGGAGAATCGCCCCGCCCGCGCGGACGGAACGATGGCACTTCACGTTCTTGAGGTGCTGGAATCGCTGGATATCGCCGCGAAGGAGGAGCGATGGATTCGTATGCAGACCACCTGCGAGCGCCCCGCGCCCCTGCCGGAATATGATCCCTTTGCAAAGTAAAAAAGCTTGCCCGCCGGACTCCGGCGGGCAAATTTTGATTTATGAATGAAACCGGGTAAGAAAAAAGCGCCCTGCTGACGCAGAGCGCTTTTAAATTCCGCTTTGATCAGATAGCACGGGTAACCTTGCCGGAACGGAGGCACCGAGTACATACGTTGACATGGCACGGAGTACCATCGACGAGAGTCTTGACACGGCGAACGTTTGCCTTCCAGGTTCTGTTGGAACGACGATGGGAATGGGAAACCTTGATGCCGAAGCTGACGCCCTTGCCGCAAATATCGCACTTAGCCATTTACCTGCACCTCCTTACCTAAAGGCATTGTGTAACGAATATTATGATAGCACAACCGGTCGCGGATTGCAAGCGCAAACATAAAAAAGTTTTCTGATTTCGAGAAAATTTTTCAAGGCTCGACGGCTAACCATTGAAAGAATGGGCAGGATGCATTATAATAAAGATGTATCCATTGAAATTTTACCAGGAGGTTCTGCCTTTATGCAGCTTCGCGAGAACGGCGTTACCTTGGAAAGCCTGATCCAGGAATTTAAGCTTGAAGTTGTCGTTGCGCCCGAGGGCTTTGAGAAGATCATGATCGTGCGCGATGATGTAAACCGTCCCGGCCTGCAGTTGGCCGGCTTCTTTGATTATTTCGACCCCAACCGCATTCAGATCATCGGCAAGGTCGAGTTCACCTACTGCGAGAAAATGTCTCCCGAGGATCGGCAGACCGCGTTCGACCGCCTGTTTGCATCGGGCATCCCCTGCCTGCTGTTTACGCGCAATATCGAGGTTTTCCCGGAGGCGATCGCCTCGGCCGAGAAGTACGGAAAGCCGATCCTGCGCACCAACGAGTTCACCTCGTCCACCATCAATGCGATCATCGCGTCGCTGAAGGTCTCGCTCGCACCCAAGCAGACGCTGCACGGCGTTCTGGTTGAGATCTACGGCGAGGGCGTCCTGATCCTGGGCGATTCGGGCGTCGGCAAGTCGGAGACCGCGATCGAGCTGGTCAAGCGCGGCCACCGTCTGATCGCGGATGACGCGGTCGAGATCAAGCGCGTTTCGGACAAGACACTGGTCGGTACCGCGCCCGAGGTCATCCGCCACTTCATCGAGCTGCGCGGCATCGGCATCGTCGACGTGCGCCGCATCTTCGGCGTCGGCTCGGTCAAGCAGACCGAGAAGATCGAACTGGTGATCAACCTCGAGCCCTGGGAGGACGGCAAGGTGTACGACCGTCTGGGTCTGGATGGGCAGACCACCTCGATCATGGATATTGCGATTCCCTCGCTGACCATCCCGGTTCGCCCCGGCCGAAACCTCGCCGTTATCATTGAGGTCGCCGCGATGAACAATCGCTATAAGAAGATGGGCTACAACGCGGCTGCGGAGCTGCAGGAGCGCATGATGCGTTCGTTCGGCGGCAATTGACAAGTGTATTTCCGGACTGCGACAAAAGCCGCAGTCCATATTTTTGAAAGCAGGAGCATCAGAATCATGAAAATCGTAGCAGATATGCACACACACACCAATGTCAGTGCGCACGCCTTTTCCTCGCTGGACGAGATGGTGCGCGGCGCACGGGACGCGGGTCTGCGCGCGATCGCGATCACCAACCACGGCCCGGCCATGAAGGACGGCGCGCACCAGTGGCACTTTGGCAATATGGGCATCATCCCCCGTGTGATGCACGGGGTCACGGTCATCCGCGGCATCGAGTGCAACATCCTGCCGCCCGACGGTGCGCTCGACCGCATGGAGGGCTGGTGCTACAACGCGCTCGATTACGTCATCGCGTCCTTCCACGAGCCGTGCTTCCCGCCGGTCAATGCGGAGGTGCACACGAAGGCGCTGGAGAACATCCTGAAGAACCCGCGCGTGCAGTGCTTCGGTCATTTGGGCAACCCCAATTACCCGTTCGATCAGGAATACATCATTTCCCGCTGCAACGAGTACGGTAAAATCGTCGAGATCAATAACAACTCGGTCAACGCCCGCAAGGGAAGCGAGGGCAACTGCGTTGAGATCGCCCGCCTGTGCAAGAAGTATGGCGTGCCGATCATGGTGTCGAGCGATTCCCATATCTCGTACAAGGTGGGCGGCTTCGACAACGCGCTCGGCGTGCTCGCGGCGGTCGATTTCCCGGAGGAACTGGTTATCAACGCCGATTTTGACCGCCTGGTTGAATACTTCCGCCTGGCCCGAAAAATTGATATTACCCAATAAGTTCCAAATCCCGCGCACAGAGTGCGGGATTTTTATAATTGCATCATTTTTGTTTCATTTCAATGACAAATACGGTCGATTCTTGAAAATATTTCGGAGAGCTGGTATACTTATCTCATACTGCGCAAAAGGAAGTCCTGCTCTATGAAACGAATTTTATCGCTGTTCCTGACAGGTGCGATGCTGCTGACGATGGCCGCTCCCGTCTGCGCGCTGGAATCGACCGGCGCGGGAACATTAACGGATACCGCTTATCTCGACCACATCGTCATTCCTTCAGCCGAAGATCCGGCAGCGCCTTCGACGCCGACGAGCCCGACCACGCCGACGAGCCCGACCACGCCGAGCCAGCCCGAGACGCCGGCCAAAACTTACAAGGCGATCCGGTCGAATATGATGATCTCGATCGACGGGGAATCGGTCAAGCCGGCCGGCTATGCCGTTGAGGGGTATACTTATTTTAAACTGCGCGACGTCGCTTATCTGATGCGCGGCAAGGCCTGCGCCTTTGCGGTCGGCTGGGATCAGCCGAGCTATTCGGTCACGATGACCACCGGGCTCGATTATACGCCCGCGGGCGGCGAACTGGCGGCCGAGAGCGCGTCCACCGCCACCGCCAAGGTCGGCGACTGTAATCTGCTGCTGAACGGCCGGCCCATTTCGCTCGAGGGCTATCTCATCAACAACAACAATTATTTCAAACTGCGCGACATCGGTGACGCGCTCGGCTTTGTCGTCGATTACGATGAAGCGACGCGCACGATTCTGATCGACACCGCCCCGGAACCGGAGCCGGAACCCGATCCGGAGCCTGATCCGGAGCCCGAACCCGATGAACCGGAGGAGCCTGTGGAGGAGGATCCCTTTGACCGCACCGTTCATCTGGACGGCAAATTGAAAATCGTCCTGGATGCCGGACACGGCGGCTCGGACGGCGGTACAACCGGCAAGGCCAGCATTGATTTTGAAGGCCCGGTGGGCGATGTCCTTGCGGGAGACGCGATTTATGAAAAGGATTTTAATCTTGCCGTCGCGCTGCGCCTGCGGGATCTGCTGGAAGAGGAGAGCGTCGAGGTCGTTATGATCCGCGAGGAGGATGAGACCGTCACCTCGAGCGACCGCGTCGAGCTGCTCAAAGAGTATGGCGCGGATGCCGATATGATCTTCAGCATTCATCATAATTCGGCCAACGGCACTGCGGCGGGCGCGGAGCTCCTGGCACAGATCCGCTTTGAAGAGGACGGCGCGCCCTTCGCGGACTACTATCAGGCCGAGATCGAGGCCGCCGGTCATACGCTGCGCCGCACGGTCTACAAGCGCGGCGACAACGGCGATTACTATTTCGTCCTGCGCGCAGCTGCGAATGTCGGCTGCCTGGCTTTCATCAGCGAGTACTGCTTCCTTGATAATCCGGAGGATCAGCAGTGGGTGTTCGGTGAGGACGCGCTGGACGCCGAGGCCGAGGCGCTGTTCAACGCCATCATGAACTATTTTGAGGATTACGAATATTAAAGTAAAAATACAGATTTCCCGCAGGAATCACAAGGCGCGCGGCGGGGAAACCTTTTCGTATGGGAGGGGAATGCTTTGGGTCAGAAAAAATGGGCGCGCGATCTGGCATTTGATGTGATCGGTGCGATCATGTATGCGGCCTCGCTTGTGGTCTTCGCGGCCAATGCGAATTTTGCGCCGGGCGGCATTTCGGGTCTGTCGATCGTGCTCCATCATCTGTTTGGCGTGCCGATCGGCACGACCGGGCTCGTGCTCAATATCCCGCTCGTGCTGCTGAGTCTGCGCTTCGTCGGGGCGGCGTTCCTGCTCAAGACCCTGTGCAGCATGGTGATCTGCGCGGTCTTTGTGGATGTCATTTTCCCGTTCCTGCCGTCCTATCACGGCGATCCGCTGTTGGCGTCCCTCTTCGCGGGCGTCTGCATGGGCGTGGCGCTCGCGATGTTTTACCGTCACGGCTCTTCCTCGGGCGGCACCGACCTGCTCACTATGTCGATCCGGGCGCGGTGCCCGCACCTGTCCATGGGCAGCATCACGCTTGCGATCGACCTTGCGATCATCGGCATCGGCGGACTGGTATATGGCAATGTGGATGCGGTGCTGTACGGCATCATTGCGACCACCGCGACCTCTTTCGTGCTCGACCGCATGCTGAACGGCGTGGGCGCGGGCAAGCTCCTGGTCATTATCACGAGCGATGGCCAGGCGGTCGCCGATCATATCGGCAAGGTCGCCTCGCGCGGCTCGACGATGAGCCGCGGCGTGGGCACGTACACCGGCAGTCCGCGCGATATCCTGTTCTGCGCGTGCTCCCGCGCCGAGGCGTGGCGCGTCCGTGCGGCGGCCTATCAGGTCGATCCTGACTGTTTTGTCATGATCTCGGATACCAGCGAGGTTTACGGCGAGGGCTTTATCGACCCGTTGAGCAAGGATTCCTTTATTTCTTAAAACGGCACAAAAAGAGCTGCGATTTCCGGGGAAATCGCAGCTTTTGATTTCAGTTGTCGAAATAGGTGGAAAGACCGCCGATGGCGGCGAGCCTGTCCGCATACGCGGGATGATCGCGGCTGATGCGCACGGCACAGCGGCGGCAGAAGCGCTCGCGCTCGGCAGGGTCGGCGCGCAGCACATTTTTATAGCCCCAGGTGTGGGTGAAGAAATTTTGTCCGGTGGTGAACAGCGCGCCGAGGTCGGCAAGCGCTGCGAGCGGAACGCCGTCCTGCGCCGCCAGCATGGGCAGCAGGCGCTGCTCGGCAAAGACCATGTAGGTCAGTCGGTCGCCGTCCGGCAGCGCATCCTCCATGAAATGGAGCGCGGCGTCGCAGTACCGGTTCTTGAAATCCGGGTCGGCAAACCAGGAAAACGCGGTGTTCGTGGCCGGCTGGGCGAGGTCAAACGCCGACAGATCAAACGGGGCGCGCGTGCGCAGCCCGTGTGGATCGGGATAGATGTCGGGCACAAGCGGTTCACGGTGGATGACCGCGAGCGGCAGCGCAGACAGAATCGCCTCCAACGGCTGCCAGACGATGAAATCAGTGTCGATCATCGCGCAGGGCGCGTCCATCTGGCGCAGGGCGAGCAGTTTGCCGGCCGCCCAAAAGCAGGATGGATCAAAGGGAACGTCCAGCGGCAGCGGGTGAATCTCGTTCCACAGGGGGAGCAGGCCGAGTTGTTCATAATACGCGTGTGCGACCGGGTCGCAAAACAGGTCGATCGGCCCGTTGCACCGCCGCCATTCGAGCGCGGAGAGCGCCGCTGTAAGAAGCTCAAAATCCTCAACGCCGTATTTCGATTGCCGGTCGCGGGCGAACAGAGGCGCGCTCCAGGCGGTGTGAAAGGCGCGAATCATATGAGGTCGAGGCCGTAGCCACCCGGGCCGAATGCGCACGAGCCCAGTCCGGAGCCGAACGAGCCAAACGAGCCGGCCGAACCCGAGCTTGTGTACCAGTACGAGCCCGAGAACGAGGTCGTAAAGGAGATCGTGTACGAGGTGCTGAGCGAGGTCAGATAGGACGTGGTGTAGGAGCCGGAGCCGCTGCCGACGGACGGGACGACGAATTCACCCGCGCGGATTGCGCCGGCCATAATCGGATAAACGACGTGATTTTCGGTGGTGTACCAGCCCGCGTGCACCGGATCGACCGCGAAAACAGGCGCGGGCGCGGCTACGGGAGCCGGTTCGGATTGTGCGGCGGGCGCGGCGGGTGCCGGCTCGGCCGTTTGATGCTGGGGTGCTGCTTCCCGGGCGGACGGAACCGCTGGGGACGCGGGCTTCTGGTGCTGGATATATCTCTTGTAGCTGTCTTCATCAAAGACGACACCGCCGACCTCGCGCAGATGCGTGCGGTCGAGCTCCAGAATACCCTGGCAGCGGGATTGTTTCTTTTCCGCCATGAAAGATACCTCCTGTGATGATCCATGCTTTTATTATAGGGGGTTGGGGGGAGAATATCAACAAAAAAAGATGGCTTTACAGAAAGCAATTTGGAGGATATAATGAAAGAAAAGAAATTAAAGGAATGAAAAATGGAAAATATTACAGAAAAACCGACGGTTTGGGAGCGTTTGCGGGACGAAACCCGGCCGATTGTTTTGTACGGCATGGGCGACGGCGCGGACAAGATTCTGCGCGTGTTCGCCGGGCGGGGAATCCGGGCCTCAGGCGTGTTCGCGAGCGATGAGTTCGTCCGGGGACACGATTTTGCCGGTTTCCGCGTCAAAAAGCTCTCCGAGCTGACGGCCGAGCTGGGCGAGGATCTGATGATCGTCCTGTCCTTCGCCAGCCAGCGCCCCGAGGTGCTCGAGAAATTCTATGAGCTGGACGCACGCTTTGATCTGGTCGCACCCGACGTCCCGGTCGCGGGGGAAGGGCTGTTCGATCGGGACTACCTGAACGCGCACATGGAAGAATTTGAACAGGCCTACGGCCTGATGGCCGACGAGACCGCGCGCCGCTGCTTTACCGACATCCTCAATTTTAAGCTGACGGGCGAGATTCATTACCTGCGCGGCTGCGAGACCGCGAAGGACGAGGCGTTTCAGAAGATCCTGCGGCCGGATGCGGCCGAGCATTTTACTGATCTGGGCGCGTATAACGGCGATACGATCCGGGAGCTGCTCTCCTATACCGGCGGGCAGTACGCCTCGATCACCGCGCTTGAGCCGGATGGACGCACCTTCCGCAAGCTGCGCGCTTACGCCGATGAAAATCTGACCGGGGACGTTGCGCTGGTCAACGCGGGTGCGTGGTCGCAGGACACGACGCTCACCTTTGCGGCCCGGGCCGGACGCAATTCGGCGCTGGCTGCGAAAGGTGTGGAGACCCCGATGCGGGCGCTCGATTCGGTGCTGGACGGCCGCCCGTGCACCATGCTGAAGCTGGACGTCGAGGGCGCCGAGCGCAAGGCGCTGCTGGGTGCGGCGCAGACCATCCGCCGCTGGTCGCCCCGCATGAACATCGCCTGCTATCACCGCAACGAAGATCTGTTTGACCTGCCGCTGCTGGTGCACGCGCTCTGCCCCGGACACCGGCTGTATCTGCGCCATCACCCATATGTGCCGGCGTGGGACGTCAATCTGTATGCCGCGCCAAATTAAGGCTGGAAATCTCTTCCGCCGCGGGGTATAATAAAATCAGAAAACCGCGCGAGCGGGATATCAACTGAGAAAACAAAGGAGACAAAAATATGGGATGCTTTTACTGTGATGAACACCATGAGGGCCGCGAAGCCATTATGTTTGAAGTCGGCAAGATGAAGGCCGGCACGCTTTATCTGTTCAAGGATCAGTCCCACAAGGGCCGCTGCGCGCTGGCGCTGAACTCCCACAAGAAGGAGCTCTGCGAGTGCGACTCCGAGGAGTGCGCACAGTTCGCCGCTGATCTGGCCGCGGCTTCGGGCGCGATCAAGAAGCTGTGGGGCTGCACCAAGCTGAACCTCGGCTCTTACGGCGACACCAATCCCCACCTGCATTTCCATATCGTCCCCAAGTATGAGGGCGGTTTTGAGTTCGGCGGCGCGTTCGCCATCACCAACCCCGAGCCGGTATTCCTGAAGGACGAGGAGTATCAGGAAATGATCGACGCTCTGAAGAAGGAACTGGGTCTCTGATCGGTCGATCATCCTACCAACACTGATTGCAATTGAGCCCGTCGGCATCCACCGGCGGGCCCGTTTTTTGCCCGCGCTTTTGAACCGCTTACCCCGGGATTTTGACCACTTGGCGAAAAACGGGAGACAGGCGCGCGCGGCTGTGATAAGCTGATTTCAGAAAGGGGGAGAACAGGATGAAGATATCCTTTGAACAGGCCGCATTGCCCGAGCCTGAGGTGATCATCCGGGGCGATCTGGCTGATCCGCGGATCAGCGAACTGGCGGCGGCAGTGCAGAAGGCGGCGGGCGCGTCCCGGCTGTTCCTGTACCGGGACGAGCGGGAGTACCCGCACGACTTTTCCGAAATTTCCTGGTTTGAGACTATGGACAATCGGACGATCGCCCATCTGGGGTCGGAGCAGTATGAAGCCAAGTACAAGCTCTATGAGCTGGCGGAGATGGGATACCGCCACGGCTTTGTCCAGATCAACAAGAGCATGCTGGTCAATGTGCGCGCGGTCGAATCGGTCGCGGCCGAGTTCTCGGGCAACTATACCGCGTATCTGCGGGACGGTAAAACCCGGCTCACCATTTCGCGAAAGTATGTGAAGGCATTTCGGAACTATGTGATGGAGGTAGGATGATGAAACAGAAAATAATCAACGTGGCAATGCATGTGATTTTCGCGGTCGGCATCGGCGCGATCATTTCGACGATCTGCATGCTGTGCTTCAACTCCGATCCCGTTGTACGGGAGACTCTGCTGAATGTAGCGGCCTGGCTGGTCGCCTCGGCGCTTTACGGCCTGATCTCGCTCATTTATGACACCGATTTTCTGCCGCTTCCCGCGCTCATCGCGATCCACGCGGGCGGCTGCCTGGCAATTACGCTGGTGACCTGCTGGCTGCTCGGCTATGCGAGCCTGGGCGGAAATTTCTTCCTTGCGATCATTCCGCTGTTCTTTGTGATTTACGTGGTCATCTCGGTTCTGGTGTTCTGGTCCGAGCATAAAAGCGCGCAGGAAGTGAATAGAAGACTGAAGTAAAAAACAATACCAGCCCGGCAAAGGTCTTTGCCGGGCTGAAATATTCGCGTCGCTCCATTATTGCGGGCTTGCGCGCAATTTGCTATAATTTACTATGTATATAGCGAAAAGAAAGGAGTGGCGAAATGGATATGCGCGAACGCTGTCTGCAGCTGTGCCGGCACGTCCAGACGCTGACAGGAGTGCATACGACTGTGCTCGATTTGAACATGAAGCAGTTCCTGTGCCCACCCTTCCGTGATACCTGCGCGCTGCATCCCAATGGCTGCAATGCCATTCTAACCCATCTGTATGGCGCGTATGAAGCGGAGCGCTGGGATGGGAAATATATTTATTACTGCCCGCGCGGCCTGGTGTTTATTGCAACGCTGCCGATGGCCGTTGGCCAGGAGACGGCATATTGCCTGATTTCCGGGCCCATTCTGATGACAAATACTGTTGATGAGGATGCGTTTGAGGACGCTTTGACCAACGCCAATGATCCAAAGGAGATTCCACGTTTGACGACCGCGCAGGCCCGTTCGCTGAGCGAGCTCATGGCCACGGCGGTCTCCTCCTTCCAGCTCGAGAGTGCGGCGCCCGACGTCGATTCCGGGCGGCAGGCGGCCATGCTGCAGCGCATGTATGAGCTGTCGAACGGAGAGGAGGTTCACGGCTACCCGATTGAGACAGAACGCCGCCTGCAGGAGCACATCCGAAGCGGCGATAAGGACGCGGCGCATGCGCTGCTCAACGAACTGCTGGTGCATATTTATTATGCCGCGGACGGTGATCTCGCGGTTATCAAGGCGCGCGTGCGTGAGCTGCTCGTTCTGATGAACCGGGCGGCTATCGACGGCGGCGCCGACGTCGATGAGATCATGGACCTGTGCTCCCGCTATGAGCAGGAGGTCGACAGCATGAACAGCATGGAATCGCTCAACCGCTGGCTGGGTTCGATCCTGCATAAGTTCGTCAGCTTCGTGTTCGATTTCAACGACATCAAGCACCAGAACGTTGTGTTCCAGACGACCGCGTACATCAAGGCGCATTTGACCGACAAGCTCTCGCTTGATCAGGTCGCCGAGCATGTTTACCTGTCCAAGTCCTATTTCTGCCGCATCATCAAGGAAGAACTCGGCTGCACGTTCACGGAATACGTCAACCGGCTGCGCGTCGAGCGCAGCAAGATCCTGCTCAGCGGCACGAGTATGTCGATCGCGGAGATCGCCTGCGCCGTCGGCTTCGACGACCAGAGCTATTTCAACCGCATCTTCAAAAAGCAGACCGGGGTAGCGCCGGGCAGCTACCGCAAAAAGGGTGACAAAAAAGCGCGCTGACAAAGCGCGCTTTTTCCGTTTTATGCCCCGCCGATCGTCTCGATCGCCACGCTTCCGCCCCGGACGATTTCCAGACGGCCGGGGAAGCAGCGCTGCAGCAATGCAATCCAATCGTTGTTCCGGCTTTCGGCCTGCACGCTTTCCAGCAACACCGTATCGGCGCCCGATTCGAGGATTTTTGCCGCGAAGGGCAGGCACAGCCGCTCGATCTCCGCGCGGTCATTTTCGGAGCAGCCGCGAATTTTGACGAACATCAGCTCTTCGCTGTGAATCGCCGCATCGGTAAAATCAACGACCCGGATGACTTCAACGCTGCGGTTGAGCTGCTTTTTGATCTGCTCAAACGTCCGGTCGTCGCTCGTGAGACCGATGGTCATGCGGGAGACCGTGGGGTCTTCGGTCGTGCCGACGGTCAGGCTGTTGAGGTTATAGGACTTGCCCGAAAACAGGCCGGCGATCCGGGCCAGCGTGCCGATCTCATTTTCCACAAAAAGGCTGAGCCATCGTTTTTTCGTCATTGCTTTCCTCTCCTGTCATCATATCGCATAGTGGATTGCCGGGCGGAACGATCGGGAAGACGTTTTCCTCCCGGTCGATCAGAAACTCGATCACGGTGGGGGTGCTGCGGGTGTTTTTTGCTTCCAGCAGCGCGCGGTCGATCTCATCCGCGCACTGTACCCGGATCGCCTTCGCGCCGTAGCCTTCCGCCAGACGGATGAAGTCGGGCGTGTACGCCGGGCAGCGCTCCGAGGGATGGCTGCAAACGGACGGACAGCCCTTGCGGTAACGCAGGCAGGTGCCCGAATAGCGCTTTCCGAAGAACAGCTCCTGCCACTGGCGCACATTGCCCAGATAGCCGTTGTTCAGAATGCAGATGATGACCGGGAGCTCGTAAACGACTGCGGTGGCCAGCTCCTGAATGTTCATTTGAATGCCGCCGTCGCCGCAGATCGCGAGGCGGCGTGGGCAGGGGATGCCCGGCTTTCCAGCGGACGATCTCCGCACGCCAGTCCGTCAGATCGAGCGTGGGCGCTCTGTCCAGCAGCGCGCGGATCGCGTTTTTGGCGTCGGCTACGATGGGGATGTCGACCGCGATATTGCGCGAAATGGACGCGGGATCGATGTCGATGTGGATGATGGACGCGTTGGGCGCAAATTCGCTCACTTTGCCGGTGATCCGGTCATTGAAGCGGACGCCGATCGAGAACAGCACGTCGCAGGCGCTGACCGCAGTATTGGCGGCGTAGCTGCCGTGGATGCCCAGATTGCCGACGTACAGCGGGTGATCGGTGGGGATCGCGCCCTTGCCCATGATCGTGGTGACAACCGGGATGCCTGTTTTCTCGGCGAGCACGGTCATCTTTTTGTTTGCACGCGCGATATTGACGCCGCCGCCCAGCAGAAAGAGCGGACGTTTGGCTTGCTTGAGACATTCCATGGCTTTTTTGAGCTGCCCCATGTGCACCTCGGTGTTGGGCTTGTAGCCCCGGATGTCGACCTGCGCGGGGTAGTCGGCGCTGCCGGGCGCGCGCTGGATATCCTTGGGCAGGTCGACCACGACAACGCCGGGTTTGCCCGACCGGGCGATATAGAAGGCCTTTTTGATGACCGCGCCCAGATTCTCCCGCCTGCGGACGGTGACCGCGTATTTGCAGATGCTCCGCGTGATGCCGACGATATCGACCTCCTGAAAGGCGTCGTTGCCGATGAGGACGGTGGGCACCTGTCCGGTGAAGCAGACGAGCGGGACGCTGTCGTAGTTGGCGGTCGCAATCCCGGTGACGAGATTGGTCGCGCCCGGTCCGCTGGTGACCAGACAGACGCCGACCCGGCCGGTCGCGCGGGCATAACCGTCGGCCGCATGGATGAGACCCTGCTCGTGCCGGGGCAGGACGACGCGGATCTGCTCCACCCCGTAAAGCGCGTCAAACAGGTCGATCGCCTGCCCGCCGGGATAGGCGAACAGCGTGTCGACCCCCTCGGCCAGCAGCGCCTGGACAAACAACCCGGCTCCTGTGAGTTCTATTTTGATTCCTCCTTGTGAATGCGTGTACTTGCTTGCATAATGGATTTTAGAATACGGTACCATCGCAGGACAGTACCGTAAAATTTTACTCGTGTGAGATTCCCTGAACAAATGTCGCAACAGACTGCCTGATATAGTCCTCGCGGCTTACTTTGGAGAGGTTCTGATCGAAAGACGCGCTCAAAAAGGTGTAGCCGAAGGTGCTGGAAAAGATGGTCATGGCGAGACATTCAAAATCCAGATGGGGGAGTTTGCCGCGCGACTCCATCTCCCCGAAATACTGCACGAGGGAGGACAGGAAGGCCTGCGGCACTTTCATGACGAGCGGCGCGGTCTCCGCATAAATCTGCGGCGCGCGGAGCCCGATGGAAAGCCGGACGAAATCGGGCGTGATCCGCTCCATATACTCCCGCATGAACATCTCCAGATCGGGCTGCAGCTCCCATTGCACGTTTTTGAAGATCTCAGGCGTCAGGTTGCCGCGCCACTTTTCCTGCTCCACACCGTGCAGAATGATGTCTTTTTTGTTCTTGAATTTGCGGAACAGCGTGCATTCGTTGACGCCCGCCAGTCTTGCGATATCCTTTGTCGTCGTGGCGACATAGCCCTTGTCGCGCACGAGCGCCATCGTGGCGTCTATGATCTTCTGGCTGGTTTCATCCACGGCGTGTCCCTCCGATGCAAGTACTCACTTTCATTTTAAGGGCTGAGCTGTTCTCTGTCAAGCCCCCGGAACGAAGAAAAGCCATCCGGAAATTTTGCTTTCCGGATGGCGGATCTCGTTTCATTCAGTTCTTGCGGTGCGGCGGCGTCCAGCCGGTGTCATCTCCGA
Source organism: uncultured Clostridia bacterium (assembly GCA_945932315.1). GTDB lineage: Bacteria > Bacillota > Clostridia > Oscillospirales > Butyricicoccaceae > Butyricicoccus. The sequence goes on from CAMEPU010000003.1 coordinate 27,343, forward strand.
AGTAGGTGATGGCGCCCTGGGGGCAGAGGTTGCCGCAGCCGTGGCAGTGGTCGACGCAGTTGTCGGGCGCGGACACGACCGGCACCGGCGCGCGGTCGGGGTCATAGCAGAAGTGCTTGTTCCGGGTGCAGAGGGCGACGCAGCGGCCGCACTGAACGCACATCGTTTCATCGACAACGGGATACCAATTTTTGGCCATATTTCAAACCTCACTTTACAAAGTCCGTCCAATACTGGACAAGCTCTGGATTTATTTTTGAAAAGACAGCGGAAGTTGATCCGCTGTCTTTGCGCTTATTCGATTGCAAGAATGGCCTCGCTGTACCACTTGGCAGCGTCCTTGACAGCCTTTTTCACCGGCATTCCGGCGCCGGAGAGAACGGTCAGCCAGCCCCGCTTCTCCGCGGGAATCTCGAGCGCGCAGCCTTCCACGGTGCACACATTGCCCACGCCGTCGACCAGACAGAGCCCGGCGTCCGCCGTCTCGATGAAGCCCTTGACGCGGAAGGTGTCCTCGATGAACGTCTCCACGAATTTGCGGAGGTCGTACGAGGTGATCGTGGACGCGATGTGGATATTGAGCTTGCGCAGGGTGAGGTCGGCGGTCAGCGGCATTTCTGCGGCCGGATCATGCTTTGACTGCGCGAGCAGCTCCAGAATCCCGGGGCCGACCTCGCCGAAGCTGGTCTCGATGACCGGAAGGTCGGGGCGCTGGCCGCGCAGCAGGGCGCGGGTGGCCTCGAGCTGCTCGGGGGTCGCGCGGTCGACCTTGTTGATGACCGCGACGTCGCTCGATGCGAGCTGCTTGACGCAGGTGCGCGCGGTCGCGTACAGCTTGGGGAAGCGGACGGCGTCGATGAGGCAGACGCCGCCCATATATTCGATGTGGGGGAACCGGTCGGTCTGGGCGAACAGGCGGCGCACGCCGGTCGGGTCGGACAGGCCGGAGGCCTCGACCAGAATGACGTCCGCGTCGATGTCAGCCGACTGGCGGAGCACCTTTTCAAACTGGTCCAGGCGGCAGGAACAGAATACCGAACCGCCCGAGATCTCCTGCAGATAGGCGCCGAGACCGGCGAGCAGCTCGCCGTCAACGCCCTCCTTGCCGAATTCGTTGACGATCAGCTGGAGTTTCTGCCCGGCGAACAGGCGCAGGAACCGCTTGAGAAAGGTCGTCTTGCCCGCGCCCAGAAAACCGGTGACCAGATAGAGCCGGCTCATGCGATCAGCCCTTCATCTTTTCCATGGCCTCGCGGATTGCAGCTTCCAGCTCGGCACGGGTCGGGATGATGGAGCGGTACTTCAGCTCGCCGTTGATGTACATGGAGGGCAGGTTCGGAACGCCCATCTTGACGCAGCGGGCGACGTTCTCCTTGTAGATGAACTTGTACTCGACCATGTCGATCGCGTCGCCGAAGGTCTCGACCGCCTGGTTGGCCGCGCCCATCATGTAGCCGCAGGCCGCGCACTGGGCGGAATCCAGGGTGAATACCTCGATCAGGGGCTTGGTCAGCTTGTCATACTCGGGCAGAACGACGTTGCTGGTGTCGATCTCCTCGGCCTGATAGTTTGCGACCATCTCACGGACGGCGTCGGTCTCGATCGCGGCCTGTGCCACGCCGATGCAGTTCTCAACCGGGACATCATAAGGCATGTCGCAGCCGGGAGCCAGGATGAAGTTCTTCTTGACCGGAATGCTGTCGAGCAGGTCGACGGCGAACTTCATGTTGTCCTGCTGGTTGCCCAGCAGCATGATGGAGGTCAGCGGGATGTTGCCGCCGATGGCGACGTTGTACTTGTCAGAGATCTCCTTGGCCTTCAGCAGGTTGACGTTCTCGTCGACCGAGATCGAGTCGGGGCCGGTCTGGCACATGACCTCGATGTTGCGGGTTGCGTCGCCGCAGACGAAGAAGGAGGAGAAAGCGCCCTTCTCGCGGATGTGGTTGAACAGCTCGGTGTAGGGCTCGGTCATGTACAGCTCAAAGTGCGCGGTGGAGATCTGGGAGATCAGCGGGTCGACCATGGCGATGACGTCCATGCCGGCCTCGATGTACAGATCAGCCATGCGCATGCAGACGCGGTTGCAGAAGCCGAACAGCTCGGCGACCTCGTCCTCAAAATCGAACATATCGGTGAAGAGGTTGTTGCCGCGCAGGTGGGAAGCCAGGGTGAAGGGGCCGCAGATCAGGCCGTACAGCGCGGTGGTCTCGCCGACGGCTTCCTTCATGCGGTGCATGACGTCGAGCACGTAGGGGATACGGCCGCTCTCGGCGGTCGGAATGGTGCAGTCGCAGGGAACCTCGGGGGCTTCCTCGTCGCTGCCGTCCAGCGGATGGGAGGAAACGGAGGGCGGGCAGTCGTCCGCCCAGGTCAGGCCGCAGCCCAGACACTCGGCTTCGATCTGCAGGTCGAAGATCACGGGCTGGCCGTCGGGCTTGTACAGGCGGTTGACCTCCATCAGGGACTCGAAGGCCTTGTCGGCGTCGGTCAGCATCTCGGTGGCGGTATAGCCCTTCAGCTTACCGGCGTGAACACCGGCAAAGGGGACCCAGGGAGCGCGCTCGGTCTCTTCGTGGCGCAGGGTGCGGAATAACAGTTCTTTCATCGTTTTATCCTCCTCGTGTTTGTATGGGGGTCTTTATTTGGTGTTGTCCGCGGGATTGGAATCCATCCGTGTGATTTCATCGACGGTGACCTCCAGCCGGCCGATCACATCGTCGATGCCCGCGCGGTATTCCAGCAGGGTCGAGAGCCAGTTCATCGCACAGGCGCGCCCGGCGTCCGTGATCGAAAAAACCCGCTTGCCCATGCCCGCTTTGGAATCGGTCTCCAGGTGGGAGACGATCAGTCCCCGGCTTTCCATATCGCGCAATACGCGATAGACGCCGGCGGCATCCGGACGGGAATCCTGCCACAGCCGGGTCTCGCCGATCTTCCGCACGAGCTCATACCCGTGATCGGGGGACGCGTTCAGCAGGGTCAGCAGGATCGGCTGGACGAACCGCACGAGCGAGCCGCCCTGACACGCGCATTTTTCATCTTTCATGTCGTTACCGCCTTTCCGCTGTTCCGTTTCCGATGGCATCAGTATAGCATCTCCCATCGGGCGATTGCTTGCACAATTGTCTTTTGTTTTGCATTATCGTATCCAAATTTTTAAAATGAAGAAAAAACACGGAAAAAACAATTCCGAAGGAGCAAAATAGTACAAAAAATAAAAATTTCCTTCAAATGGCCAATAGGGAAGTGCTTCTATAAAACACTGCTGCTTAGAGGTCATCATCCGGGACGGCCTGGATTTTCCGGTTCGAGTAATCGGCCGCGACCTTGCAGCCGGGCGGGCAGGTCAGAAAATCCTCATCGTTCCAGGGGCCGTTCACCAGCAGGTTGAAGTAGCGCATGTCTCCCTCGATCTTGGTGAATTCCCAGCCGAAGTCGGCGGCTGCCTGCCGGGCGCCGGCCTCGTTTTCGGGCCGCTCGCAGATCGGATTCGTGATATAGCCGCAGGAGCGGTACTCTTTCATCCAGTTGTTCGTGCATTCGAGCAGATAATCGGCGTTCTCCTCGCCGTAGGCTTCGGCGTATTCGGCGCGGCGGCGGGCGTAATTCTCCTTTGAGGGATAGAACGCCTGCTCCATCCAGCCGGTGTTGTACCAGTATGCGCCCTCGACCTCGCGGAAGCACTTGCGGTACCGCTCGGCCGAGCCCAGAAAGAGCGAGATACAGTCGTCGCAGCGCGGGATGACAAGGGGCAGCGAGCGGGGCTTGAGACCGATGACACCGTTCGAGCACAGGCCGTAGCCCAGGACGATGACCTCGAAGCGCAGATGGGCGGGCAGCGCCTCGTTTTCCGCTTCGATGTCGTCAATTGTATTCTGAAGCGCGCGGCGGAGCAGATCGGGCGTGTCGTGCAGACCCTGCCGCAGCCACCAGCTCCGCACCACGTTTTTGCTGTTCGCCGTCAAATGGGCAATCTCCCGGTTTAAAACCATACAGCCGATGAGTGCAATGCGCATGCTGTTTCCTCCCAGTTTCATCTGTATTATATAAAATATCATACCGTTTTTGGAGCGCGTGCGCAATCGCGTTTGATGAGATTTGCAAGGTCGTGCAAAATCATGGCAATTTCCTTCAAATCCGAAAAAATTTCTTCCTATACAGCGGTGTATACCCTCCGATATAATGAAGACTGAAAAGCTTTGCAAAAATAGAAGGGGAGATCAGGATGAAAATCGCCATCGGCATCGACACCGGCGGAACTTATACCGACGCGGTGCTGTATGATCTGGAGACCGGGCAAGTGCTGGGGCAGAACAAGGCGCTCACCACCCACGGCGATCTGAAGGTTGGCATTTTGGGCGCGCTGGACGGTTTGGACGGAAATCTCTGCCGTGAGGCCGCGGTCGCGGGACTCTCGACCACGCTGGCGACCAACGCCTGCGTTGAGGGCAAGCTGCGCCGCGTCCGCCTGCTTCTGATGGGCATTGACCGGACGGGTATCGAAAAATACGGCGCGCGTTATGGCTTTCACGACCCGGATGACATCTGTTATCTGAGTTGCCGCACCACCATCACGGGAGAGGTGCAGGAGGAGCCCGACTGGACCATGCTGGAAGCGCACGCGGCCGAATGGTTTGCGGACGTCGAGGGCTGCGCGGTCTGCGAGATCTTTGGTATGCGCAACGGCGGCGTGCTCGAAAAGAAGGCCGCCTCGATCATCCAGGAAAAGACCGGACTGCCGGTCGTCTGCGCAAGCACCCTGTTCGGCGGGCTGTCGAGCCTCGAGCGGGCGGCCAGCGCGGTGCTGAACGCGGGGCTGCTGCCCGTGACCCAGGAGTTTCTGGAAGCGGTTTCGGCGTCCTTTCGGGAGCGCGGCATCGGCGCGGAACTGCTGATCGTCCGATCGGACAGCGGCCTGATGGGCCGCGATTATTCGGCTGAGCACGCGGTGGAGACCCTGCTCTCCGGCCCGGCGGCGTCGGCGTTGGGCGGCGGTGCGCTCTCCGGGCGCGACTGCGCGGTCGTCGTCGATATCGGCGGCACGACCACCGACGTCGCGCTGGTCGAAAAGGGCGCACCCCTCCTGTCCGATGACGGCATCCGCGTCGGCAAATGGAAGACGCTGGTGCACGGCGTGTTCTCGACCTCGTTTGCCCTCGGCGGGGACAGCGCGATCCGCTGGGATCAGTACGACCGGATCACGGTCGGCCCTGAGCGCATCCTGCCGCTCTGTGTGCTCGCGTCCCGCTGCCCCGAGGTGGCCGAAACCCTGCGCGTTCAGCTGCGCGAGACCCCGGCGCATACCCTGCCGCTCCATGAGTTCCTGACGCTCGAGCGCCCGGACTGGCGTGCCGTCGTCCGGGACGAGCGGGAGATCGTCCTCTGCGAAGCGCTCGAGCAGAAACCGCTCAGCCACTGTCAGGCCGCGCGCTTGCTGGGCGTGGACAAGTATCAGCTCAATACCCGCCCACTGGAACAGGCCGGGATCGTGATCCGTGCCGGACTGACGCCGACCGATCTTATGCATGTCCGGGGCGATTTTACCAAATATGACCGCGCGGTCGCCCGGATGGCGGCCGGCTTTGCCGCGGAATCCCTGCATAAATCGGTCAAACAGCTCTGCGACGAGATTTATGACCATATCTCCCGGGAGGTCTTTTACGCGGCCTCTCAAAGCCTGCTCGAGCGCAGCTCACCCTATTTCCGCAAAAACGGCCTGGACGACGGCATGCGCGAGCTGCTCCGCCTGCAGTGGGAGAGCCGGGACGGCGGGTGTGCCATGCTCGATCCTTCGTTCCGCTCCCGCGCGGTGCTGGTCGGCATCGGCGGGCCGACCCATCTGTTCCTTCCCGAAGCGGCCCGGGCGCTGGGCGTGGAATGTGTGATTCCGGCGTGCGCAGCCACGGCTAATGCGGTCGGCGCGGTGACCGGACGGATGACAGCCGAGCTGAGCGCAGAGCTGCGGTACAGCACTGGCGAGACCGCGGACGGCGAAAGCGCGCTTTATCAGGTGCTGATGAGCGGGGAAGAGCCGCGGCGGTTTGCGGAGGAAGACGAGGCGATCGCCTGGGCGGAGCAGACGCTCCGCGCGAAGGCGGAACAGCGCCTGCGCGAGCAGGGCGCGCCCGGTGAGCTCCATTTTACGACGAACACCGATTCGGTCTGCGCCGGTGATTTCAAGGTCTCGACCCGGATCACCGTGTGCGCGACCACTTGACTTTAGATTGGGGAGGAGATCCGAATGAATCAACTGACCATCCACACCGGGAAGGAAACTTTGGTGTGTGCATTTGAGCCGGGCGCGGCGCTGCACGATGTTCTGCGCGACAACGTGCCCGACTTCGCGCAGCCCTGCGGCGGTAACCACACCTGCGGCAAATGCCGCGTGCGCATCACGGGCGGCGTGAGCGACCCGGGCGAGGCCGAAAAGCGGCTACTCGGCGGCGCGGCCGCCGACGGTATCCGTCTGGCTTGTTTCTGCACACTGACCGGGGACGCCGAGGTCACGTTGGGCGCGGCCGCGCCCGCCAAGATCGTGGCGTGGTACCGCATGCCTGAAATCTCCTGCACCGAGAAGGGATATGGCTTCGCGGTCGACATCGGCACAACCACGGTCGTCGTCCAGCTTTTTGACCGCGAGACCGGCCGGGTGCTGGCCGAGCGCATGGCCGAAAACGCCCAGCGCGGCTACGGCGCGGATATTATCTCGCGCATCGAGGCCTGCAAGACCGAGGGCGTGCAGACGCTGTCCGACCGCATCGCCGGCCAGCTCGAGCGCATGGCCGCGGCCTGCATGGCGGAGTGCGGTGTGCATGAGATTGCGGAATCGGTCGTCACGGGCAACAGCACCATGCTCCATCTGTATGAGGGGCTGGATCCGGCGTCCCTCGCCGTCGTGCCCTTCGACATGCAGTCGGCCTTCGGCTGCTACAGCCGCCGCACCCTGGCGGGCGCGCCCGTCTATCTGCCCCGCTGCATCGGCGCGTATGTCGGTGCGGATATCGTCTGCGCCATCCTGACCGCCGGGCTGACCCGGAAGGGCGTGCGCCTGCTGGCCGATATCGGCACGAACGGCGAGATGGTGCTCGCGCGCGATGGAAAGCTGCTCTGCTGCGCGACGGCGGCCGGCCCGGCCTTTGAGGGCGCGGGTCTGAGCTGCGGCATGCCTGCCCAGCGCGGCGCGATCCGCAAGGTCACGCTGAAGGACGGCGCGATGCACTGGGAGACCGTGCAGGACGCGGAGCCGGTGGGCGTCTGCGGTTCGGGCATTCTGGACGCGCTGGCAATCGCGCTCCAGACGGAAAACATGGATGATTCGGGATTTCTGGAGGAGGACATCGAGCTGGGCGGCGTCACGATCAACCAGCGCGACGTGCGCCAGATTCAGCTTGCCAAGTCGGCTATCTGCGCCGGATTGATCACCCTGCTTGAGGAGGCGGGCGTGCCGGCCTCCGGGGTGGACGTGTTCTCGATCGCGGGCGGCTTCGGCAGCTCGATGGATCTCGATTCGGCCAAGGCCATCGGCCTGTTCCCGGCCGGACTGCGCGACAAGACCGACTTCATCGGCAACGCGGCGCTGGGCGGCGCGGCTATGCTGCTGCTCAACCGCACAATCCGCGCGGAGGCGGAAAAGCTGGCGGCGGACGCCGAAGAGATCGAACTGTCGGCCTCGGCGGCCTTTATGGATTACTATGTCGACTGCATGAGCTTTATGGAATTTTGAAAACGGTGGGCTAAAAAACCAAACAAAATGCCCTCTGCCGAGAAAACGGCGGAGGGCAAAACTTTAAATCATCTTGAAAATACGAAAAAACCCGCTGAATCTTACGAAACAGCGGGTTTGTCCTGGAGCTACTGGTCGGACTCGAACCGACGACCTGCGCATTACGAATGCGCTGCTCTACCGACTGAGCCACAGTAGCATTGCAGGCCGCGCTGCGCTGGGAGATGGATCACTGAAAATCATCCTCCGCGCAACATGAATATTTTATCATACACGAGTGGAAGAGTCAATTACTCTGCAAAAAAATTTTTCTATTTTTTCTTTGTTTTTTCTTGACTTTTTCCAAGGGTGCATTATAATAAGGAAGTATCCTTGCTCACGTGTGCCAGCATGTGGGCCAAAGTCCAAAAGGAGGTGCAAAGAAATGGCAAAGGTAACTGGAAAGTACGAGACTCTTTTCATTGTCAATCCCACCCTCGGCGAGGACGAGATTGCCGCTGTCGTCGAAAAGTTCAAGGCTCTCGTAGAAGCGAACGGTACCATCACGAAGGTTGAAGATTGGGGCAAGCGCCGCATGGCGTATGCGATCGAGGACCTGCACGAGGGCTACTACACGCTGATCGAGTTCGAGTCCGCTCCCGCGTTCCCGGCTGAGCTGGATCGTAAGTTCAAGATCAATGACAGCATCATGCGTTCGATCATCATCACCCAGGACTAAGGTGAAACCGAAATGCTGAACAAAGCAATTCTCATGGGCCGCCTCACGCGCGACCCGGAAATGCGCCGCACCCAGAGCAACACCGCCGTCGCATCCTTTACCCTCGCGATTGACCGCGACCGCAAGGATCAGAACGGCAACAAGCAGACCGACTTCATCGACTGCGTCGCATGGGGCCGTCAGGCTGAGTTCGTGTGCCAGTGGTTTACCAAGGGCATGCTCGCAATTGTCTGCGGACGCATTCAATCCCGCAACTGGGAAGACAAAAACGGAAGCAAGCGAACCTCGATTGAGATCAACTGCGACGAGATTTCCTTTGGCGAGACCAAGAAATCCCGCGAGCAGGGCGGCTACGGCAGCTATGACTCCGGTTCGCAGATCCGTCCCGAGGGCAATGGGTATCGTCCCCAGGCCGCGCCTTCGTTCGATCTGCCGGTTGGCAATTCGGACTTCGCGGAACTGGCCGATGACGATTCCGACGTACCCTTCTGATTCTAACAAGGAGGTAAACCGACAATGGAAGAGACTAAAAAAGAATTTACTCCCCGCCCGGAGCGTGCTCCCCGCGGTGGCCGCCGTCGCCGTAAGGTCTGCGCGTTCTGCGTAGATAAGGTTGAGGCGATCGACTACAAGGACGTTGCCAAGCTGCGCCGTTATATGTCTGAGCGCGGCAAGATCCTGCCCCGCCGCATGACCGGCACCTGCGCCAAGCATCAGCGTCAGCTGACCGAGGCGATCAAGCGCGCCCGTCACGTAGCTCTGCTGCCCTACACTGCAGAGTAATTTTGCGAAACGCAAAGCTCAAAGCCTGTCCGGATGGACAGGCTTTTTTGATATTTGATAAGCAGAGGGCGCATCCGAGTGGATGCGCCTTCTGGTCATTTGATGAAATTCAGAACTTGATCTCGCGGCCCTGCTTGCGCCACTGCATGAATTCGGCGGTGGCGGTGAAGAGTGCATCGGAGGAGGAGTTCAGCGCGGTCTCGCAGGAGTCCTGAATGACGCCGATGATGAAGCCGACGCCGACGACCTGCATCGCGATAT
>CAMEPU010000004.1 GCA_945932315.1 uncultured Clostridia bacterium
AGAAATGGGCAATTTCAACAAAATAGTAATTGCATTCTTGTCTGCCATCGTTTATAATAACAAACAGGAGCACTGGCTCCGATGTGCGCGGGGGAAGCTTGCGCATTTGTGCGGAGTGTTCCCCATTTTTCAAAAAACAATTGGCAGGGAGTGTATTAACTATGGCGACTTTTCCGGTAAACAAGATTCGTAACGTCTGCATCATGGGCCACGGCGGTGATGGTAAGACTTCACTCGTGGAAAGCCTGCTGTATGTCGGCGGCGTGACTGACCGCGTCGGCAAGGTACAGGATGGCAATACGGTCTGCGACAACGACCCCGAGGAGATCAAGCGCCAGTTCTCGATCTCGACCGCGGTTGCGCCGGTCGTCTGGGATGGCTGCAAGATCAATCTGCTGGACACCCCGGGTTTCTTTGATTTTGGCTATGAGGCGGATTCTGCCCTTCGCGTTGCGGATTCTGCGCTGATCGTCGCGACCGGCAAGGCCGGCCCGGGCGTCGGCACCGAGAAGGCTTGGGCGCGTGCGGAAGCGCGCAAGACCCCCCGTATGTTCTACATCTCCAAGATCGACGAGGAGAATTCCGATTACTACACCGCGCTGCACAAGCTGCAGAAGCTGTTCGGCGTGGCTGTCTGCCCGATCGTCGTCCCGATTTTCGAGGGCAACCGCGACACCGTCGGCATTGTCGACTGTGTTCTGCGCAAGGCGTATAAGATGGAGGGCACCAAGCGCGTCGAGATCCCGATCCCGGAGAACATGGTTGAGCGCGTCAACCAGCACCGTGCGGCGCTGTGCGAGAATGTCGCCGAGCTGTCCGAAGAGCTGATGGAGCGCTATTTCGCAGGCGAGGAGTTCTCGGATGAAGAGCTGATCGCGGGCATCCGTCAGGGCGTGCGCGACATGCTGATCGCCCCCGTATTCTGCGGCACCGCCGCCACCGGTATCGGCTCCTATGCGCTGCTCAAGGGCATCGCGGATTACATGCCGTCCCCCGATGAGGCTCCGGTCGAGATTACCGAGGACGAAAAGGGCGAGCCTGTCGAGATCAAGTGCACCCCGAACGGCTCCACCGTCGCCATGGTCTTCAAGACTGTCGCCGACCAGTACGGCCGCTTCTCCTACTTCAAGGTATTCTCGGGTTCTGTCAAGGCCGACAGCACCCTGTATAACCGCCGTGCGGACGCCGCTGAGAAGATCGGCCGTCTGTACACCGTCACCGGCAAGAAGACCGCCGAGACCGATGAGGTCGGCTGCGGCGACATCGGCGCGGTTTCCAAGCTGGCGACCACCAAGACCGGCGACACCCTCTCCATGTCGGTGCGCAAGGTCAATCTGGCGAGCCAGATGCCCGACCGTCCGTGCTATACCCAGGCGATCATGCCCAAGGTCAAGGGCAACGAGGAAAAGATGGTCAGCGGCCTGCAGCGCCTGCGCGACGAGGATCCTTCCTTCTCGATCGAGTACTCGGGCGAGACCAAGCAGCAGCTGATCTCGGGCATGGGCGACATCCATCTGGACGTCATCTGCTCCAAGCTGAAGTCCCGCTTCGGCGTTGAGGTCGTTCTCGAAGCGCCGATCGTTCCGTACCGCGAGAAGATCCGCAAGTCGGTCACCGTAGAAGGCAAGCATAAGAAGCAGTCGGGCGGCCATGGCCAGTACGGTCATGTCAAGATGGAGTTCGCCCCCTGCGCCGAGCAGGATTACCTGTTCGAGGAGAAGATCTTCGGCGGTTCGGTTCCGAAGAACTTCCATCCGGCGGTTGAAAAGGGCATCCGCGAGGCGATGGAGCACGGCGTTCTGGCCGGATATCCGCTCGTCGGCCTGCGCGCGACCCTGCTCGACGGCTCCTATCACGACGTCGACTCCAACGAGCTGTCCTTCAAGATGGCGGCTCGTCTGGCATACAAGAACGGCATCCCGAACGCCTCTCCCGTCCTGCTCGAGCCTATCTGCTCGCTGAAGGTCGTTGTTCCGGACGCGTACATGGGCGACGTCATCGGCGATCTCAACAAGCGCCGCGGCCGCATCATGGGCATGAACCCGGTCAGCGGCGGCAAGCAGGAGATCCTGGCTGAGGCCCCGATGGCCGAGCTGTCCGATTACGCGATCACCCTGCGTTCGATGACCCAGGGCCGCGGTTCGTTCGTATCCGACTTCGAGCGCTATGACGATGCGCCTCCGATGGTGCAGGAGAAGGTCGTCGCTGCCAACAAGGCGCGCATGGCTGAGCTCGATTAAAGCAGACCTTTTCATAGGCTGAGGCAGCGCACACGCCAAAGCCGTTTGTCCCCCAAAATGAATCCCTCCCATCACAGAGGGATTCCTTTTTTGTTCTATGTTCGGCAGCACGTCCATACAATGGGATATCCGATGCACAGGGGAGGAACAGACATGGTGGTATACGCAACCAAGCTGACGGTTCGCAAAGCGCTCTGCGGCGTCGTGGCCGTCTGTGCGCTGATCTGGGGAATCAATGCGCTGAGCGGCATGCATGAGACCGCGGTTTCGGTCGCCGGGACAAGCGACTCGATCGCCTGCAAGCTCAAAACGAACGAGGATCGGGTAAAGTTTTTGGAAAGCTACGGAATCACGGTCGATGAGACGCCGGTCACTGAGGCCGAGGTGCGCATCCCCGAGGTCTTTGACGCCGCGTATACGGCGTACAACGAGCTGCAGAAGACGATGGGGCTCGACCTCACGCAGCACCGGGGCAAGACGGCAATGCTCTATATTTACAGCGTGCGGGACGATCCGAGCGGGGAGGAGGGGGTGACGGCCAGCCTGGTACTCCGCAAAAATAAGCTGATCGCGGCCGACGTCAGCTCGGCGCAGGCCGATGGGTTCATCCGGGCGCTCACCGACCGTTCGTCACAATAGCCAACAACAGAGGGACGCGCACTTTGTCGAAAAGCCGCGTCCTTTCTGCTTTGTCTGCAAAAGGAGGGGAAAGGCTTCGGGAAATTTTCGGAAAATCCCTTTTTCAAACGAAAAGCTATTGTGCAATATGCAAAAAAGTGGTACTCTATTTCTATCAGGTTTCGAAGGAGCGTGGCAAATGGTTTTGCAGCGGTTGGATAAGCTGCTGGGCGCGCAGCGCATCGGCACCCGCCGGGAGATCGGCACGATGGCGCGCCGCGGACTCATTGCCGTGGATGGCGTGGTCGTCCGGGACGCGGCGGTCAAGGTCGACCCGGCGGCGGTTTCGATCACGGTGAACGGCCGGCTGCTCCGCCTGCGGCAGGGCCGGTACTACATGCTTCATAAACCTGCCGGGGTGGTCACGGCCACCCAGGATAATTTCCAGAAAACCGTCCTTGATCTGCTGCCCGAAGATGAACGCTCCGGGCTTTTTCCGGTTGGACGGTTGGATAAGGACACCGAAGGCCTGCTGCTTCTGACCGATGACGGCGATCTCGCCCATGCGCTGACCGCTCCCGGCCGGCATGTGGACAAGGTCTATTTCGCCCGCGTGTCCGGAGCGCTGTGCGCCGACGCGGCGGAGCGGTTCGCGGGGGAAATGACGCTGGCGGACGGTTCGGTCTGCAAGCCCGCGCGGCTGGAGCTGCTCGGAGAACACGACGGGCTGACCGAATGCCGGGTCACCCTGCGCGAGGGCAAGCACCATCAGGTGAAGCGCATGATCGCCGCGTGCGGCGGCCATGTCGAGTATCTCAAACGGCTCAGCATGGGGGCGCTTCAGCTGGACGAGCGGCTTTTGCCCGGATGCTGGCGCGAATTGACCGACGATGAAATCCACCTTTTGCGCACGTAAACCCCTATATTTGGGGCTTTTTGTGCGATTTGTACACCAGTCGCAAAAACATTGAAAAATTCACAAAGAAATTCTAAAATTTTTGTGTAAAAATCACTCGATTTATGTTATAATTTCTAAAATGGACATGAATCGGTTGGCATAGTTGTTGATTATGTCAAAACATGAAACTGCGCAGCGCGCATATGAGCGTGCGCAGCCGGTCCCCGGACCCCGGAAATGGGAAATGTGAAAGCGAAAATCGGAAAAAGGAAAGGTGATGGAAATGGCTTCCAGATTGTTCCAGTCGATTATTCTTCAGATGAAAGATACGGTGGATCGCACGATCGGTATTGTGGATGCAACCGGCGCCGTCGTCGCGTGCACTGATCTGCCCCGCATCGGTGAGATGCGTGAGGACGCAGTCACTGAGCTCGGCTACGCGGGCGATATGATCCGTTTCGGCGGGTATACCTACCGTTCGATCTCCGACCGCTCCACCCGCTTCGAGTACGCGGTTTTCGTACAGGGCGAGGACGAGCTTGCGCGCTCGATCTGTGCGCTGGCGGCCGTCTCGGTCAACAACATCAAGGCGCTGTACGACGAGAAGCACGACAAGGCGACCTTCATCAAGAACATCATTCTGGATAACATTCTGCCCGGCGATATCTATATCAAGTCCCGCGAGCTGCATTTCGGCGCGGACGTGCCCCATGTCGTCTTCCTGGTGCGCCAGACCGAGCATGCGGACATCGCCGCGATCGATGTCATTTCCGGCCTGTTCCCGGACAAGCAGAAGGACTTCGTCCTTCATATCAGCGAGACCGATATCGTCGTCGTGAAGGAGGTCAAGGCCAATTCCGAGTTCAAGGATCTGGCCAAGATCGCCAAGCAGATCGAGGACGCGCTGTCCTCCGAGCTGCTCGCCAAGTGCATCATCGGTATCGGCTCGGTTTCGACCCAGCTCAAGGACATCGCGAAGTCCTTTAAGGAGGCGCAGGTCGCCATCGACGTCGGCGGCGTATTCGACACCGAGAAGTCGATCATTTCCTTTGAAAATCTGGGCATCGGCCGCCTGATTTATCAGCTGCCGACCACCCTGTGCGAGATGTTCCTGACCGAGGTGTTCAAGCGCGGTTCGCTTGATTCGCTCGATCAGGAGACCCTGTTCACCATTCAGAAGTTCTTTGAGAACAACCTGAACGTTTCGGAGACCTCGCGCAAGCTGTTCGTGCACCGCAATACGCTGGTCTACCGTCTGGAGAAGATCAAGAAGCTGACCGGCCTCGATCTGCGCGAATTTGACCATGCGATCGTATTCAAGGTCGCGCTCATGGTCCGCAAGTATCTGGCAAGCCGCGAAGAGAACAATTTTTAATTCTTCGTCCGGCGCAATCCCAAGGAGAATTCACACATGATTAGCATGAGAGACGCCAGCGTGGTCTATGACAACGGCGTGCGCGCCCTCAACAAGGTGAGCATGCAGATCGGCGAGGGCGAGTTCGCCTTCCTGGTCGGCGCTTCCGGTTCGGGCAAATCGACGATCATCAAGCTGCTGACCGCCGAGATCCGCCCGTGCGAAGGCCGCGTTCTGGTCAACAATTTCAACATCGGCAAGCTGAAAAAGCGCGATGTGCCCCATCTGCGCCGCACGCTCGGCGTCGTTTTTCAGGATTTCCGCCTGATTCCCAACAAAACGGTGTATGAGAACATCGCCTTCGCCATGCGCGCCGTCGGCGCGTCCACGCGGGCGATCCAGAAGCGCGTGCCCTACGTCATGGACCTGGTCGGTCTGACGGGCAAGGGGGACCGCAAGCCCCTCGAGCTTTCGGGCGGCGAGCAGCAGCGCGTCGCGATCGCGCGCGCGCTGGTCAACAACCCGCGGCTCATTATCGCCGACGAGCCGACCGGCAACCTCGACCCCGAACGATCCCTCGAACTCATGACGCTGTTTGAGAAGATCAATGAACTGGGCACCACGGTGCTCATCGTCACGCATGAAAAGGAGCTCGTCGACCAGTTCGGCAAGCGCGTCATCGTGATCGACAAAGGCGAAATCATCAGCGACCAAATGGGTGGGTACTATACATATGAAGATTCGGTTGAGTAGTATAGCCTACTTCTGGAAGGAAGGCATACACAATATTTTTCTGCACGGCTTTATGAGCTTTGCGGCGGTCAGCGTTATCGTCGTCTGCCTGCTGATCACGGGCAGCGTCACGCTGATTTCTTACAGCGTCGATCTCAATATTTTAAAGCTCCAGCAGGAGAGCGAGATCGCGATTTACATTGACGAAAATGTCCCGACGGAGACGGCGCGGGGGCTGCAATCGACCATCGAAGCCATCCCGAACGTGGCCGATGCCGAGTTCGAATCGGGCGGCGACGCGCTGGAGGACTTCCGCGTTTCGCTCGGTGAGAACGCGGTGCTGCTCGACGGTTACAGCGCCGAGAACAGCCCGCTGCGCGACGGCTATTACATCACGATGAAGGATGTCGCCCTAGTGGATGAGACGATTGACGCGCTCGAGGAAATCGACGGCGTGGCCAACATTGTCGTTAAGGAAGAGGTTATCAACAAGCTGCTCCAGGTGCAGCGCGTGTTCCGCACGGTCGCGGCGACGCTGATCGTCGCTCTCGGCCTGATTTCGGTCTTTATCATCTCGAACACGGTCAAGCTGGCCATGTTTGCCCGCCGTGACGAGATCTCGATCCAGAAGATGGTCGGCGCGACGAACAGCTTTATCCGCTGGCCCTTCATCATCGAGGGCATGCTCCTTGGCCTGCTGGCCAGCCTGATCGCGTTCGGACTGGAATGGTGGATTTACAGTGAGCTCACCGCGCTTCTCAGCAGCGAGCTGTCGTCCTTCACGATGGCGGCCTTTGAGGATGTCAAGTTCCTGGTGCTGGGCTGCTTCGCGGGCTCCAGCGTACTCGTGGGCGTCTGCGGTTCGGCGCTGACCATCCGCCGGTTTATGGACGTCTGATCACGGTATGAAACAAATTTGATGCATTTTTCCGTTATGCTGTCGGAAACGGCGGTATCGGAAAAGAGGTAATATTTCCCATGATGAATCCCAAGAAATCAAAGAAGCTGGTGTCTGTCATCGCGCTGCTGCTGGCGGTGCTCATGATCGGAACGACCGTGATGGGCGCGCTGTCGGTCGCGCTGGCCGCCAGCAAGACCGAGCTCAAGAATCAGCTGAGCGATCTGGAAAGCCAGAAGAAGGCCGCTGAAGCGGCGGTAGAAGAGCTCCGCGGTCAGGAGGAACAATATCTCAAGCTGATCTATGCGCTGGACGCGCAGATGGACCTCACCGAGCTTGATATCGAAGCGACCGAGGACATCATCGCCGAGCTCGACGACGACATCGTTGACAAAACGGCCGAGATCGACGCGACGCAGCAGGAGCTTGACGAGCAGACCGAGCTGTTTGAGACCCGCATGCGCGTCATGTATGAGAATGGCGACCTGACCTATCTGGATGTGCTGCTTTCGGCCACCAGCTTTTCCGATATGCTGACCCGCCTCGAGCAGGTGTCTCAGATCATGGAGTTCGATAAGAAGGTCATCGCCCGGGTGCAGGTGCTCAAGGAAGAGCTCGAGACCCAGAAGGCCGAGCTGGAAGCCGACAAGGCCGAGCAGGAGGAGTATAAGTCCGAGCTGGAGGACAAATACGCCGAGCTCGATGATCAGCGTGCGGAGTATCAGGACATCGCGGATAAGCTCGCGGCCGATCAGGACGAGTATGCACGTCAGCTTGCCGAGATCGAGAGCGAGATGGACGAGATTGACGACGAGCTCGACCGCATCGCGAAGGAAGAAGCAGCCAAGGCGGCAGCCGAAGCAGCGGCGAAAAAAAATCAGTCGTCCGGCTCCTCTTCGGGCAGCTACAATCTGAAGATCGGCGAGCTGCTCTGGCCCTGCCCGGTATACAGCTACATCTCAGACAGCTATGGCTGGCGTTACCACCCGATCTATAAGACCGAGAAGTTCCACAAGGGCACCGATATCGCATCG
Source organism: uncultured Clostridia bacterium (assembly GCA_945932315.1). Classification (GTDB taxonomy): domain Bacteria; phylum Bacillota; class Clostridia; order Oscillospirales; family Butyricicoccaceae; genus Butyricicoccus. The sequence continues at coordinate 7,775 of CAMEPU010000004.1, forward strand.
GCCGGCGGCAACCCGGTCATTGCGGCCAAGGGCGGCACGGTCGTCAAGAGCTATTATTCGTCCTCTTATGGCAATTACATCGTCATCAATCACGGCGGCGGCCTGATGACAGCTTACGCACATCTGAGCGCACGCTACGTGCAGGTCGGCGCAACCGTTTCGGCCGGGCAGCAGATCGGCACGGTCGGCTCCACCGGCGCATCGACCGGCAATCATCTGCATTACGAGGTCTATGTGAACGGTTCGACCGTGAACCCGCTCGGCTACTATTAATATCACAGGATACAAGGCGGGGGAAGTCAGACTTCCCCTGCCTTTTTCACTGCAAAGGAGAAAACGCAATGATGAAACTGCCCAAAATTCGCAGGCGGGAGATCCGGATCGGCACGGCTGTTTTTCTGTGTGCCATGACCGCGGTCGTCTCGTTTCACGCGGCCTACATCGTGATGGAGCGGCGGCTCGAGGAGGAGCTTCCGAACTATCGCGCGAACGATGCGCTTTACGGTAAGCTGGGCGAGATCCGCAGCCTGTTCGACGAGCTTTACGTCGGTACATACGACGAAAAGGACGCCATCGATGTCGCGGCGGCCGGCTATGTCGCGGGCGTGGGAGACCGCTGGAGCGGCTATTATTCGGCAGAGGAATACGAGGAATATGTGACCAGCTTTTCTGGCCAGTCCTCGGGCATCGGCGCCTATATCAGCTATGCGCCGGACAGCGGCATGCGGATCATCGAGGTCTACAAAGGCTCGGCCTGTGACAAGGCGGGGCTGCAAAAGGGCGACCGCATCCTGTCGGCCGACGGCGTGAGCGTGGAGAAGGACGGCTACAGCGCAGTGATGAACGCCATCGCGGGCGAGGAGGGCACGACCGTGCGGATCGGCGTCGAGCACGCGGCGACCGGAGAGACCGAGGAGATCGAAATGACCCGGTCGACCGCCGAGCAGACCATGGTGACGGGCTGCATGATCGAGGACAACATCGGTTTCGTTCGCATCTACAATTTCCATCAGGGCGCGGAGAAGCAGTTCAAAACCATCGTCAAGCAGCTGCTCCGCGAGGGCGCGGAGGCCTTTGTCTTTGACGTGCGCAACGATCCGGGCGGCTCGGTCGACAGCGTCAACGAGATGCTCGACCTGCTTCTGCCCGAGGGCAACCTGATGAGCCTGGCCACCAAGGCGGGCGAGAAGGAGCAGTACACCTCGGACGCCGCCTGCGTCGAGCTGCCCATGGCGGTGCTGGTGGACGCTGAGTCGATCAGCGCGGCCGAATTCTTCGCGGCCTGCCTGCAGGAATACGACTGGGCGACCGTGGTCGGCGAGCAGACGATCGGCAAGGGTTACTCCCAGCGCATGTACACGCTGACCGACGGCTCGGCCGTCCGCATCTCGGACAAGACCTATTACACCCCCTCGGGCAAGAGCCTGATCGGCACGGGCGTCACGCCCGACGTCGCCGTCGAGCTGCCGGAGGAGAAGGAAGCCGACTTCTATTTCCTCGCCCCCGAGGAGGACGACCAGCTGACCGCCGCTCTCAAAACCCTGCGCTGAAGCCGGTAAAATCAGGAAAAGTCGAAAAAGCGGGCGATTCCGCGCTTGACAGACTTGATTTCTCTCCATATAATAAGGTGTAATGGTGTAAAGCACCTATTTGTTTTCGTAATATTAAAATTTCTGAATAGAGCGAGGGATCATCATGGCAAAAGAATTCAAGATGACAGCGGAGAACCTGGAGAATTATAAACAGGAGCTCGAATATCTGAAAACCGTGCGTGCGATCGAAGTTGCGGAGCAGATCAAGGAAGCGCGCTCCTTCGGCGACCTTTCGGAGAACGCTGAGTACGACGAGGCCAAGAACGAGCAGGGCAAGGTATACAGCCGCATCGCCGAGCTCGAGAATATCATCGCCCACGCGGTCGTCATCACCGACGACATGTATGCGGAGGACGAGGTCAATCCCCGCTGCCGCTTCGCGGTCGAGGACGAGGACGGCTTCCAGGAGGAGTACCGCTTTGTCGGTTCGCAGGACGCCAACCCGCTGGAAGGCCGCATCTCGGATGAGTCCCCCTTCGGCCGGGCAATGCTGGGCCATAAGGTCGGCGAGGTTGTTGAATTCGAGGCGCCTGTCGGCGTGATCAAGTATAAGATCGTTTCGATCAATATGATCGAGAAGTAATCCCAAATACGGAAGGGACAGAAAAAACATGGCCAATGAACAGAACATGCAGCCTGCGCAGCCCACGCAGGCCGAGATGAACGAGCTGCTGCGCGTCCGCCGCGAAAAGCTGGCCGAGCTGCAGAACGCGGGCAACGACCCCTTTATGCAGGTCAAGTTTGACCGCGACCATTTCACCACCGACATCCACGAGCATTTCGATGAGCTCGAGGGCAAGACTGTCCGCCTGGCCGGCCGCATGATGAGCAAGCGCATCATGGGTAAGGCCTCCTTCTCGGATATGACCGACCGCTACGGCCGTCTGCAGCTCTACATCAAGCGGGACACCATCGGCGTCGAGAACTATCAGGCGTATAAGAAGCTCGACATCGGCGACCTGATCGGCGTCGAGGGTGAGGTCTTCCGCACCCAGAAGGGTGAGATCTCGGTCGCGGTCACCGAGCTGACCCTGCTCTCCAAGAACCTGATCCCGCTGCCTGAGAAGTGGCACGGCCTCAAGGACACCGATACCCGCTACCGTCAGCGCTATGTTGACCTCATCATCAACCCCGAGGTGCGCGACACCTTTGAGAAGCGCTCCAAGATCGTCCGCGAGATCCGCAACTTCATGGACAGCCGCGGCTTCATGGAGGTCGAGACCCCCTGCCTGAACACCATTCCGGGCGGCGCGGCGGCCCGTCCGTTCATCACCCATCACAACGCGCTCGACATCGACATGTACATGCGCATCGCGACCGAGCTGCACTTAAAGCGCCTGATCGTCGGCGGCATGGAGCAGGTCTATGAGATCGGCCGCATCTTCCGCAACGAGGGCATGGACACCCGCCACAACCCCGAGTTCACCACCATCGAGCTGTATCAGGCGTATACCGACTACCACGGCATGATGGACATCACCGAGGATATGGTCGTCCACGTCTGCGAGAAGGTGCTTGGCACCACCAAGGTCACCTATCAGGGCACCGAGCTCGACTTTTCCAAGGGCTGGAAGCGCGTCACCATGGCCGAGGCCGTCAAGGAGTATTCCGGTCTGGACTTCATGGCGATGTCCCCCGAGGAGGCGCTCGAGGCCGTCAAGGCGCGCGGCCTGGAGATCGAGAAGGGCAAGGACAGCTGGGGCGACCTGATGGCGCTCTGCTACGACGAGTACGTCGAGCACAACCTGATCCAGCCCACCTTCATCACCGATTACCCGGTTGAGGTCTCCCCGCTGGCCAAGCGCAAGCCCTCCGATCCCCGTCTGACCGAGCGCTTCGAGTGCTTTGTTTACGGCCGTGAGCTGTGTAACGCCTTCTCCGAGCTGAACGACCCGATCGACCAGCGCGGCCGCTTTGAGCGTCAGGTCGAGCTGCGCAACATGGGCGACGACGAGGCCAGCATGATGGACGAGGACTTCCTGACCGCGCTCGAGTACGGCATGCCGCCCACCGGCGGTATGGGCATGGGCATCGACCGTCTGGTCATGTTCCTGACCGACAGCGCGTCCATCCGCGACGTCCTGCTGTTCCCGACCATGAAGCCGCTGGGCGCGGAGCAGCAGTAAGAAAACCGTAAAAAAGCCTGGGCGTACACGCGCTCAGGCTTTCGGCATATCATCCACACCACGACAAGGAGGGCAAAATGCAACCGATTGAGAGCCGTCAGAACGGCGCGCTGCGCCATCTTGCCCGCCTGGGCAGAGAGAAGAAATACCGCATGACCACGGGAGAGATGGTCTGTGAGGGCGAGAAGATGCTGGGCGAAGCGCTGGACAGCGGCGCGCGGGTGACAACCGTCCTCGTGCGCGCCGGTACTGCCTGCGGCGAGGAGTTGCTCGTCCGGGCGGAGGCGCAGGGCGCCCGGCTCTACACCGCGACCGAGAGCATTTTCACGCTCGCGAGCGACGTGCAGACCCCGCAGGGGCTGGTGTTCTCGTGCGCCCGCCCGCCCCGCGCGGCGGACGCGCTTCCCCGGGTCAAGAGCGCCGTCCTGCTCGACGGCCTGCAGGACCCGGGCAATCTGGGCACCATTCTGCGCACGGCGGACGCCTTTGCGCTCGACGCGGTCATTCTGTGTGAGGGCTGCGCCGACCCGACCGCGCCCAAGGTCGTGCGCGCCACCATGGGCGCGATCTTCCGCCAGCCCATTTACACCCTGCCGCTCACGGAAGCGATCGCCGCCCTGCACGCGCAGGGCTTGCCGGTCTACGCCGCGGCGCTGCACCGGGACAGCGCGGCCGTGGGCGTGATCGACCTGACCCATTCGGCCGTCATCGTCGGCAACGAGGGCCGGGGCGTCAGCGCCGCTGCGCTTGAGCAGTGCGACCGCACGGTGATGATCCCGATGGCGGGCGCCGCCGAGTCGCTTAACGCCTCGGTCGCGGCGTCCATTCTGATCTGGGAGATGACCAAACCGGGCTGAACACGGGAAAGGGGAGAGAGAACATGAGCGACCGGCTGTATCGGGTCTGGCTCAGCGCGAAAAACGGGCTGTCGCCCCGTGTGATCGCCGCGCTGCTGGCGCATTTCGGAGATCCCGCGCATATTTACGCCGCGGGCTGCGAAGAATTTTTGCAGTGCGCGTTCCTCCAGAAAACCCATGTCGACGCGCTGTGCGATAAAGACCTCGCGCCTGCGGAAGAAATTCTGCACCGCTGCGCGCGCGAGCACATCGCCGTGCTGACACCGGAGGACGTGGATTATCCGGAGCGTCTCCGGATGATTGTCGATCCGCCCGCCGTGCTCTATGTCCGGGGCAGAATGCCCGATTTGGAAGGCGCGCCCGGTGTCGCGATTGTCGGCACGCGGAGCTGCTCGGCTTACGGCCTGATTCAGGCGGCCAAATTCGGTGCGGCGCTGGCCGAGGCCGGATTTACGGTCGTCACCGGCATGGCGCTCGGCATCGACGGCGCAGCCAGCCGGGGCGCGCTGCGCACGGGCAAGCCGACAGCCGCTGTGTTTGCGGGCGGCGTCGACCTCTGCTATCCGCCCCAGAACCGCGCGCTCATGAGCGATATCCTGCTGAACGGCGCGATTCTCAGCGAAAACCCGCCGGGCACGCCCCACAAGGGCAGCCTGTTCCCGGTCCGCAACCGCATTCTGAGCGGCCTTTGCGCCGCAACTCTGGTGATCGAAGCGCCGGTTCGGTCGGGCGCGCTCATCACCGCGTCCGCTGCCCTCGATCAGGGACGCGAGCTCTTCGTGCTGCCCGGCGGCGTGGACAATCCGGCTTCGGCCGGAAGCAACGCGCTGCTTCGTCAGGGCGCGGCACAGATCGCGCTCGAACCGATGGATCTCGTGCACGAGCTGTCCGGGCTTCTGCGCACCATGCCGGACGCCGAGCGGGTGCGCGCGATCTATCTGCGCGAAAGCGGCGGCGCCGAGCTGCGGACGGAGAGCAAGGAACCGTCCGCGCCCCGAAAGACTTCGCGGAGGGAAAAATCCGCCGCGCCGCAGCCGGAACCCATTCCGGGTGAGACCCCCGAGGAGACCGAGCGCAGGCTGCAGGCCGAGTCGGACGCCCGGGTCGACGCGGCGTTCAAACGGGCCGAACCGGCCATCCGGGCTTTCCGGGAGGCCAACCGCGCGGAAAAGACCGAACCGAAGTCCGAAACGAATTCCCTGCTGCAGGAGCTGACCGGCGATGAAAAGCTGGTCGCGCAGGTGATGCTGCAGGGTGCAAAAACCCCCGACGACATCATCCGGATGTCCGGTCTGTCGGCGAGCCGGGTGCTCAGCGCGCTCACGATGCTCGAAATCGACGGCCTGGTCAGCGGCACCGCCACCGAGGTGCGGCTCGTCTGACTGAATCACCCAAGTTGGAGGAACAAACAACATGTCTAAACTCGTCATCGTGGAGTCCCCTGCCAAGGCCAAGACGATCGGGAAGTATCTGGGTCCCGATTATGTGGTCAAGGCGTCCATGGGTCACGTCCGCGATCTTCCCAAGAAAAAAATGAGCGTGGACATCGAGCACGATTTCACGCCTAACTATATGCCGATTGAAGGAAAAGAAAAGATCATCGCCGAGCTGCGTCAGGCCTCCGCCGAGAGCGATTTTGTCTATCTCGCGACCGACCCTGACCGCGAGGGCGAAGCCATCTCCTGGCATCTCAAGTATCTGCTGAATCTGAAGGACGACCGCTGCAAGCGCGTCACCTTCAACGAGATCACCCCCAAGGCCGTCCGTTACGGCATCGAGCACCCGCGCGACATCGACCTCGACCTGGTCGACGCGCAGCAGGCGCGCCGCATCCTCGACCGCATCGTGGGTTACCAGCTCTCCCCCTTCCTCTGGCGCAAGGTCAAGCGCGGCCTGTCCGCCGGCCGCGTGCAGAGCGTCGCGACCCGTCTGGTCGTTGACCGGGAGAATGAGATCCGCGCCTTTGTGCCCGAGGAATACTGGACGATCGAAGCCACCCTGCGCACGGCCGAGGGCGGCCGGTTCACCGCCCGCTATTACGGCGACGCGGCGGGCAAGCGCGAGCTCAAAACCGGCGAGGAGGCGCAGGTCATCGTCGACGCGGTCACCGGCAAGCCCTTCACCGTCGGCACGATCAAGCGCGGCAAGAAGCGCAAGTCGGCCGCACCGCCGTTCACCACCTCGACCATGCAGCAGGAGGCCTCCCGCAAGCTGGGCATGGTGCCCCGCCGCACCATGAGCGTGGCTCAGGAGCTCTATGAAGGCATCGAGCTCGAGGGCTACGGCATGACCGGTCTCATCACGTACATGCGTACCGACTCGCTCCGCCTGTCGGATGACGCGACCGCCGCCGCCGCGTCCTTCATCCGCGGCAAATACGGCGAGGCGTTCTATCCGGGCAAGCCCCGCGTGTTCCGCACCAAGAACGGCGCGCAGGACGCGCACGAGGCCATCCGCCCGTCCAATGTCGAACTGGAGCCGGACGCGATCCGTTCGAGCCTGACCGCCGACCAGTACAAGCTCTACAAGCTCATCTGGTCGCGCTTTGTCGCCTGCCAGATGGCGGACGCTGTGCTGGACACGATCTCGGCCGATCTGCTCTGCGCGGACCACGTGTTCCGCGCGTCCGGCCACACAGTCGCCTTCCCGGGCTTTACCGCGGTGTATGAGGAGAGTACAGACGACGACAAGAAGAACGAGGCCGACAAGCCGCTGCCCCGTTTCAATGAGGGCGACAGCCTGACGGGCGAGAAGATCGAGCCCGCCCAGCACTTCACCCAGCCCCCGGCGCGCTACACCGAAGCGTCGCTCATCCGCGCGATGGAGGAGCGCGGCATCGGCCGTCCTTCGACCTATGCGCCCACGATTGCGACCATCATCGACCGCGATTACGTCAGCAAGGAGAACCGCGCGCTCCGTCCCACCCCGCTGGGCGAGGGCGTCACCGGCCTGCTGGTCGACAAGTTCAAGTCGGTCGCCGACTACGAGTTCACCGCCAATATGGAGGAGAGCCTCGACGAGGTCGAAGCGGGCAAGGTCAATTACAAGGATCTGCTCCACAGCTTCTACGGCGGCTTTGAGAGCGCGCTCGAGCAGGCCGAGAAGGACATGGAAAAGACCCGCATCAAGATCAAGGACGAGGAGACCGACATCCCCTGTGAGAAGTGCGGCCGCAAGCTCGTCATCAAAAACGGCCGCTTCGGCAAATTTCTGGCCTGCCCGGGCTTCCCGGAGTGCACCTTCACCAAGGCCATCACCGAGGACACGGGCGCGGCCTGCCCGAACTGCGGCGCGAAGGTGGTCAAGAAGAAGTCGGCGCGCGGCTACGTCTATTTCAGCTGCGATAAATTCCCGGCCTGCCAGTTCATGACCTGGGATAAGCCGCTCAAGACCAAGTGCCCGCAGTGCGATTCCTCGCTCTTCCGCCACACCGACCGCGACTCCAAGGAGATTACCGACGTCTGCCTGCGCGAGGGCTGCGGCTATTCCGAGCTCGTTCGCCCGGGCGTGTCGCCCGAGGAGGCCGAAAAGAACCGGCTCCGCCGCGAGGCGCGGGCGGCCAGGGCCGCAGAAGCCGCCGCGAAGAAGGCGGCGGGGGAGGAAGAATCCGCTCCCAAGGCGTCCGCGAAGAAGGCGCCTGCCAAAAAGACAGCGAAGAAGAAGGAGCCCCTGCCCTGGATGACCAAGACGACCAACCGCTTCAAGAAGCTGAAGCCCGAGGAGGTCGAAGCGCTGACCGCCAAGCAGCAGGAGCAGTACGCCAAGGCTCTCGCCAAGGATCAGGCCGCCAAGGAAGCCGAGAAGGCGAAGAAGGCGGCCGAAAAGGCGGCGGCCAAGGAAGCGGAAAAGAAAAAGAAGGCCGCCGAAAAGGCTGCTGCCAAGAAGAAGGCGGACGCGGCGAAGAAGAAGGCCGCGGCGAAGAAGCCCGCCGCCAAGAAGTCTGCGAAGAAAACGGAGGGTGCGGAATGAACGAGAAACAGGTCACCGTGGTCGGCGCGGGCCTCGCGGGCTGTGAAGCCGCCTGGCAGCTGGCCGAGCGGGGCATCGCGGTCACCCTCTGCGAGATGAAGCCCGAAAAGCGCACGCCCGCGCACCACTCGGACGATTTTGCCGAGCTGGTCTGCTCCAATTCGCTGCGCTCGGACGAGCTGACGAACGCCTCCGGCCTGCTCAAGGAGGAGCTGCGCCGTCTGGGCGGTCTGGTCGTCCGCTGCGCCGATGAGACCCGGGTCGAAGCGGGCGGCGCGCTCGCCGTCGACCGCGAGGCCTTCGCCCAAAAAGTCACCGAACAGATCCGCAATCACCCGAATATCACGATTCAGTACGGCGAGGTCACCGAGATCCCCGAGGGCGAGGTCATCATCGCCTCCGGCCCGCTGACCTCGGACGCGCTGTTCGACGCCATCCACCGCAAGGTGGGCGGGGATTTCCTGTCCTTCTTCGACGCGGCGGCGCCCATCGTCACCTTCGAGTCGATCGACATGGAGAACGCCTATTTCGCGTCCCGCTATGACAAGGGAACGCCCGATTACATCAACTGCCCGTTCACAAAGGAAGAGTTCGACGCCTTCTGGGAGGCGCTGACCACGGCCGAAGAGGCCGAGGTGCACGGCTTCGAGGACAAGCTGGTCTTTGAGGGCTGCATGCCCATCGAGGTCAACGCCCGCCGGGGGCACGACACCCTGCTCTTCGGCATTTTGAAACCGATCGGCCTGCCCGACCCCAAGACCGGGCGCGATCCCTACGCCGTGCTCCAGCTCCGCCGGGACAACGCGCAGGGCACGCTGTACAATCTGGTCGGCTGTCAGACCCACCTCAAGTGGGGCGAGCAGAAGCGCATTTTCTCGATGATCCCGGCGCTCCGGAACGCCGAGTTTGTCCGCTACGGCGTGATGCACCGCAACACCTTCCTCGATTCGCCCCGCCTGCTCGACCACAACTACGCGCTGCGCGCCGAGCCGCGCATCCGCTTCGCGGGTCAGATGACCGGCGTCGAGGGGTATATGGAATCGAACGCCTCCGGCTTCCTCGCCGGACTGGCCACCGCGCACGCCCTGCTGGGCAAGCCCGCGCCCGATTTCCCGTCCACGACCGCGATCGGCGCGCTCGGCCGGTACATCTCGAACGAGACCGTGGTCAAGTTCCAGCCGATGAACATCAATTTCGGCATCATCGACCCGCTGGGGTATAAGATCCGGGGCAAGCGGGAAAAGAATCTCAAGATCTCGGAGCGTGCGCTCGGGGTCATTGACAGCATGGAGGGAACACTATGATGAAGATTGCAATCGACGTCATGGGTGGCGACAACGCGCCTCTCGCGCCGATCCACGGCGGCTTTCTGGCCGCTGAGAAATTCGGCGTCGAGATCGTGCTCGTCGGCCCGGAGACTGAAATTTCCCGTATTCTGAAGGAGAACGGTTGGGAGAGCCCCAAGGCGGGCAAGCTCTCGATCGTGCACGCGCCCGACGTGGTCGATATGCACGACGACCCGGCGCGCGTCCTGCGCCAGAAGCCCGAATCGTCCATGGCGGTCGCCCTCACCCTCGTGCGGGACGGCGCGGCCGACGCGATCGTGTCCGCCGGCTCGACGGGCGCGCTGCTCTCGGGCGCGACCCTGATCTGCAAGCGCATCCGCGGCATCCGCCGGGGCGCGCTCGCGCCCCTCATGCCCTCGTCTGCGGGCAAGGTGATGCTGGTCGACGCGGGCGCGAACACCGACTGCACGCCCGAATACCTGCTGCAGTTCGCCTATATGGGTTCGGCCTACATGGAGAAGATCAACGGCGTGCGCAATCCGCGCGTCGGACTCGTCAACAACGGCGCCGAGGACACCAAGGGCGACGCGCTGCGGAAGGAGACCTACGCCCTGCTCCGCGAGGCAGGCGAGGCCGGCCGGCTCAATTTCGTCGGCAACGTGGAGGGACGCGACGTGCCCCTCGGCGCGTGCGACGTGGCCGTCTGCGACGGCTTTGCGGGCAACGTCATGCTCAAGACCATCGAGGGCACGGCCAAGTTCATGTCGGCTGAGCTCAAGAAGGTTTTCAAGGCCAATCTGGCCACCAAGCTGGGCTATCTGGCCTGCAAGAAGGGCATGGATGACTTCCGCGCCCTGTTCGATCAGGACGCCATCGGCGGCGCGCCCTTCCTGGGCATCGCGCACCCGGTCATCAAGGCGCACGGCTCGTCCAATGAGATCGCGTTTATGAACGCGGCGCGGCAGGCGATCGCCTACACCGAGTCGGGAATGATCGACGAAATCAAAAACAATATCGACGTCATGACCGTCGAGAAACATTTGGAAAAATAATCCGGGACATCTTGACAGCGCCGCCTCCGTCCACTATCATTATTAGCATACCTTATATTTTCAAGGCGTTTGAGGGAGGCGAAGAAAGTGGTATTTGAGAAGCTGCAGCAGATGATCGCAGAGGAATTCGGCATCGAGCCGGAGGAGATCACCATGGAGACCAGCTTTATGGATGATCTGGAGGCCGATTCGCTCGATCTGGTCGAGATGATGATGGCGCTCGAGGACGAGTTCGACATCGGCACCATCTCCGAAGAGGAAGCTGCCAAGCTGAAGACGGTCGGCGACGTTGTCGATCTGATCAACAGCAAGTCTTAAACCATGACTCAACGGGGGGCCGGAGCAATCTCCGGCTCTTCTTTTTCAAAGAAAGGAGGAAATCATTTGGTACTCGAAAAAATTGGTTATACGTTCCGCGATCCGGTGCTGTTCCAGAAGGCGATGACCCACTCATCCTATGCGAATGAGCAGCGCGCCCGGCATCTGCAGCACAACGAGCGTCTCGAATTTCTCGGCGATTCCGTACTCGGCTTTGTCACGGCCGACTACCTCTACAACCATTTTCCGGAGCTGCCCGAAGGTCAGCTGACCAAGCTGCGCGCCGCGGTGGTTTGCGAGCAGGCTTTGTATGAAATCGCCAAGGAACTCGGCATCGACGAGGAGATCCGTCTGGGACGGGGCGAGGAGATGGGCGGAGGACGCAAGCGCCCGTCCATTCTGGCCGACGCGGTCGAGGCCCTGCTGGGCGCGATCTATCTGGACGGCGGCATCGAGCCGGCGCGCGCGTTCGTGCTGAGCTTTATCCCGCGCAAGGCCGACGAGGCGCGCGCGGGCGGCGCGTTCACCGATTACAAGACCGCGCTGCAGGAGATCGTGCAGAAAAACCGGGAGGAGACCCTCCATTACCGGCTGGCCGGTGAGTCGGGCCCCGACCACAACAAGGTCTTTGAGATCGAGCTGCTGCTCAACAGCAACGTCTTCGCGCACGGCAAGGGCCGCAGCAAGAAGGAAGCCGAGCAGATGGCGGCCCGTCAGGCGCTCGAACTCATGGGCAGAAAAGTGTAAAAAAAGCGGCGCTGAGCCGCTTTTTGTATTTTAAGGATTTCGCTATGGAAAACAAAGTGTATTTATGCGATAATGAAACAGGAGATCCAGGCATCGGAGGTAACAAGTATGCATGACATCCCGCCGCTCGCGGTCATCGCGCGCATCCACAGCGATTTTCCGACCAAATTCGGCATCCCGCGCCAGAGCGGACTGGTCGAGAGCCTGCGGGCGACGATCGTTTTTGAACCGGAGTACCGCAACCCGGATTCGCTGCGCGGTTTGGAGGAATTTTCCCATATCTGGCTGATCTGGCAGTTTTCGGAGGCCGTGCGCCCGGGCTGGTCGCCGACCGTCCGCCCGCCGCGCCTCGGCGGCAACACCCGGGTCGGCGTGTTCGCCACCCGGTCGCCCTTCCGGCCGAACGAGATCGGCCTGTCCTGCGTGCGGCTGCTCGGCATCGAGCACACGGCCGAATATGGCGATGTGCTCCACGTCGCGGGCGCCGACCTGATGGACGGCACGCCGATCTTCGACATCAAGCCCTATCTGCCCTTTGTAGACAGCCATCCCGAGGCGACGGGCGGCTTTGCCGACCGCACAAAGGAGTATGCGCTTGAGGTGCGCGACCCGGACGGCCTGCTCGACGGGCTGGACGCCGAACAGCGGGAGGCGCTGCGCGGCGTGCTGGCGCACGATCCACGGCCCTCCTATCAGGACGATCCCGAGCGGGTCTACGGCATGGCGTTCGCGGCGTACGAGGTGCGCTTCACGGTCGCGGACGGCGTGCTCACCGTGCGCGAACTGAGTTGTCAGGACGGATGATTTGGAGTAAAATAGAAAAGACAGAGAAGTGAAAGGGGTAATCTATTGATGAAACAGTATTGCTTTGGCGCCGATCTCGGCGGTTCCAGTGTCAAACTCGGCCTGTTCACCACGGCGGGCGAACTGCTCGAGAAGTGGTCGATCCCGACCCGGCTGGAGAACAACGGCGCATACATCGTATCCGACATCGCCGCGGCGATCCTCGCCAAAATGGCCGGGCGCGCTATCCCGGCGGACGAGGTGCAGGGCGTCGGTCTGGACGTGCCCGGCCCGGTGCTCAAGGATGGCACGGTCACGGTCTGTGTCAACGTCGGCTGGGGCCGCTTCAACGTCCGTGAGGAGCTCGAGCAGGCGCTCGGCGGCCTGCGCGTCTGCGTCGCGAACGACGCCAACGCCGCCGCGCTGGGCGAGCAGTGGATGGGCGCGGGCAAGGGACACCAGAACGTCGTGATGGTCACGCTGGGCACCGGCGTCGGCGGCGGCATCATCGTCGACGGCCACATCCTCGAGGGCGCGCACGGTTCGGGCGCCGAGATCGGCCACATGCTCATGCTGGCCGAGGATGAGGTCGATGTGTCCTGCAACTGCGGCCTGCGCGGCTGTCTCGAGCAGGCGAGCTCAGCGTCCCGCGTCGTCGATTACGCGAAGAAGTTGCTGCGTGAGACCGATCTGGACTCCCCGCTGCGCGCGTTCGACGATTTCGCCGCCAAGGAGGTCTGTGACGCCTGCGCCGCGGGCGACGAGCTGGCCACCCGAGCGATCGACCGCTGCTGCACCACATTGGGTCGCGCACTTGGCATTCTGGGCACCTGCATCGACCCCGAGATTTTCCTGATCGGCGGCGGCATGGCGGGCGCGGGCGAGCTGATCCTGGGCCGCGTACGCGAGGTCTACCGCAGGAGTGTGTTCCAGGCCGCGACCGAGACCCCGATCGAATGCGCCACGCTGGGCAACGACGCGGGCATTTACGGCAGCGCGCGCATGGTGATCGACTGATGCGCTACCGTCATATCATCTGGGACTTCGACGGCACGCTGTTCGATACCTATCCGGTGATGGCGCGCGCCTTCACCGAGACCATGAACGAAGCGGGCTATCCGGCCGATTACCGCGAGGTCTACGACCTGATGAAGATCGCGATCTCGGAGACTGTAAAAAAATTTCAGGCGGAGTACGGCTTCGGGCAGGAGGTGCTGGACGCCTACCGCGCCCGACGCATCGAGTTCGAGCTGGCCGGAGCGCGCCCCTTCCCGGGCGTGGAGGAGGTGCTCACGCGCGTGATCGCGGCGGGCGGCGACAACTTCATCTGCACTCACCGGGGCGATTCGATTTATGAGCTGCTGCGGCAGGGCGGCGTCGAGGGGTATTTCAAGGAGATCACGACCTCGGCGCATCACTTCGCGCGCAAACCCAGCCCGGAGGCCGTGCAGTACCTGCTGGACAAGCACGGCATGGACCCCGCTGAGACGCTGATGATCGGCGACCGGCCGCTCGACGTCGAGGCCGGGCAGAACGCGGGCACCGCGGGCTGCTTCTTCGACCCGGACGGCGCGACCTATGAGCCCGCGCAGCATCAGATCACCGACATCCGCCAACTGTTTGATGTCATCGGCTGCTGACAGAGAGGAGTCTTGCATGGAAAACAAATTTCTGGACGGCAATGAGCGCATCGTACAGGCGATCGCCGCCGCCAACGCCGAGGAGAGCATGGACAACTTTCGCGCGGTGGTGGACGCGATTCAGGACCGCATGATTGCGGACGGCCACTTCCTGCTGCCGGTCGTCCATCCGGACGGCAACGAGGAGCAGTTTCTGGTGCGCACCCTGCGCAGCGAGAAGGGTGAAAATTACATGGTCGCCTTCACGAGCGAAGCCGAGGTCACGAAGGGCGCGCCGACAGGCATCCTCTCGTATTTCATCGACTCGGTGCTCGAGATCGCGCTGCAGATGGAGGGCGTCGCGGGCATGGTGATCGACCCGTGGGGCGAGCGCTTTGTGCTGAACCGCGCCGCGATTCAGATGATTCTGGAAGCAAAACAGTGCTGAAACAACAAAAGACCGTCGAAAGACGGCCTTTTTTGCTGTGTTTTTTAGAGGTCAACGCCCAGAAATTTCTTGGCCAGCACGCCGACGACGAAGGAGATGACGGCCACGCTGATGCTGATGACGGCCATTTCCAGGAACCGGGATTTGAACGGCTGATCCTGCGCCACCGAGGTATAGTAAGTAAAGCCCGCGATGATCAGGATCACGACGACCAGCATGCAGACGAGCGCGGCCACATAGTGCGCGCTGTCGAAGATCAGATAGGGGGCGATCAGCAGCACGACGGTGATCAGATAGGCGATACCGGTGTAGGTGCACGACTTGAGCGCGTCGCTCCGGCCCTCGCTGCGCCCGGCCAGGAATTCGCTCGACGCCATCGAGAAGGTGGCCGAGATGCCGATGATCAGACCGGACAGGGCGATCAGGCGGGTGTTCTGCAGGGCGAAGGTGAAGCCGGCGAGCGAGCCGGTCAGCTCGACGAGCGCGTCGTTGAGGCCGAGCACCATGCTGCCGACGTACTGCAGGCGTTCCTCGTCCAGCATGGCGAGCAGCGCGGTCTCGTGCTCCTCCTCCTGCTGCCGGATCTGAACGCTCTCCGGGACCTCGTTTGCCAGCTGCTGATATTCGCCCTGCGCGTTTTCCTCGCCGTTTTCCATCAGCTTGACGGCGAAGGTAAAGCCGAAGATGCGAGCGAGCAACTTGTATTTGAAGACCTTCCTCTTTTCGGGCTTCATTTCGATGCCGGTGTATTTCTTCCAGATTTCATAGTGCGCCTTTTCCTCGCGGGACAGGCGGAGCAGGGTGCGCTTGTTCTCCTCACCCTTAGCGAACTTTGCGATCTCCTCATAGATCACGCTCTCGGTCAGCTCATTCTGCTGCATTTTCCGAATGATCGCCAGGGATGCCTGGGAGATGGTTTGATTCATATGGATGCCTCCAGTTCATTTCCTGTAAAATTTTTCTGCGCACCCATTATATACCTTTTTCCGGAAACAGACAACATGAAACCGGTTTGATTATTTGCAGCAGTAAAGCGTGAGAAAGGCGTCGATCTGATCCATCTCGAAGGACGAGAACAGGCGGTGGTCGCCGTCGTCCAGAATGCGGTAGTGCTGGGAGATATAATTCTGCTGCACCCGCCAGCCCGGGCCGGTGCGCACCGTGCGCCACCAGACCTTGCCGCCCATGGTCTTTTGGGGGCGGATGGGCAGCTCGCGGAAGGCGAGCGCCTGAATCAGGCCGGGGAGGTCGCCGCCGAAGGCGTTCTGCAGCACCTCGCTCGATGAGAAAATCGTGCACAGGGCGACCGCGCCCGTCCAGCCGAGGGACGAACGCCCCTTTTCGATCTCGACCAGCGTCTTTTTGGACAGGCCGAGCAGCAGCGCCATTTTTTCCTGCGTGAGATCGAACTCGGCGCGCACCAGCTTGACGCGCGCGTCGGTTTGTTCGATAAATTCGGTGCGGTCCATAGGTTCCTCCTCAGAAATACAGCCACTCGACCGGCCAGAGCATGGTGTACGGCGCGGTGAAAATGGCCAGCGCCAGACTCAGGCGGCGGATCTGTCCGGGCTCCAGCCCGCAGTTCTTGAACGAAATGGTTTTATTGAGCGCGTAAATCAGCACGCCCGCGAGCGCAATGCCCGGCAGGACGATGAGCTGCCCGCCCGGGAAGAGAAAGGTGTCGTACGACTCGAACAGGAGCATGAGCGGGAAGGTCAGCGCCGCGCCCAGCAGGTCAGACAGGAAGCCGATGACCCAGATGCGCAGGATCGAGCGCTTCCACACCGTTTTTTTGTTGTCGTAATGGTAAAATGCCATGGCCGCCAGCAGCACGAGGCTGTCGATGAGGAAATTGCCGGGCAGAATGATGAGCCACGCGGCCGTGGGCAGCAGGTAGAACATCCGGATGGGGAACAGGACGTTGTAAAGTTTGATATCCCGTTTCATGAAAGTCACCTTCCTTTCTGATAGTGTAATTTTACACTTTTTGAGAGGAGATGTCAAGCGAAAAAAAACAGCCGCCCAAAGGACGGCTGTTTGGATGTTTGCGGGAAATCAGCGCATTTCAATGCCCATCTTGAACTTGAGGTTGGAAAGGATCTTCTTGAACGCGCGTTCGGCGGCTTCGGGGCTGAGCTCCTTCTCACTGTCGTGCAGCTCGATGGAGAACGCCATGCTCTTCTTGCCCTCGCCCAGATTCTTGCCGCGGTAGACGTCGAACAGGCTGACCGCGCGGACGAGCGGGCTCGCGCCGCGGATGGTGTTTTCGATGTCGCCGCAGGCGGTCGCTTCGTCGCAGACGAGCGCGAGGTCGCGCTTGACGGGTGCGAACGGAGACATGGGCTTGTAGCGGTAGCTCGCGGAGAAGTTGGCGGCCAGCGCCGCGTAATCGAGCTCGGCGAGATAGATATTCTGGCTGTTCTTCTCGTCCTTGGCGATCTTGAGCTCGCCGGTGATCTCATTCGCCAGCTTGCCGAATACGCCAATCTGTACGCCGTTGCAGAGCACATTGGCCGAGATGCCGGGGTGCAGATAGGGCACGGCCGCGCGCTCGTAGGTGAACTGCAGGTCGAAGCTGGCTGCGATGGCTTCCATCGCGCCCTTCATGGTGAAGAAGTTTTCCTCCGGGCCAAACGCGCCGACGGCCAGGGTCAGGCGCTCGTCGGGAGCGGCGGTCAGCGGCAGGGATTCGGGACGGTAGACGTTGGACAGCTCGAACAGACGGCCCTCGTTGTTGCCCTTCTTGAGGTTGTCGACGATGACGTTCAGCATGCTGGGCACCAGCGTGGTGCGCATGATGGACAGGTTCTCACTGATCGGGTTCAGAATGCGGATGGCGCGTCGCTCGGGCGCGTCCTGCGGGAAGTGCATCATGTCGAGGTCGCTGACCGCGTAGAACGCGAGCGTGCTCGCCTCGTAGAAGCCCTGACCGGCCAGCAGACGCTTGAGCTTGAGCTGGTTCTTCTGATCGACCGTCATGCCGCCGTTGGTGACAGCCGCCGACTGCAGGAAGGTGGGCACGATGTGATCATAGCCATACTCGCGGATGACCTCTTCGGCCAGATCGGGGAAGCCCTCCACGTCGTCGCGGTAGCGGGGCACGCTGACCTCCCAGATCGGGGAATCGGCGTTGACGCCGAAGTCCAGACGGGTCAGGATATCGCGGATGACGTCCTCGGACACCTCGATGCCGAGCACGCTGTTGATCTGGGCGGGCATGACGCGGATGACCTTGCGCGCCTGATTGGGGTTGGCCGCGCAGTCGAAGCAGGTGGGGGTGATGTCGCCGCAGTCCAGCTCCTGGATCAGATGGAGCGCGCGCTTGAGGCCGAGCTCGGTGCTGTACTGGTCGACGCCCTTCTCATAGCGGGCGCTCGAGTCGCTGCTCTGGCCGAGCGCGCGGCTGGTCTTGCGGATCGAATCGCGGGCGAAGGTGGCGCATTCGAACAGCAGCTCGGTGGTGTCGCTCTCGATCTCACTGTTGAGACCGCCCATGATGCCGGCCAGCGCGACCGGCTTCTCGGCGTCGCAAATGACCAGATTGTTGGGGTTCAGGGTGAACTCCTTCTCGTCCAGCGTGGTGATCTGCTCGCCCTCAGCGGCGCGGCGGACGATGATGCTGCGGCCTGCGACATGGGACAGGTCGAAGGCGTGCATGGGCTGGCCGATCTCGATCAGGGTGTGGTTCGTGATGTCGACGACGTTGTTGATCGAGCGCAGGCCGGCCAGCGCCAGATGGCGGCGCATCCAGCGCGGGCTCTCGCCCGGATGGATGTTGCGGACATAGTGCGCGAGGTAGCGCGGGCAGAGGTCGGGCGCTTCGACGCGGACGTGGATGGTCGGGTCGGGCTCGGCCGGGCAGGTGAAATCGGTCGCGGGCATCTTGAGCGGCTTGTTCAGCAGCGCGGCGACCTCGCGGGCGATGCCCAGAATGCTCTGGCAGTCGGGGCGGTTCGCGGTGATCGAGATGTCGAAGATATAGTCGTTGAGACCGACGACCTCGCAGATGTCGCGGCCGGGGACCGCGTTCGGATCGCCGTTCATGATGAGCAGGCCGTAGACCTCGGAACCCGGATACCAGTCGTCGTTGAGGCCGAGCTCGGCGCCCGAGCACATCATGCCGTTCGACAGGACGCCCTGCATCTTGCGCGCCTTGATGGTGATGCCGCCGGGCAGGGTGGAGTTGTCGAGCGCGACCGGAACGAGCGCGCCGACGAAGATGTTGGGCGCGCCGGTGGTGATGGCCAGATCCTCGCCGTACTCGCCGCAGTTGACGCGGCAGAGGTGCAGGTGGTCGGTGCCCTCCTGCTTCTCCATGTGGGTGATCTCGCCGACGACGACCCGGCTGATCTCAGCCGAGAGGTCGATCAGCTCTTCTACTTCAAAACCGCAGCCGAAGAGCTTCTCTTCCAGCTCCTGCGGGGTGATGTCGATATCGACAAATTCTTTCAGCCAACTGAATGGTACTTTCATGTGTGTGTCCTCCTTACTCCTAGAACTGCTTGAGGAACCGCAGATCGTTTTCGAACAGCAGACCCATGTTGTTGATGCCGTATTTCAGCATGGCGATGCGCTCGATGCCGATGCCGAAGGCGAAGCCCGAGTAAACGTCGGGGTCGATGTTGCAGTTTTCCAGAACCCGGCGGTTGACAACGCCGCCGCCCAGAATTTCGATCCAGCCGGTGCCCTTGCACAGGCTGCAGCCCTTGCCGCCGCACTCAAAGCAGCTCACGTCGACCTCGACCGAGGGCTCGGTGAAGGGGAAGTAGGACGGGCGCAGGCGGGTGCGGGTCTCGGAGCCGAACAGGGACTGCACGAAGCTGTCCAGCATGCCCTGCAGATCGCAGAGGGTGATGCCCTTGTCGACGACCAGACCCTCCATCTGATGGAACATGGGGGAGTGGGTGGCGTCCGAGTCGGAGCGGAAGACGCGGCCGGGCACGAGCACCTTGATCGGCAGCTCGCCGCGATCCATGACGCGGATCTGGCCGGGGGAGGTGTGGGTGCGGAGCAGCAGCTCGTCGCTCAGGTAGAAGGTGTCCTGCATATCGCGCGCCGGATGGTTCTTGGGCACGTTCAGGCGGGTGAAGTTGTGGTCGTCGTCCTCGATCTCGGGGCCTTCGAAGATCTCGAAGCCCATGCCGGCGAACACGTCGATGATCTGGTTCTTGACCAGGGTGATCGGGTGCAGGCCGCCCATCGCGCGGGTCTTGGCGGGCATGGTGATGTCGACAGCCTCGGCGGCGTTGCGCGCGGCCAGTTCGGCGGCCTGAATGCGGGCGGCGGCCTCGTCGTACTGCGCCTGCACCTGCCCCTTGAACTCGTTGATGATCTTGCCCATCGCGGGGCGCTGGTCGGCGGCCACATTCTTGAGTCCCTTCATCAGCGCGGGCACCTTGCCGTTCTTGCTCAGATACTCCTGCCAGAAGGAGGCGAGCGTTTCCTTGCTCGTCACGCCGGCCAGATCGGCCTTGACGCGTTCAGCAAGCTCGTTGATCACGTTTTGCATAATGTTCTCCTTTCGGATTTTGAAATCATTTTGGATGCGGGGCGGGAGGCATGACAATCAAAAAGCCCCGCCCCTGAAAAACAGGGACGGGGCACAAAGCCTCGCGGTACCACCCGGATTCCGCAGAAAAACGGTTCTGCGGCACTCATAGACGCGATAACGGGGCGTGAAGCCGTTCCACACTACTGGGCGGGGTCGCCGTTGGCATGGACCACTCGGAAGGGAACTTCCGCGCCGCTGCGCTGCGGAGTCCTTTCAGCCGGTGAAACCCCTCTCTTTCGCGTTGCCTGCGGTGCGTACTTTCTTCGTCAAGGTGTTTTGCATTCTAGATGCCATTTTAACACATTGTTTAAGCCATTGCAAGCGGGAATGATGAATTATTTGGAATCAAAGGCGCGGATGACGGCGGGGAGGCAGGCGACGGACGGGCAGATCGCGTCCGCGCCCGCTTTTTCGAGCTCTTCGCGGCTGCCGAAGCCGTAAAGCACGCCGACGCACGGGATGCCGAAGGCGTGCGCGCCCTCGACGTCGTACTTCCGGTCGCCGATCATCAGCATCGCGCCGCGCGCGTCCCCGCCCAGCCGGTCGAGCAGAGACTGGATGACCTGTTCCTTAGTCGAGACCTTACCGTCCATCGTCGCGCCGCAGATCTCGTCGAAGCAGTCGGCCAGCCCGAAGTGCTCCAGAATGCGGGTCGAGAAGGTGGTCGGCTTGGAGGTCGCGACCGAGAGGTGATAGCCGTCCGCGCGCAGCTCGTCGAGCGCGGCGCGGATTCCCTCGTAGGGGCGGTTTTCAAACAGGCCGACCTCGGCGTAGCGGGCGCGGTAGGCCGCCGTGCAGGCGCGGGCGGTCTCAACGTCGACGCCGTGGTTCGCCATGAAGCCGTCGACGAGCGGCGGGCCGATGTAGGGCAGCAGGGACTGCAGATCGTCGACCTCGATGCCGCAGACAGTGCGGAGCGCGTGGGCGACGCACTTGGTGATGCCTTCGCTCGAGTCGGTCAGCGTGCCGTCGAGGTCGAAGAGCACATAGCGAATGGAATGGCTCATTTGCAGACGACCCCTTCAAAGACATTGGCCGCCGGGCCGGTCATGTAGACCGCATCCTCGGCGTATTCGATGGTCAGATCGCCGCCGCGCAGGTGGAGCAGGATGGGCTTCGACCGGTCGCACAGGCCGCAGAGGACGGACGCGACCGCGGACGCACACGCGCCCGTGCCGCACGCCCAGGTCTCGCCGCTGCCGCGCTCCCAGACGCGCATCTTGAGCTCGTTCTCGCCGACGACGTTGAGAAACTCGGTGTTGACGCGCTCGGGGAAGGCCGGATGATGTTCAAACTTGGGCCCCAGCTTCTCGAGATCGAGGGAATCGACGTCCTCCTTGAGGAAGGTGACGCAGTGCGGGTTGCCCATCGAGACGGCGGTGACCCGGTAGAGCTTTTCATCGATGATGAGGGGGACGCGGACGGCCGGATTCTCGTCGAAGCGCGCCGGGATCTGTGCGGGCTCGAGAATGGGCGCGCCCATGTTGACCCGCACGCCGGTGACCGCGCCGTTTTCGACGGTCAGGCGCAGGGTCTTGACGCCACTCAGCGTGTCGACCGTGATCTCGGTGCGGCCGCCGACCAGACCGTGCTCATAGAGGTACTTGCCGACGCAGCGGATGCCGTTGCCGCACATTTTGCCCTCGGAGCCGTCGGCGTTGAACATGCGCATGCGCGCGTCCGCCTTGTCAGAGGGGCAGATGAGGATGATGCCGTCGCTGCCGACGCCGAAGTGAATGTCGCTCAGCTCGACCGCCAGGGCGGCCGGGTCGTCGATCTGCTGTTCAAAGCAGTTAAAATACAGGTAGCAGTTGCCGCAGCCGTGCATTTTTGTAAATTTCAGATTCATCGTGCATGCTCCTTTTCAGGAAATTAAGAAGACAGGGCGCGGGGCGGGCCCGTGTCCTGTCTTTCATCATAGCATATTTTGGCGCGCCCTGCAAAACCCTGCGCAAACTTTCAGAGGATTTCGAGGAAAATCATACGATTTAATAGCTTTGCAGGATGTCGTTCGCGATCTCGCGCCGGGTCGTGCGGCGGTTCATCGCCTGTTTTTCGATGTACGCGTGCGCGTCAGGCTCGGTCATGCCCCGGCACTCGATCAGAATGCACTTGGCGCGCCCGACCACCTTCTCGTCCTCGAGCTTCATGCGCAGGCGGGCGTTTTCGGCGGTGATCGCGTGCATCCGGTTCTGGGAGGCGTTCATCCAGCGCAGCGCCTGCAGCAGCAGCTCGGTGCTGAGCGGCTTGGACAGGACGAAGATGCCCGCCGGGTCGGCTTTGACCATCGCCTGATCGAGAATTTCGCTTTTCACCAGCAGGATGACGCCCAAGCCCGCGCGGTCGGCGAGGTCGAGCGCAAAGTCCATGCCGAATTCATCCCCGAGCGGCGTGTTGACGAGTACGAGGTCGTAATCCTGCGTGACCTGGGCGCGGCGGGCGGCCATCGCGCCGATGACACAGGTGACCTCGAGCGGCAGGGCGGCGGAACGGATGAACCGCTCGAGCGCGTTGTTTGCCTTTTCAGTTGCCGAAACGAGCAGCAGACGGTTCAATTCTTTCCTCCCCCTTTCGGAAAAAATAGATGCTGTTCAAGCGGCGGTCAGAAACGGATGAAGTACATCTCGCGTTCGGTAGCGTGCAGATCGTCCGCGGCGCGGCAGCGCTCCCACTCGGCGCGCTTGGCGTCCAGATAGCTGCGCAGCGTGCGCTCGGGCAGAATGCGCCGCAGGAACTCGCTGTCCTCAGCCACTTGGAGCGCTTCGCCCAGATCGGCGGGCAGCTGGGAATAGCGGAGAGCGGCGTCCTCTTCCTCGACAAAGAGGTTCCGGTTGCACGGCGGATCGAGCTGCCGCTTCTCCAGCAGGCCTTCGATGCCGGCCTCCATCAGCAGGGCAAAGGCCAGATAGGGGTTGATCGCGCCGTCGGGCGAGCGGAGCTCCATGCGGCGCATCGCGCCCGAAGCCGCCGGAATGCGGATGAGCGGGGAACGGTTCTGGTGGGACCAGGTGATGAAACGGGGCGCTTCGAATTCGCCGAAGCGGTCGTAGGAATTGGTCAGCGGGTTGAGGAAGATCGAAATCTCCCGCGCGCGGCTCAGGATGCCCGCGATGAACGCGTCGATCTCGGAGCCGGGCTGGCCAAAGCGGCCGAACACATTCTCGCCGTCCCGGAACAGGGACAGGTTGATGTGCAGGCCGCTGCCCGGCCGCCCATCGAGCGGCTTGGGCAGGAAGGACGCGAACAGGCCGTTCGAGGCCGCGGCCGTCTTGACGACCCATTTGTAGGTGGTCAGGTTGTCGGCCGCGCGCAGCGGATTGGAATACTTGAAGTCGATCTCGTGCTGGCCGGGGCCCTGCTCGTGGTGGGAGGCCTCGGGCTGAATGCCCATCTCCTCGAGCGTCAGGCAGATCTGGCGGCGGACATTCTCGCCCCGGTCGAGCGGCGCGATATCGAAGTATCCGGCCCGGTCATGGGGCGACAGCGTGGGATTGCCGGATTCGTCGAGCTCGAACAGATAGAATTCGCTCTCGGGGCCGACCGTGCATTCCAGATTGAGCTGGCGCAGACGGCGGACGGCCTGCCGCAGGATGTAGCGGCCGTCGCCCTCAAAGGGCTTGCCGTCGGGATACCGGATGTCGCAGTAGAAGCGGACGACCCGGCCGTGGGACGGCCGCCAGGGCAGGATGGACAGCGTGGTCGGATCGGGATAGAGCAGCAGGTCGGAGGACTCGATGTTCATAAACCCCGAAAATGCGGACGCGTCGAAGCTGATGCCCTCGCTGAACGCGCGGTCGAGCTCGCTGGGCATGATCGAAATATTTTTCTGGATGCCGAAGATATCGCAGAAGGCCAGACGAATAAACTTTACGTCGTTCTCCTCGATATATTCGAGCACGTCGGAAATTGAAGCAGTCATAGGAAAAAATCCTCCACCCGAATATTCTTGTTCTGGGTTTCCGGCTGCGCCGGTACAAAATTATCATACGCGGGGAACGGGGCCGCCGTCAAGCCCGCAAAAAACGAAAAAACGCCCATCAATACCCGCATTCGCGCCGCGCCCTTTGCGCGCCGCCGCCGGTCTTGATGAACGCCCTTGTTCATAACCATATTGTAGGCGAAAGAAAATAAAAGGTCAAGAGCATCAAACCTTAAAAAATTACATTTCTACAAGTTGCACAGAATCGCAGGAAGGAAAGCGGAGACTTTCGTGGATTGCTTCAAAAGCGCCTGAAACTTATCAAAATAATCTTTTTCCGGCTGGACAACGCTTTTTTGGAAGATTATAATTGAAAAGAATAAAGTTTGAGCCCCGGCCGCGTCGGCGGCGTGGGAATGCTTGCAGGAGGGAAGAACGGATATGAGTAAGGTACCTGAGATGTTCGGCAGCGCGGTATTCAACGAGACCGTCATGCGCGAGCTTCTGCCCAAGGATGTTTATAAAGCGCTGAAAAAGACCATGCGCGAGGGATCGCTGCTGGACGCTTCGCTGGCGGGCGTCGTGGCGAACGCGATGAAGGACTGGGCGATCAGCAAGGGCGCGACCCACTATACCCATTGGTTCCAGCCCATGACCGGCACGGCCGCGGAAAAGCACGATTCGTTTATCACGCCGCTTGACGACGGCACGGTCATCATGGAGTTTTCGGGCAAGGAGCTGATCCGGGGCGAGTCGGACGCGTCCTCCTTCCCGTCGGGCGGCCTGCGCGCCACCTTCGAGGCCCGCGGCTACACCGCCTGGGACCCGACCTCGTACGCCTTTGTCCGCGAGGGCACGCTGTATGTCCCGACCGTTTTCTGCTCGTTCACCGGCGAGGTGCTCGACAAGAAGACCCCGCTGCTCCGCTCGATGGACGCGATCTCGACCCAGGCCTGCCGGGTGCTCCGTCTGTTCGGCAAGGAGTGCCGGCGCGTCACGACCTCGGTCGGCCCCGAGCAGGAGTATTTCCTCATCGACAAGCAGGACTATGCCAAGCGCCCCGACCTGATCCTGACCGGCCGCACCCTGTTCGGCGCGCCCGCGCCCAAGGGGCAGGAGATGGACGATCACTATTACGGCTCGATCCGTCCCCGCATCGCGGCCTATATGCGCGATCTGGACGACGAGCTCTGGAAGCTGGGCATCCTGAGCAAGACCAAGCACAATGAGGTTGCGCCGTGCCAGCACGAGATGGCGCCCATCTACACCAACACCAACGTCGCCACCGACCACAACCAGCTCACCATGGACGTCATGAAAAAGACGGCTGAGAAGCACGGACTGGTCTGCCTGCTGCACGAGAAGCCGTTCGCGGGCATCAACGGTTCGGGCAAGCACAACAACTGGTCGATGTCGACCGACACGGGTGAGAACCTGCTCGAGCCGGGCAAGACCCCGGGCTCGAACGCCCAGTTCCTGCTCTTCCTGACCGCGATTGTCCGGGCGGTCGACGAGTATCAGGACATCCTGCGCATCTCGGCGGCCAGCGCAGGCAACGACCACCGTCTGGGCGCCAACGAGGCGCCCCCGGCCATTATCTCGATCTTCCTCGGCGAGGAGCTTGAGGCCATCTTTGATTCGATCGTCGCGGGAACCGACTACACCGACGTCAAAAAGACCCTGATGAGCATCGGCGTCGACGCCCTGCCCCGCATCCCCAAGGACACGACCGACCGCAACCGCACCTCGCCCTTCGCCTTCACCGGCAACAAGTTCGAGTTCCGCATGCTGGGCTCGTCCTTCAACATCGCCTGCACCAACACCATCATCAACACCGCGGTGGCCGATGTGCTGCGCATCTACGCCGATGAGCTCGAGCAGAGCGACCACTTTGAGAAGGCGCTCAACGAGCTGCTCCGCCGCGAGATCAAGGCGCACCGCCGCATCATCTTCAACGGCAACGGCTACGGCGAGGAATGGATCGAGGAGGCTGCAAAGCGCGGCCTGCTCAACCTGCGCTCGACCCCCGAGGCGCTCGTC
>CAMEPU010000005.1 GCA_945932315.1 uncultured Clostridia bacterium
CGAACAGGGTGAACCGGCGGTCTCCGCGCCTGAGCACGAGGAGGAGCCCGCACCGGACGCGGGCTCTGCGCCTGAACATGCTCAGGAACCGGACGCAGGGGCCGCAGCTGCGCCAGTCGACTCCAATATGGAGATCAATCCGGACACCGGCAAGGACGCCTATCAGACCGAGCCCGTGCCCGAGGGAAAGCCCGCCCCGGTCGAGCCGCAGGACGCCGAGGTCAGCAACGCGGCGCTGACCTGCACGCTGTCCATCAGCTGCGCGACCATTCTGGACAACATGGCGCTGTGCGACCCGGAGAAGGTCGAGCTCGTGCCGGCGGACGGCTGGCTGCTCGAGCCCTTGACAGTCACCTTCTATGAGGGGGAAAATGTATTTAACGTGCTGCAGCGCACCTGCAAGCAGCAGAAGATCCATATGGAATATGAGGACACGCCGATCTACAACAGCGCCTACATCGAGGGGATCGGCAATCTCTATGAATTTGATGTGGGTGAAAAATCCGGCTGGATGTACAAGGTGAACGGATGGTTCCCGAACTACGGCTGCAGCCGGTACCAGCTCGAGGACGGCGACGAGGTCTGCTGGGTCTATACCTGCGACCTGGGCGCCGACGTGGGCGACAACTCGATGACGGGTTGAAAACGGAGGGCGCGGCCTGCGCCGCGCCCCAATTTCCTCTTGAAAACAACCCCGCGCGGGGATCCTATAAATCTGTGGAAAGGATGTGGCGGTTACGCAAAGCAAGGACGCCTTCTCGGGCTACCATCCGGTCATCAATTTCCTGTATTTCGCGCTCGTGCTGCTGTTCACCATGTTCCTGATGCACCCGGTGAGCCTGCTCATCTCTCTTGCGGCGGCGTTTTCCTACGCGGCCTGTCTGAACGGCCGCCGCGCGGTCGGGCGCAGCCTGCTGGTTGTGCTGCCCATGCTGCTGCTGGCGGCGCTGGTGAATCCGGCCTTCAACCACGAGGGCGCGACGATCCTGTGCTATCTGCCGACCGGCAACCCGCTGACGCTCGAAAGCATCCTGTACGGGCTGGCTGCGGGGATGATGCTGGCGGGCGTGATCGTCTGGTTCCAGTGCTACACCGAGGTCATGACCTCGGATAAATTTGTCTATCTGTTCGGACGCGTGATCCCGGCGCTCAGTCTGGTGCTGTCTATGACGCTGCGCTTCGTGCCCAAATTCAAGGCGCAGCTGCATGTGGTGTCCGAGGCGCAGCGCTGCGTCGGCCGCGACGTGTCGGAGGGCAGCACGGTACAGCGCATCCGCAATGCGGTCACGATTTTGTCCATCATGGTCACGTGGGCGCTCGAAAACGCGATCGAGACGGCCGATTCGATGAAAAGCCGGGGATACGGCCTGCCCGGGCGCACGGCGTTTTCGATTTACCGCTTTGACAGCCGGGACCGCGCCGCCCTCGCGTGGCTGTGCTTCTGCGGCGTTTATATTCTGTCGGGCTGGCTGGCGGGCGGCCTCGACTGGCGGTATTTTCCGACCGTGCGGGGCGCGGCGGTCACGCCGTTTGCCGTGAGCTTTCAGCTCATCTATCTCGCCCTGTGCCTGACCCCGGTCTTTCTGGACGGACAGGCGGACAGAAAATGGAAAAACCCGGATGGGAAGGAGGAAAAAGTATGCTCCATAGTGTGAATCTGCCGCTGTGTGAAAGCGTGTTGGCCGAATACGGCGGCCCGGAGGAACTGCGGCGGGAGCTGGAGACGCTCGGGCTGGACGGCGTCGAGGGCATCTGGGGCGGCGAGGACATCCCGTCCGGTTTTTCGCGCGCGCTGCTGACCGGCTACCATCTGACATTTTTCCCCGATTGGCTCGATTTCTACCGGGGCGACCGGGCGGCGCTCGAGCGCAAATACGGCAGTCTGGACGCGGTGCGGGCGTTCTACGGGGGCGAAGGCGCGGAGACCCTGCTCGCGCTTTACCGCGACGACCTCGCGCGGGCGCGCAGTCTGGGCGCAAAATACGTCGTCTTTCACGTCTCCGACGTCTCGATCGAGGAGGGCTATACCTACCGTTGGCTGCACACCGACGAGGAGGTCATCGACACCTCCGTCGAAATCATCAACCTCCTGCTGCGGGACGTGCCACCCGACTTTGAGTTTCTGGTGGAAAACCAGTGGTGGCCGGGGCTGACCTTCACCGAGCCGGAAAAGACGGCGCGGCTGCTGGACGGCATCGACTATCCGCGCAAGGGGATCATGCTGGACACCGGACACCTGATGAATGCCAATCCCCGCATCCGGACGCAGGCGGACGGCATCGCCTATATCCGGGAGATGCTGGCGCGGCACGGCGGTTTGAGCCGGATGATCCGCGGGCTGCACCTGCACCAGAGCGTCAGCGGGGCCTATGTGCGCCGAAACACCGGCTTTCTGCCGCCCGGTCTGCCCGACGATCCGGTCGGGCAGTTCGTGCAGAGCTACGCCCCCATCCAGCAGATCGACCGGCACCGGCCGTGGACAAACCCGGCGGTCGCGGAGCTGCTCGCGGAGATCGCGCCGGCGTATGTGACCCACGAGCTGGCCGCGGCCACCCGGCGGGAGCGCTTCCGGGCGGTGCGCCGCCAGATGCGGACGATCGAGAGGGGAGGGCTGTGCCGTGGGTGACGAAACAAACGTATGCCTCGAGATCGAAGGACTGACCTTTTCCTATCCCGAGCAGCCCGCGCCCGCGCTCGCGGACCTCTCGCTCACCGTGCGCAAGGGCGAATTTCTGGTGCTCTGCGGGCCGTCCGGCTGCGGCAAGTCCACCCTGCTGCGCCAGCTCAAGACGGTGCTGACGCCGCACGGCGCGCGCCGGGGCAGGATTTTGTTTGAGGGCAAGCCGCTTGAAACCTACAGCGCGCGCGAACAGAGCGGGCGCATCGGCTTCGTCCAGCAGAGCCCGGAAAACCAGATCGTCACCGACAAGGTGTGGCACGAGCTGGCCTTCGGGCTGGAAAGCCTGGGGCTGGATACCCCGACGATCCGCCGCCGGGTGGCCGAGATGGCCTCCTTTTTCGGCATTCAGACCTGGTTTTATAAAAATGTCACCGAGCTTTCGGGCGGGCAGAAGCAGCTTTTGAATCTGGCCGCCGTCATGGTGATGCAGCCCGACCTGCTGATTCTGGACGAGCCGACGAGCCAGCTCGACCCCATCGCGGCCGGGGATTTTCTGGCGACCGTCGGCCGGATCAACCGCGAGCTGGGCACGACCGTCCTCCTGACCGAGCACCGGCTGGAGGAGGCGTTCCCGCTGGCGACCTCGGTCGCCGTGCTGGACGGGGGGCGGCTGCTCTGCGCGGGCGCGCCCGCCGAAGTCGGGCGGCAGCTCAAAAGCGCGGGGCACGCGATGTTCCTCGCCATGCCGTCCGCCATGCGGATCTGGGCGGCGGTCGAGAACGACGCGGCGTGCCCGGTCACCGTGCGGGACGGGCGCGCGTGGCTGGCGCAATACGCGCAGTTAAACGGCCTGCGCCCGCTGCCGCCCGAAAGGAGCACCGTCCGCGCGGAGGAAACGGTGCTGTCCGCCGAGGGCGTGTGGTTTCGGTACGAAAAGGATCTGCCCGACGTGGTGAAGGGGCTGGATCTCGCCGTTCAGAAGGGCGAATTTGTCGCGCTGCTCGGCGGCAACGGCACGGGCAAGACCACCAGCCTCAAGCTGCTCGCCGGGATTCTGAAGCCCTACCGGGGCGCGGTGGCGGCGCGCGGCCGCGTCGGCGTGCTGCCCCAGAACCCACAGGCGCTGTTCGTCAAAAAAACCGTCCGCGAGGACCTGCTCGAGATTTTGAAGGACCGGAAGCTGAACCGGGAGGAGCGGGACGCAACTGCCGCACGCGCGGTGCGGCTCTGCCGGCTGGAAACCCTGCTCGACCGGCACCCCTACGACCTCTCGGGCGGGGAACAGCAGCGCGCGGCGCTCGCCAAGATCCTGCTGCTTGACCCGGAAATTCTGCTGCTGGACGAGCCGACTAAGGGGCTGGACGCCGAATTCAAGCTGGTTTTCGCCGAGATTTTGCAGGTGCTCCTGCGCCGGGGCGTGACCATCCTGATGATCAGCCACGACGTCGAGTTCTGCGCGCGCTATGCCCATCGCTGCGCCCTGTTTTTCGACGGCAGCATCGTGACCGAGGCCGCGCCGCGCGCCTTTTTCTCGGGCAACAGCTTTTACACCACCTCGGCCAACCGCATGGCGCGCGCGCTGCTGCCCGAAGCGGTCACACCCGAGGACGTGATCGCGGCCTGCGGCGGGGCGCTGCCCGAACCGCCCGCGCTGCCCAATGATGATTCTGAACTGCCCCTGCCCCGGAAGGAGTCGCCCGATTGGAAGCCCGCGCCCCTGCCCTGGTGGCGCAGGCTCCTCGCGGCGGTGTCCGGGCTGGCCTCGGTTTTCCTGTTCCTGCAGGCGGTGAACGTGACCGACCTGACCGCGCTCGTCGGGCGGGAGGGGGCGACCGCGCTCGCGGGCGGCCAGCTCGGGCGCTACGGCGTTCTGATCGCCTGCCTGTTCACCTTCGCCTTTTCGATCTCGCGGCGCAGCCGCCGCCCCGGGTATCTGGTGCAGACGCCCCGGGAAAAGCGGAAGCTCTCGCGGCGCACGCTGGCCGCGGCCGGGCTGATCCTCCTGCTGATCCCGCTGACTTTGTTCGTGGGCGAAACCTATCTCGCGGGGAGAAAATATTATTTTATCGCGCTTCTGATCCTGTTTGAGATGATGATCCCGTTCTTTCTGGTGTTCGAGGGCCGAAAGCCGCAGGCGCGCGAGCTCATCATCATCGCCGTGCTCTGCGCGCTCGGCGTGGCGGGGCGCGCGGCCTTCTTCATGCTGCCGAGCTTCAAGCCCGTGATCGCGCTGACGGTCATCGCGGGCGTGGCGTTCGGCGGCGAGACCGGCTTTCTCGTCGGCGCGATGACGATGCTGGCGTCCAATGTCCTGTTTTCGCAGGGGCCGTGGACGCCGTGGCAGATGTTCGCGATGGGCATCATCGGCTTTCTGGCGGGCGTGCTGTTCCGGAAGGGGCTGCTGCGCCGCGGCCGGGTCTCCCTCTGCGTCTTCGGCGCGCTGTCCGCCATCCTCGTTTACGGCGGGATCATGAATCTGGCGTCCGCGCTGATGGCGGCGGGCGCGTTCAGCCCGGGCGTCCTCCTGACCTATTACATCACGGGCTTCCCGGTGGACTGCATCCACGCCGCCGCCACCTGGCTCTTCCTCTGGTTCGCCGCCGAGCCCATGCTGGAAAAGCTCGACCGGATAAAGGTCAAATACGGGCTGGTGGAATGATCCGTCCTTTGTTTCTGATACAAAAATCCCCTGAGATGCGGTTTCGTGCGCATTTCAGGGGATTTTGTCTGTCATTCGATTTTCAGCATGCGGTAGCCGATGCCGATGTGGGTCTGGATATACTGGGGGGAGTCGGGCGCGCTCTCGAGCTTCTTGCGCAGGGTCGCCATGAACACCCGGAGGGAGGCGACGTCGTTTTCCCAGTTGGTGCCCCAGACGCTCTGGGTGATGAACTTGTGGGTCAGCACCTTGCCGGTGTTGCGGGCGAGCAGGCAGAGCAGCTTGTATTCGAGGGGCGTCAGGTGCAGCTCCTCGCCGTTTAAGGTGACGCAGCCCGCAGCGTAGTCGATGACGAGGCCGCCGTTGACGAACACGGCCTGGGGCGCGCCGCCCGTCTGCATGAGGGCCAGCCGGCGCTGGGTCACGCGCAGGCGCGCCAGCAGTTCCTCGACCGAAAAGGGCTTGGTCAGGTAGTCGTCGGCGCCCGCGTCGAGCGCGTCGATCTTGTCGGTGTCCTCGCTGCGCGCGCTGATGACGATGATCGGCACGTTCGACCAGGTGCGGATGCGGCGGATGACCTCGACGCCGTCGATATCGGGCAGACCCAGATCGAGCAGGATGATGTCGGGGTTGTGGGACGCGGCCTCCATGACCGCGCCCTCGCCGCTCACAGACGTGATGAAGCGGTATTCGTGCGCCCGCAGGGTGGTCGTGATCAGGTTGCGGATGGGCGCGTCGTCCTCGACCACCAGAATTGTCAATTTACTCATGCAGCGTGACCTCCTCGACCGGAAGCGTGAAACGGAAAACCGTGCCCTGCGGCGCGTTGTCGGCGACCGAAATCTGGCCACCGTGCGCCTCGACGATGGCCCGGCAGAGATACAGCCCGAGCCCCAGACTCCGGCGGTTGTCCGCGATCTTGTTTTCGCCGCAGTAGAATTTCTCAAAAATCTGCTGCTTTTCGGCGTCCGGGATGCCCGGACCGTCGTCCGCGACCGAGATCTCGGCCATGTTTCCGGCGCGGCGGGTCGAGACCACGATGGACGAGCCTTTGGGCGTGTACTTGATCGCGTTGTCCACCAGATTGGCGAGCACCTGCACGATGAGCTGGGCGTCCGCCCGGACGAGCAGGAAGGCGTCCTCATAGACGGCGGTGAGTTTGTGGCCGGCGGCCTTGCGTCCGATGTGCTGGATGGTCTCGGCGACGATGTCGTCGAGCAGCTCGGCCGTGGTGCGCAGCGTCATGCGGCCCTCCTCGATGCGGGTGGCCGAGAGCAGGTTCTCGACCAGATTGATGAGCCACATGGAGTCGGTGTAGATGTCGGTATAAAGCTGGCGCTTGGTCTCCTCGTCGAAACGGTCGGCGTTGCCGAGCAGGTTGCTCGCGTTGCCCGAGATCGAGGTCAGCGGCGTGCGCAGGTCGTGGGAGATCGCGCGCAGCAGGTTGGCGCGCAGCTGCTCGCGCTCGGCCAGCACGACCGAGGCCTCCTTCTCGCGGGCGTTCTTCTCGTTTTCGAGCGCCAGCGCGCACTCGCCCAGAATGGACAGCAGGATGCTTTGTTCGGAGGCGTCGAGCGGGTCGTTTTCGGCCTCAATGCCGACCGCGCCGTACACGCGCTCGTTCACGCGCAGCGCCAGATACAGGTACCGCGCGTCCGGAAGGGTGTCGGTCGTCGCGCCCGCCGCGTGGTTGTGCTCGAGCACCCAGCGGACGGTCGGCCACTCGTGCTCGAGGTCGTAGGGCGCGTCCGCCCGGTCGTTCGCCGGGAAGAGCCGGGGCGCGGGGCGGCCGGCGGCCGCCGTGTCGAACACCACGATGTTGCGCCCGAGCAGCTTGACGATCTGCCGGGCGGTGGCCGTCAGGATTTCGTCCCGCCCCTTGGCCTTGGCGAGCATCTGGTCAGTGTCGAGCAGGATCTTGGTGCGGTGGGCGATCCGGGCCGACTGGCGGGCCTGCTCCTTGTAGCGGCTCGCGAAGGTGCCCGTGATGAACGCGGTCAGGAACATGACGACGAAGGTGACCGGATAGCCGGTCTCATAGGCCGTCAGGGTGAAGCGCGGGATCGTGAACAGGTAGTTGAAGATGAACACGCTTGCGATCGACGACACCAGACTGTAAATACGGTGCGGGGTCGCGATCGCGGTCAGCAGCACGCCCAGAATGTACACCATGATGATGTTGGCGTTTGTGAAATTCAGATGGTAAAACGCGATGCTGAGCGCGGTGGCCGCAGCCAGAATGCCCGCGCTCTTGGCGATGTTCTGCAGGATGTCGGCGGTCTGGCTCTGCCGGGCCCGGCGGGGACGGTAGGCCGTGTCCGCGTCGTGATCGGGGATGATGTGGATATCGAGCTCGGGCGCGTAGGCGATGAGCTGATCGGTGAGCGGCGGCCGCCCGGGCAGGCGGCGGCGTGTGGCCGCGCTGCGGCCGAGCACGATCCGGGTGACGCCGGCAATGCGGGCGAACTGGGCGATCTGATAGGGGACGTCCTCCCCGAACACGGTTTCAAATTTGGCGCCCAGCTGTTCGGCCAGATGGCGGTTGTCCTGCAGGCGCTGCTTGTTCTCGGGCGAGGCGACCGCGTGGTCGGGGGTCTCGACGAACAGCGCGGTGAACTGCGCGTGGAACGCGTCCGCCATGCGGGCGGCCGTGCGGATGATGCGCGCGTTGGAGGGCGCGGAGGACAGACAGACCAGAATATGCTCGTCCGTCCGGTTCACCGGATTCTGTTTTTGGGGTTCCATAGCGCCCGCCTCCTTTGCCCTTATTCTAGCACAACGCGGCGGTCCCGGCTACCGCAAAGCGGAAAACTCCTGCTCCGAATCGCCGTCCAGCGGATCGCCCGGAACCGGCACATAGTTTTGCAGGATGAAGGCGATCCGGTCCCAGAGCGCGGGGGCGGCTATGCGGGCGCACAGGATGGAGACCTCGAGGTCGGGCGTGTCTGCGCCGACGACGACCGAAACCTGTTCCATCGCAATCGGGCCGAAGGGGTCGGCGAGGCGTCCGCGGTCCTCGGACGGCAGACTGGCCAGACTTTTTTTCGTGAGCAGAACGGCGTCTGCGGCGTCGTTCTCCAGCTTCTGAAGCAGTTTTTGGGCGCTGCTGCCCGAGCTGATGGTCAGCTCGACGTCCCCGTGGGTTTCGGCGTAGCGGTCGAAGGCCTGCGTGATGTACTCGGCCATCAGGGGCTTTTCGAGGGCCAGCCGCATCCGGGTGACGTTCGGGTGATCATGCTGTTCCAGTTCCTTCCGGTTGGTCTTGAAAAACCGGTCGAGCCGGGTCGCGACCAGAGAAACAAACAGAAAAACCGCCAGGATCAGCGCGAGTAAAATACCTTCTCTCATCTTTTCATTCCCCTCTTTCCATGGTGCGTCAGATGCGGAAGCACTTCTGGATGGCCTTCTGCTGGCCGAGCACCAGAATGGAAGCCTCCGGTTCGAGCACGGTTTCCGGTGTGATGTTCATGTCGAGCGCGCCGTTTTTGCGGAGGCCCAGAATATTGATGCCGTACTTGCGGCGGATGTCGAGCTGGACGATCGTCTTGCCGCACCAGTTCTCCGGGATGGACAGCTCGAAGATCGAATATTTGCTGTCGAGCTCGATGTAATCGAGGATGTGATTGGAGGTGCAGCGGATCGCCGTCCATGCGGCGAGCTGCTTCTCGGGATAGACCACCTCGTCGGCACCGTTGCGCAGCAGGAACTTCTCCTGCACGCCGGTCGAGGCGCGGGCGATGACCTTGGGCGCGCCCAGCTCCTTGAGCAGCGAGGCCGTCTCGAGGGAGTTCTGGAAATTGTCGCCGATCGCGACGATGCAGGCGTCAAAATTGCCGACGCCGAGCGAGGACAGAAATTCCTCGTTCGTGCTGTCGCCGATCTGCGCGTTCGTCACAAAGGGCAGCACCGCGTTGACCCGTTCCTCATTCGTGTCGACCGCCATGACCTGATGGTTCAGGTCGTTCAGCTTCATGGCGATGTGCCGCCCGAAGCGGCCGAGACCGATGATCAATACAGATTTCATGATGTGAATGCTCCTTTATCCAACTGTCAGTTTTTCCTGCGGCAGCCGGGCCGTGGCGCACTGCTGGCTGGAGACCGTCGCGAAAATCAGAGTCAGGCCGCCCACCCGGCCGAAGTACATGAGTGCGATCAGAATGGCACGGGAGAGCGCGCCCAGCCCGGGCGTGATGCCGAGCGTCAGGCCGACCGTGCCGATGGCGGACGCGGTCTCAAACAGGCAGGTCAGCAGGGGCAGGCCCTCGACCCGGCTCATGACAAAGCCGCCCGCCAGAAACAGCGTGAGATACATGGTCAGGACGGTGGCCGCGCTGCGCACGGCGTCGTCCGCGATCCGCCGCCCGAAAAACTGGGTGTGCGCCCGGCGGCGGAAGACCGCGCCCGCGGTCGCCAGCAGCACGGCGAGGGTGGTCGTTTTCATACCGCCCGCCGTCGAGCCGGGGGAACCGCCCACCAGCATCAGCAGGATGAGGATGGCCGCGCCGGTCTCGCTGAGCTGGGAGAGATCGGCCGTGTTGAAGCCCGCCGTGCGGGGTGTGACCGACTGAAACAGGGCGAGCCAGACGCGCTCGGCCGCCGGCGTTTCGGCAAATTCAAAGAAGAACAGGTAAAGCGCGGGCAGCGCGATCAGCAGCGCGGTGGTCACCAGAATGATCTTGCTCTGCATCCGGTAGCGCCGGAACCGCAGCCCGTGCTCCCGGACATCCGCCCAGGTCATAAAGCCGATGCCGCCCGTGATGATGAGCGCCATGACGGTCAGGTTGACCGCCGGATGGGAGGCGAAGGCGGTCAGGGAGGAATAGGGCGCCTGCCGGCCCATCAGGTCAAAACCCGCGTTGCAGAAGGCCGAGACCGCGTGGAATACGCTGTACCACAGCCCTTTTCTGGGACCGAACTGCCCGATGAACACGGGCGCGAGCGCCGCCGCGCCCAGCAGCTCAAAGAGCAGCGTCATTTTGAGGATGAAACCGGTCAGCCGCACAATGCCGCCGACCTTGGGGGCCGCGATGGCCTCCTGCATGATGCTGCGTTGCTTGAGGCTGATCCGCCGCCCCGAGATCAGCGCGAGCGAGACCGCCACCGTGACCACGCCCATGCCGCCGATCTGGATGAGCAGCAGGATGACGCTCTGCCCGAAGGCCGACCAGTAGGTCGCGGTGTCATGTACGACCAGCCCGGTCACGCAGACGGCCGAGGTCGCCGTAAAGAGCGCGTCAAAGAAGGGCGCGCCCGCGCCGTCCCGCGTCGCAAAGGGCAGGGTGAGCAGCAGGCTCCCCAGCAGGATCATCCCGGCAAAACCCAGGATGATGATTTGCGACGAGGTCAATCGCTTTTTCAACCGGCTCATAAAAAAATGCTCCGTTCGTGATAATTTCTCAGTTTCATTATCGCAGGCAGCCTGTGAAATCTGTATTAGGGTCGCGGCTCTCGCGTTAAGATTGCATTAAGATGCAGGACGAAAAACCGCCCCGGCCTGTGTCCTGCACAGGCCGGAGCGGCACTCGCTCTTGGAAGAATTTATTCGTTTTCCGCGCCGGTCAGCGCGCGCAGCAGCCCGCGGCAGCCTTCCTCGACGTCCCGCCAGGTCGCATCGAAATCGCGGGTGTACCACGGGTCGGCCACATCGCCCGGCCGCCCGGTATACGCCATCAGCAGGCGCAGCTTTCCGTCCGGGTCGCCGCCGCAGATGCGGCGCATGTTGCGAAGGTTGGCCCCGTCCATACCGATCAGAAGGTCGTATTTGGCATAGTCGGCGCTCCGGAGCTGCCGCGCCGTCTTGCCCGCGCAGTCGATGCCGTGCTCGGCCAGCTTGCGGCGGGCCGGCGGATAGACCGGGTTGCCGAGCTCCTCCGCGCTGGTCGCAGCTGAGTCGATTTGAAACCGCGGCGCGAGCCCGGCTTTTTTCACCAGATCCTTCATCACGAATTCGGCCATCGGGCTCCTGCAGATATTGCCGTGGCACACGAAAAGTACTTTTATCACGGTGTTCACAACCCTCTATATTCCGAAAAACCATGATATTTCATGTTTTTCAGAACTTTTCTTTCGTTTTGTTTTTTCGTAAGTCTCTGCAAATCTACGCTACCACACCACGCATTGGTGTAGTAATGGTGTAGTAAAAAAATCAGCCGACCACTGCACTTTTCTGACGAAATTCAGCGATTTTCGCCAGCTGTTTTGCCGCGTGCGCGTAGCTTGCGTGGGTGTATACATTCAGTGTAACGCCCGCATCGGAATGACCCATAGCTACACGGAATCATGTGCAGTAATTATGGCAGGTGGATGGAGAGAAAGAGCGTGCGAGTACCCGGGGAGGCCTCACGGACAAGGGGAGTTATTTTTACGAGCCATGGTTGAAACAAGATTTATCGTGAGGAGTCAGATGAATCCATAGTACCGCGTCAGTCGACGGACGTGGGAAGGGAGGAACCCTTGGAGGTGGTAGTAAATGAAGGTTACCGAAGTTGAGAGGAAAGAAAGCACAAAACATTTCCCTGGTTTCTTAATTGAGATAAAAGCAGAGAAGGACTTCTCTGGCAAGAGATCCCGCATTGCCGCTGAAAAATAAAAAAGACAACTGCCCGGTGCGAATACGCATCGGGCGGTTGTCGGAAAAGGGGAGGTGCGGAACTGAAAGGATACTTTAGAAAAATAGAAAGAGGCTTGTTTATGCGGCAATGCGCATGAGGATGGCTGCCAGCTCGGCGCGGGAGGTCAGGTCGGTCGGTGCGAACAGATTGCCCGGCTTGCACTGTACAAGACCGGTCTTGGTGCAGTAGGCTACGCCGTCTACTGCCCAGGAGGAGATCTTGCCGCTGTCGGCAAAGGTCGAGATCTCGGACGGATCGGCCGAAACATCGGCGCCGGACAGCTTGAGCTGACGGGTCAGCAGGGTTGCGATCTCTGCGCGGGTGATCGTCGCTTCGGGCGCGAACTTGTTGTTGCCGACGCCCTGCATGATACCGGTCTGCGCCGCCCAAGCGATCGCGGCGCGCGCCTGATGGGTCACGGGTACATCATCGAAGCTCGCCAGCTCTACGTCGGGCTGACCAGCCAGATTGTACAGTGCGGATGCGACCTGCGCGCGGGTCAGCGCCTTGCTGCCGCCGAAGACGTAGGGCTGTTCGCCGCCCATGATCTGGTTTTCGGTGACATACTTGGCAGCGTCATAGTACCAGTCGCTGGTGGAGATATCGGTGTAATCGGAGACCTTTTTGCCCTCCTGCTGGTTGTTGCGGATCTCATAGGTGTCAACAGCCTCGAAGCTGTTCCAGTCTTCCGTATCCTGCTTCTGATAAGCGGTGCCCTTGATGGCATCCTCGGAGAATTCCAGAATGGTGAATACCTGCTTGTCCTCGGTGTCCGCATAGAAATCGGTGTTGTAGTCCGAGCGCTCGGGGAGGTATTCATAGAACTTGTTGCCGGTCGTGCCGCCAGTGAGGTAGGTCGTGCCGTCACCGGTGTTGACCTTGACGTCGTTCTTGACGGTCGAGCGGATGTAGATGTGGTCGTGGCCGTTGAGGAACAGGTCGACATCCATCGCGTCGATCGAGTATTCGCTGTCATTGATGTAGTAGTCGCGGACTTCCATCGGATCGTGGTTGGAGGTGTACGGACCAGCGTGGGTAATGACAACGCGCCACTTCTTGTCGGAGGCTTCCAGCACGCTCTTGCACCACTGCAGCTCCTTCTGGATGATCTCAGCCTTCTTGTCGGCCGGGGTGACTTCGTCATTCAAGACGACGAAGATCGCATCGCCGTATTCAATATAACCCATCGTGCGGTCAAACTCGGGATAACCAGTCTTGGCGCCCGACATATTGAAGCGCTGTGCGAAGGAGATGAAGTCCCAGTCGCCCTTCATTTCATGGTTGCCGGCGACGGTTAAGGTCGGATACTGAGCGAAGAGATCGCCCATGACCTCGAAACAAGCGTCCCATTCGGTCGACTTGTAGCCGTTCTGGGTGGTATCGCCCGCGGAGATCAGCATAGCGGGATCAGGACAGATCTTAAGCGCCTGCTCGAGAGAGCTGAGGCAGCTCATGTAATTCTTCACGGACTCGGACTGCGGATCGGAGTAGAAGATGACCTTGAAGCTCTCAGCGTCTTCCGCCTTGGGCGCGGTGAAAGTCTTTTCCTCGCTCATGAACTCTCCGCCATCGCCAACGCGGTAAACGTACTCGGCGGACGGGGTGAGATCGGCGATCTCAACGCGGTGTGTGGCCTTTTCCTTATAGCCTGCGGTGACTGATTCCACATAGGAGGTGCCGGTCTTGGTCTGCCATTCGGAAGCGCCCTTGACCTTGTACTGGATCACGGTCTTGGTGACGCGCGGATCGGTCAGCCAGTTGAAGCGCAGGCCGCCCTGCTTGGTGTCCGGGGTGATGGTGATCTGCATGGGGTCGCCCTTGACCTTGCCGTCATCGACGTTCAGAACAATGGGGGAGGAAGCATTGGTCGGCTTGGTCACGGTCTCCTTGTCGGTCTTGACCGCGATGTAGTAGAACAGATCGCCCGCCTTGTCGGTCGGCAGGGAGGCGGTGTAGGTGGCGCCCGATGCCTTCATGGCAACCGAGGTGTCGACCTTGGCCGCATCGTAGCCGTAGTACAGGGTGACGCTCTCGATTTTGTCGGTGGA
The DNA here is from genome assembly GCA_945932315.1 of uncultured Clostridia bacterium. Lineage (GTDB taxonomy): Bacteria > Bacillota > Clostridia > Oscillospirales > Butyricicoccaceae > Butyricicoccus. The sequence goes on from CAMEPU010000005.1 coordinate 13,939, forward strand.
GAGGACGCGCGCGGAAACCTCGGCCTTGCCGTTCTGCGGCGCGGTGTTGAGCGCGCGGGAGATGATGCGCGTGCCGCTCATGGTGTAATCCACTGCGGGGAAGATGGAAGCGTCAAAGCCGCGCAGAATGGGCTGCTTGGTTTCATCGCTCCAGTCCCAGACCGTGTCCATGTCCCAGCCCAGCGCAGTATAGGTCGACTTGCTGGTCATTTTCTCGGTGGAGACGTCTTCCCACAGGATGGGCTGCTCGGTCGGCTCGTTGCCCGAAAGCAAGGTGCCTTCCCAGGCGATGTTGCCGGTGATGTTGGTGGCGGCCTCGTCGTCAAGCTGGCCGACGATCTTATCGACATCCTGCATGCCCTTGATGAAGCTCTGCGCGGAAACGCTGTCCTTGAGCGTCTCACCGGCGTTGAACGAACCGGCGATGCCACCCGCGTGACCGACGGTGCCGCTCGTTGCGGTGGTGTCGATCGTGCCGGCCGCGAAGCAGCGAGCCAGATAACCGCCGCCGTCCTGAATGCCGGCGACGCCGCCCGCGTCATAGGGCGCGGAAATATCCGCGTTGATGTAGCAGTCCTCAACGTGTCCGACGATCGGGCCTTCGCCCTCCTTCAGCTTGCCGCAGATGCCGCCCGCCGTGTGCGAATTGGACAGATCGAGGCACTTGATCTCGCCGGTGACGACGCAACCGGTGATCGTGCCGTAGTTGACACCAGCCAGTGCGCCGACGTTCTGCTGACCGGTCACATAGCAGTCGAGCAGAGCGACATCCTTGATATACGCCTGATCATCCTCGTTGCCGACATAGCCGAACAGACCGGAGTATTTTTTCTCATATTCAACGCGCAGACCGGTGATTGCGTGGTGCTGACCGTCAAACGTGCCGATAAATCCGGCATCCTTTTTGGCCGCGATCGGCTTGAAGCCCTTGATGCCGCTCATATCAATGTCAGCGGTCAGAACATAGTGGCCGTCGCGGGGCGCGCCGTCTTTCCAGTTGCCGGACAGATACAGGAGCTGCTGCGGGGTGGAGATCTCATAACAGCCGGTTGCGCTGTTATAAGTCGGGGGAGTGCCTTCGTCCTTTGCCGCAAATGCCGGTGCGGGAACCATTGACAGCATCATCATTGCGGACAGCGCGAAACTGATCAATCGTTTTTTCATCGTGGAACCTGACTTTCTTTTTTGTGGGGTGACAATTGTTCGAAAAAAATGAATTTGTTTTCGGACAAAAGCGCGGTAAAATTTGCGTAAAAAATATCAATGATTAAAAAAGTTTCAGATAATAGAAAAAGCACCTCCGATTACATAATATCTCCATATTCTCATCTCGTAATATACGCAAACGTTTGCGTATCGTACAATTATCATAATGCAAAAAAAGGAAAAAGTCAATGTTGCAAATCACAATTTACCACGATGAAATTTGTGCAAGAGCACAAAGCGGTGCGGTCTTCCGTTTCGTGCTGGAAAGCTGGAGAATGTGCTGTTTTGTATACGGGGAGTTTTCGCCAACGCCATAACTCGTCCGCCATTCTCACGTCTCCCTTCTCTCTTTTCAAGACCGGTTTTCCGCAAAAATTATTTAATATTTTTCAAGGATACAAACCAAAACTCGCTTTTCATCATACATCAAAAACCACTGCATTTTGCCTTGGGTTTTCACCAATTTGCAATATGCAGTGGTTTTTATACTCTGTATTACATTTCTTCCATGACTTCCAGCATCATTCTGGCGCCGAGTTTAAAGCTGTTCTGGAACAGCAGGCACTCCACCATGGTTTGAAACTCCCGCACACTGTCTGTATACCGGGAAAACAGCTCCTTCTGGGCATCCGTCATGGTTGCTTGGAGCGTTTCTTCGTTCCGACTGATGAGTCGGAGTGCCTCTTTGTATCCCTCACAGGGAGAGGTGCTATACTCGGTCGGTTGGATGTTGCCATACCAAAATTCTTCTAGAATTCTCATACGGCATCCTCCGCAAAGATCAGTTCCCGAAGAACGATCTCTTCGGCGCGATTTCGGATGCTATTCATCGCCCCAATCCAAGCCAGTTGGTCGGCGGCTTTCAGTTTCTCCGTCACGCCGATATCGGGAATCTGGTAATCCCCCAACAGTGTATCCTCGATCTCGTTTTCTGCGATTTTTGCCTTCATGTTTTTAACCTCGTTTTCTAAAAATCTGTCACACCGAGGTTCCATTGGTGTAGTAGTGGTGTAGTACCACTTTTTGAAGGCCAGAAAACCCGCGATATTATCGCACTTTCTCGATTTCAAAAGATATTGCCGTGACAGACGAATAAGATTTTTGTCATCATTTTTCTTCCTCAAATATACCAATTTATATAAATCTATGCCTGATTATGCGCGGCAGACGAACATTCGCCTGTGGCAGAGAACCGCTCCCCAGCATCTTGTTTTGAGCATCATTGCGGGTGTGCCGCAACGATAAAGCCGGACGGTCTGTATGTTGATATGAGGTTCACCTCGATTTCTTCGTTGTTTTCCCCTCTATAATTGATGAGCATAAGAAGGGGCGATTTTTCCAACTTCTCTTAAAATTTTGGAATTTTATAAAAATGTCTGTTCCCGTCGGATTCCTTCTAATTATAACGAGAATTTGCGAATCAGTCTATTGTGTTTAAACACCAAACAAAATAAAAATGTGATTGCTGACCATTAAAACCGGTATAATTTTGTGATTCATGGTTGTATTTTATGAGTTTTGTACATATAATAAAAGTGTGATCAAACAACACGAAAACTCCAATAAAAGTGTGAGGAGCGAAGCTATGGAACGATTTATTCTGAAAAAGCTGCTCGACTGGAAGAATTCTCCCTATCGAAAGCCTTTGATCCTGAAAGGCGTGCGTCAGGTGGGTAAGACCTGGGTTTTGAAAGAGTTTGGCAAGCGTTACTATGAAAATACTGCTTACTTTAACTTCGATGAAAACGAGGAATACAAACAGTTTTTCGAGACGACGAAGGACGTTGACCGCATCCTGCAGAATCTGATGCTGGCAAGTGGTCAGAAGATCGTGCCGGAAAAGACCCTCATCATTTTTGACGAGGTGCAGGATTGCCCCAAGGTCATCAATTCCATGAAGTATTTCTGCGAGAACGCGCCGCAGTATCATATCGCCTGTGCCGGTTCACTGTTGGGCATTGCACTGGCAAAGCCATCTTCTTTCCCTGTAGGTAAAGTCAATTTCATGCAAATCGATCCCATGACCTTCTCGGAATTCCTGATTGCAAATGGCGATGAAAATCTTTCCAAATATCTGAAAAGCGTGGATACGATCGAGCCGGTCCCCGATGCGTTCTTTAATCCTCTGTATGAGAAATTGAAGATGTACTATGTCACCGGCGGTATGCCTGAATCTGTGCTGATGTGGACAGAGGCTCGTGATGTTGCTGCCATGCAGGAAGCCTTGTCCGGCATCATCGGAGCCTACGAGCGCGACTTTGCTAAGCATCCCAACATCAGCGAGTTCCCGAAGATCTCGATGATCTGGAAATCCATTCCCTCTCAGCTGGCCAGAGAGAACAAAAAATTCATCTACAAGGTTGTCAAAGAAGGAGCAAGAGCCCGCGAATACGAGGACGCTCTGCAATGGCTGGTCGATGCCAGGCTGGTGCATAAGATTTACCGCAGCACTGCTCCCGGCCTGCCGGTGGCTGCATATGATGACCTGTCCGCATTTAAGATTTATCTGGTGGATGTTGGACTGCTTCGCCGTTTGGCACAGTTGGCCCCTACGGCTTTCGGGGAAGGCAACCGCCTGTTTACCGAATTCAAGGGCGCATTGTCCGAAAATTTTGTGCTGCAGTCCCTGGTAACACAGTTCGAAGTGGTTCCCCGCTACTGGACACAGAGCAATCCTCCCTATGAGGTGGATTTCCTGATTCAGCGCGAGAATGACATTTTCCCGGTGGAGGTCAAATCCGAAACCAACACCACCAGCAAGAGCCTTAAGAAATTCAAGGAGCTGTTCCCGGATCAGGTCAAGCTCCGTGTGCGCTTCTCGCTGGATAATTTGAAGCTGGATGATGATGTACTGAACATTCCGCTGTTTATGGCAGATGAGGCAGATAGACTGATTGGCTTGGCATTGAAAGCAAGAAAAATAGCGCAGCCGGACAAGGAGGAACTATGATTGGAGCAATTATTGGCGACATCGCCGGTTGGTGATTCGTTTTTTTCGTGTTATTTGTGCCTTTTATGACAAAGTTCATCATAGACCGGCTTTTGTGTCGTAAAATCAGGTGGTCAAAATCGAAAAATATTGATGCATCAAGGGATTGCGGGCTCAGGTTTATACCGTGCCGTGACACACAAAGAGTATTTTTATCATCCGTTTCAGGCTCCTCATCCTGCGACTGCTCCTTTTTTCCTGCGAAGCATGCGGTTTTCCATTATTTTTATTATAAAGTTTCCCTTCCAAACCTTCAATATCAATCTCTTCCGGTAGACAATACGGAAGTTCAATGATAAAATTATTCATGTAGATCATTCAAAGGGAGGGCATGATTGATGAACAAGATCAGTACGGATTCCTGGAAGCAGGAACTTCCGATGTTTCGGGAAAAAACAGAAGCATTTTATGCCGGAGAGCTCGATAAAAACGCCTATAAGGGATTTTCCGGCAAGTTCGGCAGCTATGCGCAGAAGGGCGGAACGGCGCATATGCTGCGCCTGCGCATGACGGCCGGCCGGCTGACGAAGGAGAAAATGGCCTTTGTGGCGGACGCGGTTCGGAATCACGGGGTCGATCTGCTTCACTTTACCACCTGCCAGACCGTCCAGCTGCATAACCTGAAGAAGGATTCGGTCTATGACATTATGGAGCATGCCCTCGACAGCGGCATTGTCACGATGGGCGGAGGCGGAGACTTCCCGCGCAATGTGATGTGCTCCCCGCTCTCCGGCGTGGAAAAGGGAGAGTACTTTGACGTGCTGCCGTACGCCGAAGCGATGGCCGAATACGCGATGCATTTCATCAACGCGGAGAAAATGCCGAGAAAGCTGAAGATCGGTTTTTCCAGCTCTCCGTCCAATATTACGCATGTCACCTACCGGGATCTGGGCTTTGCCGCGAGGGAGGACGGCACCTTTGACGTCTACTGCGCGGGCGGCCTCGGCAACAACCCGAAATTCGGCGTGAAGGTCGCGGAAGCGGTCAACCCCGATCAGATCCTGTTCTACGCAAAGGCGATGTGGCTCACGTTCCGCGCCTACGGCAATTATGAGAACCGCGGCAAGGCGCGCACCCGCTACATGGTTGAAGCGCTGGGCGGCGCCGAAAACTACAAGAAGGCCTATCTGGAAAAGCTGCAGGAAGTGCTGGACTCGGGCGAAGACCTGACGCTTCATCTGAGCGTTCCGGAGATCACCAAGCGGGGCGACGGCTCGACCGCTTCCGGGCCGCGCGTGATCGCGCAGAAGCAGGAGGGCCTGTATGCGGTAAAGTGGCATCCCATCGGCGGCTCTCCGGTCCCCGCGGATTTCTGCGCGCTGTATGACGTCATCAAGGACATGGACGCGGTCGAACTGCGCCTCGACCCGAATGAGTTCGTATACGTGATCAACTTGACGGGCGCGGAGGCCGAAAAGGTTCTGGAAGCGACGAAAAACGGCGCGGAATCCCTGTTTGAGGAGTCCGTCAGCTGCATCGGCGCGTCCATCTGCCAGCAGGGCGTGCGGGATTCGCAGGCGCTCCTGCGGGCGTGCGTCCATGCGGTGCGCGAGGCCGGGCTCCCGTGCGGCGCGCTGCCCCTCATCCATATTTCGGGCTGTCCGTCCTCCTGCGGCACCCATCAGACCGGCGCGCTGGGCTTCCGGGGCGGCGTGAAGATGATCGACAAGGTGGCGCACCCCGCATTCGTTCTGTATGTGAACGGATGCAGCCTGCAGGGTCAGGAGACCATGGGCCGCGAGGCCGGCACCATGCTGGAGGCCGACATCCCCGCGTTCCTCGTCGCGCTGGGAACGGCCGTGGCCGAAAGCGGCCTGTCCTTTGAAGAATGGAACGCGAAGGACCCGTCGGCCATCGACCGGATCGCAGCCCCGTACCTGAAGTGAGCGGCCGTCCGCCGGAAAAAATTTGGGAAAGAAAGCGGTTGACAAACCGGGAGAAACGTTTTATACTTTATCCCAGTAAACCGTTGAGGCGGAGATAACGGCGATCATGCCTATACAGAGAGTCCGTGGTGCTGAGAATCGGGCAAGAAACAAGTCGTCAAATGGACCGCTGAGGGTGCAGTCAAATGCGCGGGCTTCCGCGCAGAGTATTCTGCAACGTGAGGGCATACGTCAGTTGCCGGGGATATGTTGGTATCCTGCAAGCGCATGGTTTTTCCCATGAATCAAGGTGGCACCGCGGATAAACGTCTTTATTCGTCCTTGACAGAAGCAATTCTTCTGTCAAGGGCGTTTTTGTTTGGAAACTCCTTTGACAGAGCACGTCAGAGGAGTTTTTTCTTTTTGGGAGGTTACAGATGATGAAGATCATGCCCGCGCTGGACGAGGTCCGGGAGATCGCTGCGAGCGGCGCGTACCGGGTTCTGCCGGTCAGCTGTGAGATTTTGTCCGACTGCTGCACGCCGATCGAGGCGCTGCGCGTGCTCAAAAACGTATCGACCCACTGCTATCTGCTGGAATCGGTCGCGGAGCGGGAAAAGTGGGGCCGGTACACCTTCCTGGGCTTCGATCCCAAGCTCGAGATCACCTGCATCGACGGCACGGTCCGGGCGGGCGATATCCAGCTGAAAACCGACGATCCGTCCGCGTTTCTGCGCCAGATTCTCGCCGAATACAAGAGCCCCCGTTTCGATTACCTGCCCTCCTTCACGGGCGGTCTCGTCGGATATTTTTCGTATGATTACCTCGGTTACAGCGAACCCGCCGTACGGACCGACGTGCAGGACACCGAGGCCTTCAAGGACGTCGATCTCATGCTCTTTGACAAGGTGATCGCGTTTGACAACTTCCGCCAGAAGATCATCCTGATCGTCAATATGTCGCTCGAGGACCCGGAAACCGGCTACAACAAGGCCGTGCTCGAGCTCAAACAGCTCTGTGAGCTGCTCCGCACCGGGGAACAGAAGCAGGAGGAGCCCGGCCGCCTGCTGGGCGAGGTCACGCCGCTGTTCGACCGGGAGACCTACTGCTCGATGGTCGAGCAGGCCAAACGCCACATCCGGGAGGGCGACATCTTCCAGATCGTCCTGTCGAACCGGCTGAGCGCTCCGTTTGAGGGCAGCCTGCTCGACACCTACCGCGTCCTGCGGACGGTCAATCCGTCGCCTTACATGTTCTATTTCTCGGGCACCGACGTCGAGGTCGCGGGCGCGTCGCCCGAAACGCTGGTCAAGCTGGAAAACGGCGTGCTGCACACCTTCCCGCTCGCGGGCACCCGGCCGCGGGGCAAAACCGAGGCCGAGGACAGGGCGCTCGAAGCCGAGCTGCTCGCCGACGAAAAGGAGCTGGCCGAGCACAACATGCTGGTCGACCTCGGCCGCAACGACCTCGGCCGGGTGAGCAAATTCGGCTCCGTGCAGGTGGAGACTCTCCACTCGATCGAGCGCTACTCCCACGTGATGCACATCGGCTCGACCGTGCGGGGCGAGATCCGGGAGGACTGCGACGCGCTCGATGCGATCGAAGCCGTGCTCCCGGCCGGCACCCTGTCGGGCGCGCCCACGACCCGGGCCTGCCAGCTGATCGGCGCGCTCGAAAACAACAAGCGGGGCATCTACGGCGGCGCGATCGGCTACATCGACTTTACCGGGAACATGGACACCTGCATCGCCATCCGGATCGCGTACAAAAAGAACGGCAAGGTGTTCGTCCGGAGCGGCGCCGGCATCGTGGCCGACTCGGTCCCCGAAAAGGAATTTGAAGAATGCATCAACAAGGCGCGGGCGGTCGTGAGCGCCCTCGAGCTGGCCGGGGAGGCGGACTTATGATTTTACTGATCGACAACTATGACAGCTTTTCCTATAACCTCTATCAGCTCATCGGGGAGCTCGAGCCCGATATCCGGGTCATCCGCAACGACGAGCTGACGGTCGAAGAGATCCGGGCGTTGAGGCCCGACCGCATCATCCTGTCGCCCGGCCCGGGCCGCCCCGAAAACGCGGGCGTCACGATGGAGGCCGCGCTCGAGCTGGGAAAGGAAATCCCGGTGCTCGGCGTGTGTCTCGGGCATCAGGCCATCTGCGCGGCCTTCGGCGCGACCGTGACCTACGCCAAAAGGCTCATGCACGGCAAGCAGTCCGAGGCGCGGTTTGACCCGGCCTGCCCGCTGTTCGCGGGCTGTCCCGAGACCGCGCCCGTCGCCCGGTATCACTCCCTCGCGGCCGACGCCGCCACCCTCCCGGAGTGTCTGAAAGTCACCGCCCGCACGGAGGACGGCGAGGTGATGGCCGTGCAGCACCGCGATTACCCCATCTTCGGCGTGCAGTTCCACCCCGAATCCATCATGACGCCGGACGGCAGGACCATGTTGAAAAACTTTATCCATCTCGAAAAGGAGCAGATAGATCATGATTAAGGAAGCCATTGTAAAAATTGTGAACAAGGAAGACCTCACCTACGACGAGGCCTACGCGGTCATGAACGAGATCATGAGCGGCGAGACCACCCCGACCCAGAACGCGGCTTTCCTGGCGGCGCTTTCGACCAAGAGCGCGCGGGCTGAGACCACCGACGAGATCGCGGGCTGCGCGGCCGCGATGCGCGACCACGCGGTCAGGGTCGAGACCGATATGGATCTGTTTGAGATCGTCGGCACGGGCGGCGACGGGGCGCACAGCTTCAATATCTCCACCACCTCGGCGCTGGTGGCCGCGGCGGGCGGCGTCAAGGTGGCAAAGCACGGCAACCGCGCCGCGTCCTCGCAGTGCGGCACGGCCGACTGTCTGGAGGCGCTGGGCGTCAACATCCAGCAGAGCCCGGAACGCTGCATCGAGCTGTTAAACGAGGCCGGCATGTGCTTCTTCTTTGCGCAGAAATACCACACCTCCATGAAATACGTGGGCCCGATCCGCAAGGAACTGGGTTTCCGCACGCTGTTTAACATTCTGGGGCCGCTGACCAACCCGGGCAGCCCCAAGCTGCAGCTGCTCGGCGTCTATGACGAATATCTGGTCGAGCCGCTGGCGCAGGTGCTGATCAATCTTGGCGTGAAGCGGGGCATGGTCGTCTATGGGCAGGACAAGCTCGATGAGATCTCGACGAGCGCGCCGACCACGGTCTGCGAGTTCCAGAACGGCTGGTTCAAGTCTTATACCATCGCGCCCGAGGATTTCGGCTTTGAACGCAGCACGAAGGAAGATCTGGTCGGCGGCACGCCCGAGGAGAACGCGCGGATCACGCGGGCGATCCTGAGCGGGGAGAAGGGCGCCAAGAGAAACGCGGTGCTGATGAACGCGGGCGCGGCCCTGTACCTCGGCGGCAAGGCGGAGAGCATGAAGGAGGGCGTCCGGCTCGCGGCCGAGCTCATCGACTCGGGCAAGGCGCTTGAGACGCTCGAAAAACTGATCGAGGTCAGCAACCGCCCGGAGGTGGAGGGATGACCATCCTCGATCAGCTCGCGGCGCACGCCCGGGAGCGCACCGAACAGGCGAAACAGCGGGTGCCGCTCGAGGAACTCAAACAGCGGGCGCTCGCCCTCCCGAAAGGGGACTTTGCCTTTGAAAACGCGCTGCGAAAGCCCGGCCTGTCCTTCATCTGCGAGTGCAAAAAGGCCTCGCCCTCCAAGGGGCTAATCGCGCCCAACTTTCCGTACCTTAAGATCGCGCGGGAGTACGAAGCCGCCGGAGCCGACTGCATCTCGGTGCTGACCGAGCCCAAATGGTTCCTCGGCAGCGACAGCTATCTGCGCGAGATCGCGTCGGCCGTCTCCGTCCCTTGCCTGCGCAAGGACTTCACGGTGGACGAATACATGATCTATGAGGCAAAGCTGCTGGGCGCGTCGGCGGTGCTGCTGATCTGCTCCATCCTGTCGGAGGAGCAGATCCGGGAATATCTCGCCGTGTGCGACGCGCCCGGCCTGTCCGCGCTGGTCGAGGCGCATGATGAAGCCGAGGTGCGGATGGCGCTGCGCGCGGGCGCGCGGGTGATCGGCGTCAACAACCGCAATTTGAAGGATTTTTCGGTCGACACCGAAAACAGCCGCAGGCTGCGGGCGCTGATCCCGTCCGACGTGCTGTTCGTCTCCGAAAGCGGCGTGCGGGACGCGGCGGACGTCGAAACGCTGCGCGGGATCGGGGCCGACGCGGTGCTGATCGGGGAGGCGCTCATGCGCGCGCCCGATAAGAAAGCCGCCCTCGCGGCCCTCCGGGGTGTGTCATGACCAGGATCAAGCTCTGCGGCCTTTCACGGCCGTGCGATATCGAAGCCGCGAACGCGCTGCAGCCGGACTACATCGGCTTCGTGTTCGCGCCCAAAAGCCGGCGGTATGTGTCCCCCGAGACGGCCGCCGGGCTCAGAAAGCGGCTCGACCCCGCAATCCGGGCGGTCGGCGTGTTTGTGAACGAGCGCCCCGAAGCGGTCGCGGCGCTGCTGCGCGCGGGCACGATCGACATCGCCCAGCTGCACGGCGGCGAGGACGCAGCGTACATCGAACGGCTGCGCGCGCTGACCGGACAGCCGATCATGCAGGCCTTTCGGATGGAAAGCGAGCGGGATATCGCCGCCGCGCAGGCGAGCACGGCCGATTCCGTGCTGCTCGACTCGGGCGCGGGCGGCACGGGAACGGCGTTCGACTGGACGCTGCTCCGCAGCATCGGCCGCCCGTATTTTCTGGCGGGCGGGCTCAGCCCGGACAATGTGGGAAACGCGGTCCGGCTGCTCCACCCTTACGCGGTGGACGTCAGCTCGGGCATTGAGACGGACGGAAAAAAAGACCGGAATAAAATGGCGGCCTTCGTGGCCGCCGTGAGAAAGGAAGAAACGGAATGACGAATCCAAACGGGCGCTTCGGCATCCACGGCGGGCAGTACATCCCCGAAACCCTGATGAACGCCGTTATCGAGCTGGAAGAAGCGTACAATCACTATAGAAACGACCCGGAATTCAACCGGGAGCTCACCGAGCTGCTGAACGAATACGCGGGGCGGCCGTCCCGGCTGTACTATGCCGAAAAGATGACAAAGGATCTGGGCGGCGCGAAGATCTATCTCAAGCGGGAGGATCTCAACCACACGGGCGCGCACAAGATCAACAACGTGCTGGGCCAGGCGCTGCTGGCCAAGAAGATGGGCAAGACCCGCCTCATCGCCGAGACCGGCGCGGGCCAGCACGGCGTGGCGACTGCCACGGCGGCGGCGCTGCTCGGCATGGAGTGCGTCGTGTTCATGGGCGAGGAGGACACCATCCGCCAGGCGCTCAACGTCTACCGGATGCGGCTGCTGGGCGCCGAGGTCATCCCGGTTAAAACGGGCACCGCCACCCTGAAGGACGCGGTGTCCGAGGCCATGCGCGAATGGACCAGCCGCATCGCGGACACCCATTACTGTCTGGGCTCGGTCATGGGGCCGCACCCCTTCCCGACCATCGTCCGCGATTTTCAGGCCGTCATCTCAAAGGAGATCAAGGAGCAGCTTTATGAAAAGGAGGGGCGGCTGCCCGACGCCGTGCTCGCCTGCGTGGGCGGCGGCTCGAACGCCATCGGCACCTTCTACCACTTCATCGACGACCCGTCGGTGCGCCTGATCGGCTGCGAGGCCGCGGGCCGGGGCGTCGACACCTTTGAAACGGCGGCCACCATCGCCACCGGGCGGCTCGGCATCTTCCACGGCATGAAGTCCTATTTCTGTCAGGACGAATACGGCCAGATCGCGCCCGTCTATTCGATCTCGGCCGGTCTGGACTATCCCGGCATCGGCCCGGAGCACGCGCACCTGCACGACATCGGCCGGGCCGAGTACGTCCCGATCACCGACGACGAGGCGGTGGACGCCTTTGAGTATCTGGCGCGCACCGAGGGCATCATCCCGGCCATCGAGTCGGCGCACGCGGTCGCGCACGCGATGAAGCTCGCGCCCACGATGGGCAGGGACCAGATCATCGTCATCACCATCTCGGGCCGGGGCGACAAGGACTGCGCCGCCATCGCCCGCTATCGAGGGGAGGATATCCATGAGTAAGATTCCATCGGCCTTCCGGAATGGAAAGGCGTTCATCCCGTTCATCACCTGCGGCGATCCCGATCTCGAGACGACGGTCGCCGTCGTCCGCGCCGCGGTCGCGAACGGCGCCGACCTCATCGAGCTCGGCATCCCGTTCTCCGATCCCACCGCCGAGGGGCCCGTCATTCAGGGGGCCAACCTGCGCGCGCTGACCGGCGGCGTCACGACGGACAAGATCTTTGACCTCGTCCGGGAGCTGCGTTCCGATGTGACAGTCCCGATGGTGTTCATGACTTATGCGAACGTGGTCTTTTCCTATGGCGCGGAGCGTTTCCTCTCCACCTGCCGGGACGTCGGCATCGACGGGCTGATCCTGCCCGACCTGCCCTTTGAGGAAAAGGACGAATTCCTGCCGGTCTGCCGCAAATACGGCGTCGATCTGATTTCGCTCATCGCGCCGACGTCCGAAAACCGGATCGCCATGATCGCGAAGGAGGCCGAGGGCTTCCTGTACATCGTTTCGAGTCTGGGCGTCACCGGCATGCGGAGCGAGATTAAGACCGACCTCGCCTCGATCATTTCGGTCGTCCGCCAGAATACCGACATCCCCTGCGCGATCGGCTTCGGCATCTCGACGCCCGAACAGGCGAAGAAAATGGCCGGCCTGTCCGACGGCGCGATCGTCGGCTCGGCCATCATCAAACTGCTCGAGCAGTACGGCCGGGAGGCCGCCGGCCCGGTCGGCGAATATGTGAAGTCCATGAAGGACGCGATCCGATAACAAAAAACGCCGTGCGAACGCACGGCGTTTTTTGAATGTTTCACAATGTTACATCCCGCGCAGGAAGCGCAGAACGGCCAGATTGAAACGGCCGGGGGCTTGGGCGGCGCAGAAGTGGCCTGCGCCCGCGATGGTCTCCCGGCGGACGCGGGGCAGCGCCGCGGCGATGCGGTCGGTCTCGGCGGTGCGGATGAGGTCGTGCTCGCCCGTGATGACCAGCGTTTCGGCTTCAATGCGGGAGAGGTCGGAGAAGGTGACGCCGTAGCTGTGCACCATCAGGCCGAGCACGTCGCGCCGGTGGGCTGCTTCCGGGTCGCTCCTGCCCAGCAGGGAGAGCAGGCCGTAGGCCGGGTAGAGGGGAAGCTGCACCCAGGGCTGCACGCCCTCGAGCATGCGCACGTTCGCGCCGTTTAAAATGAGCTTGTCCACCCGCTCGGGCCAGCGCAGGGCGAAGGTCAGCGCGACGTTGCCGCCGTCCGAAAAGCCCAGAATGTGCGCCCGCTCGATCCCGAGCGCGTCCATCACGTCGAGCAGGTCCTCGGCCATCCGGCCGATGGAAAGCCCTTCCTCACCCGGCGTCGAGCCGCCGTGGCCCCGGCTGTCGACCGTGATCACCCGGTAAAAGTGGGAAAAGGGCTCAAACTGCGCGCGAAAATACAGGCCATCCTCCCCGTTGCCGTGCAGCAGGATGAGGGGCTCGCCCGCCCCCGCCTCCCGGCAGAGCAGGCTGGCTGTGCCGCTGGCGATGCGATATTCCTGCATAACGATCATCCTTTCCGATTCAAAGGCCGAACATGGTGAACAGGGCCGAGACGGCGGGAGCCAGCAGAAGGGCGGGCAGCATGTTGGTCAGGCGCACCTGCTTGATGCCCAGAATGCGGAAGCCCGCGATAAAGGTGAGCACGCCGCCGACGGCCGAGAAATCCGCGATCATGGTCGGGCTCATAACGGGCACGATGAGCCCGGCGGAGAAGAACAGGATCATGAAAATGATGCACTGCGGAATGGCGATGGCCGCGACGATCAGGCCGAGCGAGGGCGCGAAGATGGCGGCCGTGGGCAGATCCAGAATGGTCTTGGCCAGCAGCACCGAGCCGTCGCCCGTCATGCCCTCATTGAGCGCACCGAAGATGCCGGTGCCGCTCGCGCAGAACAGCACGAGAACCGAAAGCAGGCTGTTCATCTGCTCGGCGGTCATGCTCGAGCCGCGCAGGGCTTTGGTCTGCGCCCAGCGGAGCCCCTGATCGATCCGTCGCTCGATGCAGCACAGCTCGCCCAGAATGGTGCCCACGATCAGGGACAGGATGACGACCGACAGGCTGTGCACGCCGGTCATCAGCGTCACACCGATCAGCATCGCGCTGAAGCCGAACACGTTGGGCAGGCTTTCTCGCACCCGTTCGGGCAGATATTTTCCAAACACCGCGCCCAGCACGCCGCCGAGCGCGACCGCGAGCGAATTCATGATGCATCCGATTGGCATAGAGTTTTCCTCCCCGTCTTTTCTATCTCCAGTATAACAGAAAATGGGGAAAAAAGGAACCTCCTCCGCGCAATGCGGAGGAGGTTGGATGCGAAATTTATGCGTTGACGTAGCTCATCAGGTTCTCGTAAGAGGTATCGTCGCCGTAGGCGTCGGTGTATTCGACCTCAGCCTCGTCCATGGCGGCCTGCAGCTCGGTATAAAGATCCGAACCGGTCGCGAGCGTGATGACTTCGCTGCTGTATTCGTCAAAGAGCTCGTCGGTCGTCGGGTAGCGGCGGATGATCGACCAGCCCAGCTCGGTCTCGACGACGTCCGAATAATCGCCGATCTCGAGCGCCTTGGCGGCCTCGACAAAGCCGGTCAGAGAGGTCGAGCCCTCGGTCAGAACGTAGCCGTCCGGATAAGAGACGAGCGCGCCGGTGTCGTCCGTGTGTTCGGCCATCAGGGCTTCAAAGTCGCCGCCCGCTTCCAGCGCGGCCAGCACCTCGTCGGCCTCGGCGCGCTTCTTGATCAGGCCGGCCTCGTCGAGCGCGGCGCCCGAATCGTCGGTTTTGGCGAAGAGGATGTGCTTGCAGACGACATAGTTGTCGTCAAAGTACGCGCGCTGGTCGGCGGTGTTGAACTTGGTGCCTTCCTCGCCGTAGTAAGCGTCATACAGCATCTGCATGTAAACGGTGATCGCGACGCTGTTGTCATACATGCGCTCGCTCAGGCCGGCTGCCTCCAGCGAAGCTTCCCACGCATCCCGGCCGCCCGCGTTCTTGATGTCGTCCTTTTTCATCTGGTTCGCGGCGTCGAGGGTCATGCGGTCGATCTTCGGCCGGCCGGCTTCGTCGTACAGATTGAGGATGGTGTGCCACATCTTCTCCTGGTTGACGGCGTTTTCAAACAGATAGGAAACCATGGCCGGACCGGTGGTCTCGTCCGAGAACAGCTCGGCGGTATAGCCCTGGGCTTCCATGTTTTGATACATGGTCGACAGAAAGTAGGAAAATTCTTCCCGGGAAACGGCGCTGCCGTCAATCGTCATAACCGTCTCCGAGTTTTCGGGCTGCTGATAGCCGACCTTGGGGATGCCCCACTGCACGGTGGCGCCGACGGCGACCGCGGCCATAACGACGCCCGCCGCAAGGCGCTTGATTATTGTGTTCATAGTCTGATTACTCCTATAAATAATGTTGCGCGGATTGGATACGGCTTTCATTATAGCACGAAGCGCCGCGCAATACAATGCAGTTCACAGAATCATCATAATTGGGCGCTCAGAGCCGGTCGAGGAAGGAATGCCGCCCGGTATCGTCCCGCCAGCCGAGCACCTTTTTGGTGTCCACATTTTTGACCGCGTTCAGAATATTGGCCTCGATCTGCGGGTTCTGTGCGGCCAGTCCGGCGATCAGCGCCTTGATCTCGGCCCGCTTGGTGTCCTGCTCGCGCGCGGCCGCCGGGCAGGCGCAGGGCAGGAAGGTCAGTCCACAGTACGCCGCCCATTCCTTCACGGCGGCCTCGCGGGTGAAATAGAGCGGCCGGATGAGCTCCATCCCCTCGTAATTGGCGGCCGCCAGACGGGGCAGCATGGCCTGCACCTGGCCGCCGTACAGCAGCCCCATCAGCACGGTCTCGATTGCGTCGTCATAGTGGTGGCCGAGGGCGATCTTGTTGCAGCCGAGCGCCCGCGCCTGGGCGTACAGATTACCCCGGCGCAGTTTGGCGCACAGGAAGCAGGGGTGCTCGGGCGCGTGCCTGCCCGCGATGCGGAGGACGTCGGTCTCGAACACGGTCAGCGGCAGCCCGAGCCGCGCCATGTTTTCCTCGATGTGCCGGCGGTTCTCGGCCGGATAGCCCGGGTCCATCGCGAGAAACCGCACCTCGAAGCCGCCGCGCGCCGCGCAGTCGTCGAGCAGCAGGCCGAGCAGCGCCGAATCCTTGCCGCCCGAGATGCAGACCGCGATCCGGTCGCCCGGCCGCACCATCTCAAATTCCCGCAGCGCCCGGTTGAACGGGTTGCAGATCTGCCGTGCAAAGCGGGTGTGAACCGCCTGTAAAATTTCTTTACGCTCCATATCTTTCCTCATTTTCATTGGTGAACATTTTCAGAATTTTCCACTACACGCGGACATGATTCCACACACGGAATACATTTTTGTATATAGTGACTAAATTTAGATATAACTATTTATTCATTTCGTCCTATTCGCCGCTTGCAAAACCGCATACTCTGCGGTAAGATAAAGACAGTTCAGGGAACGAAACACAGACCGCCGATCACGAGATTTCCAGCTCCGAAGCATGGATTCACGGACGGGGGGATGGTGTGGAAGGGGGGGCGGCAAGCCCCCGCTTCCGCGATCCAATCATCGGATTTTCAAACTTTTTGAAGTTTGAAAATCCGGACGCAGCTTGGCGAAAGAATTTTCGACAGGCTGCGTTCAGGGAACTGAACCGAGAGCAAAAACAAACCACAGATTATCCCAAGAAAGGGGACCACAAATCATGAAAATGTTCGATTACATCAAGGCGATTGCAGAAGTTGAGTATGAGTCCTCGCTGACTCGTCAGATCCATAGAAATTCCGCCAACCGCAGCAAGCGCTGAAACCAAACGCCCGGCCATGTGCGGCGGGAAACTTCCCCCGCCTCTCTTATCATAAATCCAATC
Organism: uncultured Clostridia bacterium; assembly: GCA_945932315.1. Taxonomy (GTDB): domain Bacteria; phylum Bacillota; class Clostridia; order Oscillospirales; family Butyricicoccaceae; genus Butyricicoccus. Next base: position 30,995 of record CAMEPU010000005.1, read on the forward strand.
CGTTTCATTCGTCTACTTCTTTTTAAATTGTCCACTCCTTTTTCTACTTTCTACTTTCTCTTTAAGTCAGGGAGCCCGGCCGGATACGGTCGGGCTCTCTGGCGTTTTCCGTCCGGCACGGACAGGTGTCGCTGAGATAAAATGCTTTTTAGTGAATTATGCATAAAAACTTTTTCTATATTTTATTCATTTCGTCTTATTCGCCGCTTGAAAAAAGCCTGGGGCCGGAGTAAGATAAAGACACCGTTGAGAGAACGGGCACAGCAAACGATCAGAAGTGTATCACCCGACGAAGGAGGATTCCCTGGCATGCTGTTTTATGATTTTGTGCGCGCCATCGCCGATGGAAGGGTTGACGCGAATACAATTCACCGGCTCGTTCAGGAAGCCGACCTGCGCGAAAAGCGCTGAGCGGCAACCCGACCAAATGCGGCAGACCCCCGCCGCTTTCCATATATTCTTTCTCCACCTTATTCATTTTGTCCACTCCTTTTTCTACTTTCTACTTTCTCTTAAAGGCGATGAGCCCGGCCGAATCGGCCGGGCTCATCGTCTTTTTGTCGGGTTTTTGAATTGTGCAAGTATAACAAAAATACAGTTTGATTTTTATTTAATTCGTCTAATCTTTCGCTTGTCAAATTTATGTAAAAAGAGTAAGATAGGTACAGTTCCGAGGGGAACGAAAGAAACGATAAAACACCACTTGAAAGGGGTCTTAATATATGAAGTTCTTCGAATCTCTCCAGACGCTGGCCGATATGCAGATGCAGTGCATGATGCCCGGCTATTACACCCGCAGCATCGAAAAGCGCCATCAGCGCTAAGAAAACCCCTGTTTTCTTAACCATTCCGGACAATCACGTCCGTTTTCCTTTTCTCACAAGCTGAGAAATCTCTTTTGTCCACACTCCTTTTTCTCTACGAGCAGGCGCGCCTGACACCGCACGGTCAGGCGCGTCTGTTCGTTTTTTAAAAGTTAATTATGCAACGGTATGAAAACGCCCGGCGCAGATGCCCGGGGGTCATAAGAAAGTAATATCGTATTTTTGCAGGAACGGCATGGCTTCGGTCATGCCGTTTCCT
>CAMEPU010000006.1 GCA_945932315.1 uncultured Clostridia bacterium
CGTGCTGCAAGGCGTTACCTACAGCAATACAGAGTTTGAGGATGTCAGCTACTCCTATGAACTGGACGGCGAGACCTATGAAGGCAGCACCCGCATCCCCAAAGAGACCGTGAACCTCTTCAGCGCCACCGAGACCTATACCGACGCTGTGGAAGTCGTGTCCACCACGGTAGACTATACCACGCTGGCCACCAACAGCTATGTTCCGGTCAACTTCACCGTGGCCAATCAGGGTATGAATGTGATCAACAGCGTAACCATCAAGTTGGATGACGCAGAGAAGCAGACCTTTACCGGTCTTAAGCTTTTGCCCGGTCAGTCAAAGACATTCTCCGCTGTCACCAGGACCGGCAATGTGATCAAAAATCTGCATTATACTGCAACGGCAGGATTTGCCGGTGCGGCGGCCCGTTCTGTCAGCGGCACTGTCTATCTGGATTACCCCGATGTCGGCATCTCTGCCCTGACTGTAACCAAGGAACAGGATGGTCAGAGAACAGTTCTTGCCAATCTGTACAACCAGTCGGCAGCCTCCCTGAACAAGTCTGATCGCCGTGTGGTTCTGGGTGTTTACTCCGACCCCGAATGCGAGACGCCGCTCAACGGCAAGTACTTCACGGGCGGCACTCCCGACAAGCCCTATGAGATGATCCTGACCGGCAATACGCTCGACGCAATCGACGATACCGGCTATACGCAGGAGATCACCTTCCATATTGGCGAATATGTGAAGGACGCGGAGCTGAAAGAGATTCCCAGCGGTGGTGTGATGCTCTTCGTCAAGGCGCATATCGAGCAGAGGGTGAGCGGCGAGTGGATCGTTCTTCCCGAGGCTGACAGCCAGAACAACCAAAAGTATATTACGTTCGACAGTCTGCTGACGAGAAGTGAAAATGCGCCCACCACCATTTCTGTGGAGATGGAAAACGGCAGCACCACCACAGCCAACGTGCAGGTGCGCAACAATTCTCTCCAGCCGCGTACCAGCGGCAATCTGGTAGCGGCGCTGCTGGATGACAACGGCAATCTGTTGGAGACAAAGAACGTGGATAAGCTGACGCTTGGAGCAGAAGCAGTCGGGGAAAGCCCCATTGTCTTCTCAACATCCGGCGCACGGGTGGTTCTGCGCTACGGCGAGGCGGAGTCGGGCAGCAGCCCCTCGAATGCCGACGCAGCCAGCATCACCATCGACGGTCTGCCTCTTACGCTCAGCAGTTTCAACGAGAATGACAGTGTTACGGTGGAGAATGTTTCCGCCGGCCGGTATCTGCTCACCGTGATTCCTGAAGGTGACGGAGCTACCGTCACTGTGAATGGTGAATCTGCGGTAAACGGCATGGCGACGATCACCTGTGGCCACATCACGCGGATTGTCACTGTGACCATCACAGCGGCAGACGATTCCACTACCCGCACCTACACAATCTATTTGACCCCGGTTCCTTCTCAAAACTCCGGTTCCGGCGGTCAGACAACCTACTACACATTGAGTTTTGAGACCAACGGTGGCAGCACGATTACGGCACTGCGAAAGAGCTCCGGCACTACCGTTGACCTCACCGCTTACACGCCCACACGCAGCGGGTACATCTTTACTGGCTGGTATGCGGACAAAGCGCTGACAGAGAAGATCACAAAGGTGGATCTCACCGGCAGCATGACCGTATATGCCGGTTGGCAGGAGGCGGAAGCAGGAGCAGAAACAGAAGCATCGCCTTTCACCGATGTGCCGGAAGGCAGCTACTATGAGGAGGCGGTGAACTGGGCTGTTGCGCAGGGCATCACCGCTGGCACTACCGCCACCACCTTCTCTCCCAACGCCACCTGCACCCGCGCCCAGGCCGTGACGTTCCTGTGGAGAGCAGCTGGTTCTCCCGCTCCCAAGTCCAGCGTCATGCCCTTTACCGACGTGGCCGAGGGCAGCTACTATCACGACGCGGTGCTGTGGGCCGTGGAGAACGGCATCACCAGCGGTACCGGCGACGGCACCACCTTCAGCCCCAATGCTGACTGCAGCCGCGCCCAGATCGTCACCTTCCTGTGGCGCAGTCAGAAGTCTCCCGCTGCCGCTACGGTCAATCCGTTCACCGATGTAGCGGAGAGCGTCTATTACGCTGATGCAGTTCTGTGGGCCGTGGAGAACGGTATTACCGCCGGTACGACCGACACCACCTTCAGTCCCAACGCGAATTGCACCCGTGCTCAGATCGTGACCTTCCTCTGGAGGGCGATGGCTGAGTAAGCAAGAACAACAAATAAGCAGCACACCAACAAGGCGGTGGAAGAATTCAATTTCTTCCACCGCCTTTGTATGAAGCTAAAGCACCAGCAAAAATCCCGTCTGACTTCCTGTTAGAAATCAGACGGGATTTTCCGTTTTTGGCATTTTTGAGTTTACAGGACTTTTGCGAGGAAGCTCTGCAGGCGTTCGCTCTGCGGATGGTCGAAAATCTCGCCGGGGGTGTTCTCCTCGATGATCTTGCCGCTGTCCATGAAGATGACGCGCGAACCGACCTCGCGGGCGAAGCCCATCTCGTGGGTGACGACGACCATCGTCATGCCGTCGCGGGCGAGCTGCTTCATAACCTCGAGCACCTCGCCGACCATCTCGGGGTCGAGCGCCGAGGTGGGCTCGTCAAACAGCATGACCTCGGGCTCCATGCACAGCGCGCGCACGATGGCGATACGCTGCTTCTGGCCGCCGGAGAGCTGGTTCGGATAGGCGTCCGCGCGGTCGCCCAGACCGACGCGGTCGAGCAGCTCGCGGGCCTTTTTCTCGGCCTCTTCCTGGCTCTTGCCCAGCAGCTTCACGGGCGCGAGCGTCATGTTCTTGAGAATGGTCATGTGGGGGAAGAGGTTGAAGTGCTGGAACACCATGCCCATCTTCTGACGATGTACGTTGATGTTGCACTTGGAATCGGTGATATCGGCGCCATCGAACGTGATCGTGCCGCCGGTCGGGCGCTCGAGCAGGTTGAGGCAGCGCAGGAAGGTGGACTTACCGGAACCGGAGGGGCCGATGACGACCACGACCTCGCCCTGGTGGATATCGGCGGAGACGCCGTCGAGCGCGCGGATCTCGCCGCCCTTGAACCATTTCTGCAGGTCCTTGACCTGAATCAGTGCATTACCGCTCACTGGATCTCAGCCTCCTTTCCAGCTTGCCGACAAGGTAGCTCAAACCGACAACGAAGATCAGGTAGATGATCGCAGCCGCTACCAGTGTGTAGAGGTATTCGTAGGTGACGCCGCCGACCGTGTTGGCCGCGTAGGTCAGGTCGGACAGGCCGATGTAGCCGACGACCGCGGTCTCCTTGAACAGCACGATGAACTCGTTGCAGAGCGCGGGCAGGACGTTCTTGAACGCCTGCGGCAGGATGACATAGCGCATGGTGGAGATGTAGCCGAAGCCCAGGCTGCGGCCGGCCTCCATCTGGCCGTTGTCGATCGACATGATGCCCGAGCGGATGATCTCGGCGACATACGCGCCCGAGTTGATGCCGAAGGTCAGGCAGCCGACCATGATCTTGTTGCGGCTCGATGCAAAGATGACGAAGAACATAATCATGATCTGCACGACGACCGGGGTGCCGCGGATGACCGTCAGATAGAGCTTGGAGACCAGATTGGCGATCCACAGAATGATCTTGCCGGGACCGTGCATTTCGGCGCTGTTCTTGTCCCACGAGACGCGGACGAGCGCGACGATGACGCCGAGCACGATGCCGATCAGCAGGGCGAGGGCGGTCAGCAGCAGGGTGTTGCCCAAACCCTTGACGAACATCATGTAGCGGTCGTCAAAGATGAAGCACTTATACAGCTTGTAGAAGAAATCCTCAAGCCCGTCGGGAAGGTTCAGCATCCATTCCGGAGCGATTTCGGGCCAGAGGGAGGCCGGGGTCGGTTTGTTCATACTTTCACTCCTCAGAATCAGAAACAAAGGGTCCAGTTGCCTGAACCCTCTGCTTTTCTCTTACAACGTTGCGCCGCAGATTACTCGGCGGAGATGTACTTGTCGATGATGGACTGAACGGTGCCGTCGGCGATCAGCTCCTTGAGCGCGTCGTTGACAGCCTCATACAGAGCCTCGTTGTCCTTGTTCATCGCGGCAGCGTACTGCTCCTCAATGTACTCGGTCTCCAGAATCTTCAGACCGTCGACCTCAGCAACGAAAGCCTTGGCGGGCTCGTTGTCGATGACGACGCAGTCGACCTTGCCGGTCTTGAGCGCCTGAACGGCCTCAGCACCCTTGGAGTAACGGTCGATGGTGGCGAGACCGGCATCCTCCAGATCCCAGGTGGTGTACAGGTCGCCGGTGGTGTTGCGCTGTACGCCGATGACATGGCTTGCGCCCTCAGCGAACAGATCGTCGACGCTGGTGATCGCGCTGTCCTCGGTGACGATGATGACCTGCTTGCCGGTCGCGTAGGACTCGGTGAAGTTTACCGCTTCCTTGCGCTCGTCGGTAACGGTCATGCCGGCCAGACCGATGTCAGCTTTGCCGGTCTGAACGGAGGTGATGATGGAGTCGAACTCCATGTCCTCGATGACATAGTCGAGACCGAGCTTCTCAGCGATCGCAGCGACGATCTCGGCGTCGATGCCGACGATCTTCTCACCCTCGTAGTACTCGTAGGGCGGGAACTGGGCGTTGGTGGCCATGGTCAGAACGCCGTCGTTTACGGTGGTGAAAGCAGCCTCAGAGTCAGCGGCGGAAGAAGCCGCAGCAGAGGAAGCAGCGGAAGAAGCCGCAGCGCTCGAAGAAGCGGCGGAGGAAGAAGATGCGCTGCCGCCGCAGGCAGCCAGGGACAGCATCATACCGGCGGCCAGCAGGGCGGCCAGCAGTCTGGTCTTTTTCATAATTATGTGCCTCTTTTCATAATTTTTAAAATGATAAAGCAAGTATACTCCCGGCCACCGCATTTTGCAAGTGGGTTTCGGACGATTTGTAAGAAATGTGAATAATTATTCGTATACGCGCCCCGTTTTGTCGAATATTTGATGAATTCCATGCATAAATAAATAGGGGCGGAGCGCGGAAAGAAAGAAGTTGACAGCCGCCCTGCAAAACGGTACACTGATGACGGAAGAAAACGATATTTTGAAAGGGAGGATGCGCCGATGCAGCAGGAAAAGCCCCGCTGGGAGGGCAAGCACTACGCCTTTTTCCAGAACCGGGAGTGTGAGTATTTCCCCTGTCACGCGGGCGTGCCCGAGGAGGACTTCAACTGCCTGTTCTGCTATTGCCCGCTGTACGCGCTGGGCGAAAACTGCGGCGGCCGCTTCCGGTACAGCGAGAAGGGACGGAAGGTGTGCACCGACTGCCCGATCCCGCATTTTCGGGAGAATTATGGCCGGATCACCGGGCGCTACGCCGAACTGGCCGCCCTCGCGGCTCGAAAAGAGAACCACTAAAAAAACGGACACGAAGGTGTCCGTTTTTTTAGTGGCCGCGATGCTTTTCGCGGCGCTTTTCCTGACGCAGGGCGAACCGGCGCTCCTCCTCGGCCTCGCGCTGGGCGCGGGTGCGGGTCTGGCGCGCCTGTTTGCCCTGCTCCTGCTGCAATTTCAGCGCCTGCTGTGCCCGGGTGCCGACGCCGGTTTCGGCGGTCATCCGGTGGATCGCCCGCTGCCGGCGCTTGGGATTTACGCGGCGCTCAGCCGTTTCTTCCGCCGAAAGTCCGGGGCTGAACCGGAGCCTGCGCCAGTTCTGAAGCAGAAAGGCGTAGACCTCGTAGTCCCGGGGCTCCGCGCCGAACGTGACCTTGCAGACCTCGTAGCGTCCGCCATCGGTGCGCTCGAACAGGCCGATCCAGAACGGATCGTCAAACAGAACGGTGAATTTGGATGCAGTCATGGAAGGTTCCTCCTTTTCTTTTGCGCACAGAGAACGGACAACCAAGGAGGCAGGTTACTGACGGCGGAGCCGCTCCCGGACTACCAACCGGGACGTGTTTTTATCTCTGTTCTTATCTCAAACCAGTCCCAAAGCCCGGCAGACGAGCAGCGCCGCAATGAGCACCGCCGCGCCGCCCGCGAGCAGCAGGATGGATTTGATCCGGCTGGGGGCTTTGCCGCCCGGCATGTCGCAGGCGACCTGTTCGAGGTATTCCTCCTGCGTCATGGGCTGCTTATCAGGCATCGGGCGTTTCCTCCCGCAGGACGTTCACGATGGTCTCGGCCAGCAGGCGGGCGGCGTTTTCGACGTCGTCAACCGCGCACATCTCGCTGGGGGAGTGGATATAGCGGGTGGGAACGGACACCGCGCCCGCCGGAGCGCCCGCGCGGGCGCGCTGGAGCATGGCGGGGTCGGTGCCGCCGAACTGCAGAATTTCGTGCTGAACGGGCAGATTCAGATTGGCCGCCGCCGTTTCGAGCGCCTCGACCATGGCGGGCGCGCAGATCGAGGACGAATCCATGATCTTGATGGCCGGGCCCGCGCCCATGTGGCAGTCCATCGGGTACTTGTGCTCGGGCAGGTCGCCGGTGTCGGTCACATCGACCGCGAAGGCGAAGTCGGGCTCGACCGCGAAGGCCGCCGGGCCCGCGCCGCGCAGGCCGACCTCCTCCTGCACTGTGAAGGCGAAATACAGGTCGTTTTCGACCGTTTCGGGCAGCAGCTCCATCGTGCGCAGCAGGATGACGCAGCCGATACGGTTGTCGAGGTAGGGGCCGCAGAGTACGCCGCCCTGCTCGAAGCGGGGCGCGTCAAACACCGCGAAATCGCCCACCTGCACCAGCTCTTTGGCCGCCGCGCGATCCTTCGCGCCGATGTCGAGGAACAGGTTCTGCAGGGTCAGCTTTTCAAACGGGGTCTTTTCCTCGTAGGAGATGACGCCGCGCACGCCGTTTGCAAAGCGCACCTGAATGTTGATGAGGTCGCCCTTGAACAGGCCGCCGACCGGCGCGAAGCGCAGGAAGCCATGCTCGTCGATGCTGGTCACGACCACGCCGATCGAGTCCATGTGGGCGGCCAGCAGGATCTTTTTCCGGGTGAAGCGGTCGGCCGTGCCCTTTTTGCGGCAGATGAGGTTGCCCATCGCGTCCGTCCACATATCGTCGCAGAAGTCGCCCGCCATCGCGCCGATGGTTTCGCGCACGTCGTCCTCCCGGCCGGACGGGCCGAACGCGCCGCCGACCTGCTCATAGTATTCAAAAATCTTAGACATGATCAATCCTCTTTTCCAATGAGTTCCAGAAACGCGCGCGCCAGCTCGAGCACGCAGGTGAGGTCGCTGACAGCCGCGACCGACGAGGGCGAGTGGATATAGCGCAGGGGGGAGGCCAGTCCGGCCGTGCGCACGCCCACGCCGCTCTTGTGGATGCGTCCGGCGTCGGTGCCGCCCGCGACCATCTGCTTGGTCTGCCACGGAATGCCCCGCTCCTCGGCCGCGTCGCGCAGCAGTTCGAACAGCTCGCGGTCATAGATCGTGCCCCGGTCCATGAACGGGATGACCGCGCCCTTTCGCAGGGCGCAGACTTGCTGCGCCTCGGGCACTTCGGCCAGATCGGCCGCGGTCGTGCCCTCGACGACCAGACAGAAGTCGGGTTCGAGCCGGAAGGCGGCGGTCGCCGCGCCCCGGGTGCCGACCTCCTCCTGCGCCGTAAAGACGAACCAGGTGTCGACCGGCGGCTGCTCGCGCAGCAGGGTCAGCAGGACAGCGCAGCCCAGACGGTCGTCGAGCGCCTTGGCCTTGATCAGGCCGTCGCCGAATTCGACGATCTCGCTGTCGAACACGCCGTAGTCACCCAGAGAAACCTTGGCCTCAGCCGCCTTCCTGGAGGTCGCGCCGATGTCGATATAGAGATCCTTTGTCTTGGGCGCGGCCTTGCGCTCGCTTGCGGTGGAGAGGTGAACGGCCTTGATGCCGACGACGCCCCGCGTCTCGCCGAAGCGCACCGCCCGGCCGATGACCACCCGGGGATCGACGCCGCCGACGAAGCCGAACTTGAGCATGCCGTCCTCGGTGATCTTCTTGACGATCAGGCCGACCTCGTCCATGTGGGCGCACAGCATGACCGGCTTGGGCAGGTGTTTTTTGCCCGCACGGTAGACGAACAGGTTGCCCATCGGGTCGGTCTCGATTTTGTCGGCGTAGGGTTCGGCCTGCGCGCGGATGAAATCGCGCACCGCGTCCTCACAACCGGACGGGCCGGGCAGGGCGCACAGGGTTTTGATGAGTTCGAGCATTACAGGCGCACCTCCCCGTCAAAGGTTCTCAGAAAATGGTAGATCAGATCGCCGACCGATTCGAGATCGGACAGCTTGATGGTCTCGATCGGGGTGTGCATGTAGCGCAGCGGGATCGAAAGCAGCGCGGTCGCCGCGCCCGTGCCCGCGATCTGGAGATCCCACGCGTTCGTGCCCGTGAAGCCCTCCATGACCTCGAGCTGGTAGTCCATACCCTCGGCCTTGGCGGTGCGGATGAGCGCCTTGGAGAGCGCGGTGTTCAGGTTGGGGCCGAGACCGATGGCGACCCCGCCGCCGTATTCAAACTCGTCGGGCGCGTCCGGGGATTTGGCGTGGGTCACGTCGACCGCGATGGCGTAGTCGGGGCGCAGGGCGTAGCCGCCCGCGATCGCGCCCAGCGAGGAGGTCTCCTCCTGCACCGAGATCAGCACGGCCAGATCGACGGCCAACGCGGTCTCCTTCAGCTTTTCGAGCGCGTACAGGATGGACACCACGCCCGCGCGGTCGTCCAGACACTTGCCCGTAATGCTGTCTCCCGACAGCTGGAGCATCTTCTGGCGGAACACGATGGGCGTGCCGACCTTGACGCGGCTTTTCGCGTCGAGCAGGCCGGTGTCGATTAGCATTTCGTGGATCGGGACGGCCTTGTCCTCCTCGCCCGGCTTCAGCAGGTGGGGCGGGGTGCACGAGATCACGCCGTAGAGCGGCTCGTCGGTCAGAATGTCGACCTCGCCGCCCAGCAGCATGCGCGGGTCGATGCCGCCGACCGGGGCGAAGCGCAGGAAGCCGCCGTCCAGCACCTCGGTGACGACAAAGCCGATCTGGTCGAGGTGGGCGTCCAGCAGGACGGTGCGGGCGTTCTCCCGGCCGCACCGGCGCACGCCGATGACGCTGCCGACCTTGTCGATCCGCACCTCGTCCACCAGCGGGGCGAGCAGCGAAACGACCGCCTCGGCGCCCGCGCGCTCAAAGCCGGTGACCGCCGGGACCTGACACAGGTCGCTCAGGGTTTGTACAAGATTCAAAGTGAAAGCACCTCTTTCGTAAAGGGAAGTCTTACCGTTTTCTATTTTAACCGTTTTTTGCTTGATGCACAACCGCGAATGCGATAAACTGAGAGCATGGATAAGATTTTATTGTTTTCGATCGGCCCGGAGGACGAGGGGCGCACGGTCGCGCGCTATCTGCGGCGGCGGGGCGTGTCCCACCGGGTGCTGGTCGACCTGAAAAGAGAACCGGACGGCCTGACGATCGCGGGCGAGACCGCCTTCACCAACCGGCCGCTGCACGCGGGCGAGGAGCTGCGCCTGTTCCTGCGCGAGCCCGAGACCTCGGACATCGTGCCCCAGTCTGGCCTTGCGCTGCCCATCGTCTACGAGGATGACGACCTGTTCGTGGTGGACAAACCGGCGGGCATGGCCGTGCACCCCTCGCCCCAGAACCGGGAGAACACGGTGGCAAACGCGCTGGCCGCCGTCTGCGCCGCGCGGGGAGAGGAACTGGTGTTCCGCGCCATCGGGCGGCTGGACAAGGACACGTCCGGCCTGCTCGTCGTGGCCAAAAACGCGATCGCGGCGGGCGTGCTGACCGAGGCGGCGGCCGAAAAACGCCTGCGCCGCGAGTATCTGGCCGTCTGCACGGGCGAGCTGCCCGCGCGGGGCACGATCGACGCGCCCATCGGCCGGGTGGACGGCTCGGTCATCACGCGCGAGGTGCGCGAGGACGGCGCGCGGGCGGTCACCCATTTTGAGCGTCTGCGCTATGAAAACGGCTGGTCGCTCGCCCGCGTCTGGCTGGAGACCGGCCGCACCCACCAGATCCGGGTGCATATGCGTCACATCGGCCACCCGCTGCCCGGGGACTTCCTCTACAACCCCGATTACCGGGTCGTGCACCGCCACGCCCTGCACGCCGCCCGGCTGACCGTGCCCCTGCCGTTTTCCGACGAGACGCGAACATTTGAAAGTCCGCTGCCCGCAGACTTGAAAAAATTCTGGTACGACGCAAAAAACACCTGAATTTTCAGATGGAATTGACTTCTCCTCCCAAAACGGGTACAATGTACCTTTGTTTGGGAGGAATTCTATGTACGAGACAATTTCTGCGATCAATGACGTATTGAATCAATTCATCTGGGGCGTGCCCGCCATGGTCTGCATCATCGGCGTCGGCCTGTACCTGAGCGTCCGCACCGGCTTCATCCAGTTCCGGAAGTTCGGCTATGCGCTGCGCTGCACGGTAGGCCGCCTGTTCAGGAAGAAGGAGGCGGCGGACGGCGCGATGACCCCGTTCCAGGCGGTCTGCACCGCGCTGGCCGCGACCGTCGGCACGGGCAACATCGCGGGCGTCGCGGGCGCGATCGCCATCGGCGGCCCGGGCGCGGTGTTCTGGATGTGGATTTCGGCGCTGCTCGGCATGTGCACCAAGTTCTCCGAGGTCGCGCTGGCTGTCCATTTCCGCGAGCGCAATGCGAACGGCGACTACGTCGGCGGCCCGATGTATTATATTAAAAACGGCCTCGGCAGAAAGTGGATCTGGCTCGCTTACCTGTACGCCTTCTTCGGCGCGTGCGCGGTCTTCGGCACGGGCAACGCGACCCAGGTCAACACCATCACGGCGGCCATCGACTCGGCGCTTCTCAACTATAACGTGCTGTCCGACGGCGGCGTCGGCCTGTGCAACCTCATCATTGGCATCGTGATCGCCGGTCTGGTCGGCCTGATCCTGCTGGGCGGTGTCAAGCGCATCGGCAAGGTCACCGAAAAGCTGGTGCCCATCATGGCGCTGCTCTATATCGTGCTGGCGGTCGGCCTGATCGGTATGAACATCGGGCGGGTGCCCGCCGTGTTCGCCGATATTTTCCGGGGCGCGTTCCAGCCCTCGGCCGTCACGGGCGGCATCGTGGGCAGCTTTTTCCTGAGCATGAAAAAGGGCGTGTCGCGCGGCATCTTCTCCAATGAGGCCGGCCTTGGTACCGGCTCGATCGCCCACGCCTGCGCGGACACCAGAAAGCCCATCAAGCAGGGCATGTTCGGCATCTTCGAGGTGTTTATGGACACCATCGTGATCTGCACCATGACCGCCCTCGTCATCCTGCTGAGCGGCGTTGCCGTCCCCTACGGGCAGGCTGCGGGCGCGGAGCTGACCATCTCGGGCTTCACCGCCGTTTACGGCAACTGGGTCTCGATCTTCACCGCCGTCGCCATGTGCTGCTTCGCGTTCTCCACCATCATCGGCTGGGGCCTGTACGGCGCGCGCTGCGTGGAGTTCCTGCTGGGCAGCCGGGTCATCAAGGTCTTCACCGTGGCTTACGCGCTCATCTCGATCGTGGGCGCGACCGTCGATCTCGGCCTGATCTGGGGCATTTCGGAAACCTTCAACGGCTTCATGGCGGTGCCCAACCTGATCGCCGTGTTCCTGCTGACGCCGGTGGTTTTAAAGCTCATCAGGGAGCATTTTGAAAACGAAAAAGAGTAAGAAAATACCGCCGTGCGACGCTGTTCGCACGGCGGTGGTTTTATTTAGAGTTCATTTACAAACTGCTTGAACAGGTTGCCGCGCTCCATGAAGTTCTTGAACGCGTCGAAGGAGGCGCTGGCGGGGGACAGAATGACCACGTCGCCCGGCTGCGCAACCTCGCGGGCGATGCGCACGGCGTCGCGCAGGTCGGCCGCGTCATGCATCTCCGGTTTCTCGGCGGACGGTGCGGCCAGCGTCGCTTCCCTGATCTTGGGCGCGGTCGCGCCGGTCAGGATCAGGGTCTTGACGTGCTCGCAGATCGGTTCACCCAGCACGTCGTACGGGATGTGCTTGTCGTAGCCGCCCGCGATCAGGATGAGCTTCTGATCAAACGAGTTGAGACCGGCCATGGTGCGGGTCGGGCTGGACGCGATCGAGTCGTTGTAATACCGCACGCCGTCCAGCTCGCGGACGAATTCGATGCGGTGCTCGACGCCGCCGAAGGTCTTGGCGACGTGCACGATGTCCTCGTCCTTACAGTAGCCCTGCACGATGGCGGCCGCCATCATGACGTTGGACACGTTGTGCGCGCCCGGAATGCGGATGTCGGCCGCGTCCATCAGACGGCGGGAAACGCCATGCTCGGCGATGTAAATGACATTGTCCTTGAGGTAGACGCCGGTCTCGGGTACGCCCTTCTTGGTGCACCACGAGAGCACGCTCACCGGGTTCAGCGTCAGGGTCTGGGTGACCGGATCGTCGGCGTTCAGCACCAGACGGTTGCCCGCGGTCTGGTGGGTGTAGATCGCGGTCTTGGCCGCGACATACTCGTCGAAATCCTTGTGATAGTCGAGGTGGTTGGGGGTCAGGTTGGTGATGGCCGCGACCGCCGGGCTGTACGCCATGCCCATGAGCTGGAAGGAGGACAGCTCGACGATAGCGAGATGGTCGGGCGCGATGGTGTCGACCTCGGGCAGCAGGGGCTTGCCGATGTTGCCGCCCAGATGGCAGGTGTAGCCCGCCTGCTTTAAGAATTCGCAGGTCAGGGTGGTCGTCGTGGTCTTGCCGTCCGAACCGGTGATGCCGATGATCGGGCAGGGGCAGACCGCGAAGAACAGCTCCATCTCGCTCGTGACCACGCCGCCGCGGGCGCGCACGGCCTCGAGCTGGGGCTTGTTCGGGTGGACGCCCGGGGTGCGGAAGACGACGTCCTCGGTCAGGGTGTCGAGGTAGCCCTCGCCCAGCGAGAAGGTGCAGCCGAGCGCGGCCAGCGCGCCGTACTGCTCGCCCAGCGCATCGGCTTCCTTGCGGTCGTGGACAGTGACCGCGACGCCCGCCCGGCGCAGCAGGCCGATCAGCGGGGTGTTGCTGACGCCCGCGCCGATAACGGCGACCGTTTTATCGTGAAGATCGGAAAGAACATCCTGTAAGGTCATAGATCGGATCGCTCCTTATACAGATTCTAATAAATTATACCCCCTGCACCCGGCGGATGCAAGGGGTTCGGTCAGGCGATGAGATTGTGGGCGTACCACTTGGTGCCGCGGTAGCGGCGGTAATAGAAGAATGCGCGCACCGCCGAATCGAGCAGCATCGCATACCACACGCCGATCATGCCGAAGCCGCAGGGCACGGCGAGCAGCCAGCCGCCGATCAGCCGGACGATCCACATGGAGAGAACGCCGACGGCCATCGAGTATTTGGCATCGCCGGCCGCGCGCAGGACGGAGGGCAGGGTCCAGGAGGGCGCCCAGTGCGCCATGCAGAAGAAACCGTGCAGCAGGATGGTCTGGCGGGCCATCTCCGCGCCCGCCGAGGACAGGTTGTAGGCCTGCACGATCAGGGGGGAGCAGAGGATGATCGCGATGTTGAAGATGATGTGGAAAGCGTAGATCAGCTTGAGAAGCTGGCGGACATAGTAGCGCGCCTGCTTGTAGTCGCCCGCGCCCACGCACTGGGCGACAACCGCGACGATGCCCAGATTGATCGCGTTGCCCGGCAGGGATTCGAAGTTCGCCATGGTATTTCCGACCGCGTTGGCCGCGATGGCGGCCGTGCCGAAGGTCGAAACCAGGCTCAGCATGATGATCTTGCCAAGCTGGAACAGGCTGCTCTCACTGCCGTTCGGGATGCCGAGCAGCAGGATGCGGCGCACCATCGGGCGGTCCCAGCGGCGGAGCAGCTCGCGCTCCAGACGCAGGTCGATGTTCGGCCGGAACAGCATGCGGGCGATGATCGCGGCGGCGACCAGACGGGAGAGCGCGGTCGGGATCGCGACGCCGGCGGCGCCCATGTGAAAGCCGAAGATCAGAATGGCGTTGCCCGCGATGTTGACGATATTCATGATTGTGGACACCTGCATCGAGGGGGCGGAGTTGCCCATCGTGCGGAAGATGGCCGAGCCGGTCGCGAAAATCGCATAGAACGGTGTGGACAGGGTGACGATCAGATAGTAGATGGTCGCGCTGTCGTAGACGTCGGCCGCGATGTCGCCGAAGAGCAGGGCGAACATCGGGCGGCGGAAGAGGTAGAGCAGCGCGGTGACGGCCACACTCAGGAGCACCATGAAGCTCATGAGCTGGTTCGCGACCTTTTTCGCGTCCTCCACGTCGCGCTGGCCCAGATAGTGGCCGGCGACGATCGCGCCGCCCGCGGCGAGCGCGCTCATCAGCATGATGATCAGCGTGCTGAGGGAGTCGACCAACGAAACGCCGGAGACCGCGGCCTCACCCGCCTGCGCGACCATGATGGAGTCGGCCAGGCCGACAAGGCAGGTCAGCGCCTGCTCGATGATGAGCGGGATCATCAGATGGACGATATCCTTTTTGGAAAACAGCAGGTTCTCGGGCTGCTGGACTTTGGCTTTCATCGCGAGGGCCATGGAGCAAACCTCTTTTCGTCAAACTGTTCTAATTATAGGGCTGCAAACTGGTAAATGCAACCAAAAAGAAACGGAAAGTTCAACAAAGATAACAAAAATACACCTGATGTTTTGTCAGGAAAAGACGAACAAAAATCAATTTTGTTTTGCGCGAGGTTGACTTTTCCATGTTGTTCCCGGTATAATAAATGCAGCGAGCGGCCTGAACGGTCGCGTGCCGGTTTCCGGCATGAGGAAAGTCCGGGCTGCACAGGGCGAGGATAACAGATAACGTCTGCCGGAGGCGACTCCCGGAATAGTGCAACAGAGAGATACCGCCGCGTATTTTACGCGGTAAGGGTGGAAAGGCGAGGTAAGAGCTCACCGCGCCCCGTGGTAACACGGGGGGCCTGTAAACTCTATCCGCAGCAACATCGACCGGGGCTATGATCGGCCCGATCGCTCCAACTGATGGCTTGAGGCGGGCAGTGATGTCCGTCCCAGATAGATGACCGTTCCAGACAGAACCCGGCTTACAGGGCCGCTCGCGCAAAAAAACCGCCGTTGGGCGGTTTTTTTCATGCCATCACCGCCGTTGGGCGGTTTTTTTCATGCCATCACCGCCGTTGGGCGGTTTTTTTGTGCTTATTTTGCATTTGCATCGTGTGCTGCGCGCTGCCGGAAGGTCAGGGTGATCGTCGTGCCGACGCCGACCGCGCTGTCCAGCTCGATGTGCGCGCCGTGCAGCGCCGCGCCGTGCTTGACGATCGACAGGCCGAGGCCGGTGCCGCCGATCTCCTTGGAGTGGCTTTTGTCGACCCGGTAGAACCGCTCGAACACGCGGGGCTGGTCGGCGTAGGGGAGGCCGATGCCGGTGTCGGCCACGGTCAGTTGGACGCCGCCGCCCGAAGCGCTCAGGGAGATGCGGACGCTGCCGCCCGGCTTGTTGTATTTGACCGCGTTTTCACACAGGTTGTAGATCATCTCATCCAGAATGGTGGGCACGCCGTCGATCCACACCGGATCGCCGTAGAGATCGAGGCGCACGCCCGCCTGTTCGGCCGCCGGGGTGAGACGGGCGGCGACGTCGGCGCACAGGGCGCGCAGTTCGACGGGCTCGGTCTGGCCGGTTAACTGTCCTTCGTCCAGGCGGGAGAGACGGATGATATCGCTCACGAGCGCGATCAGCCGCTGCGCCTCGTCGTAGATGCGGCCCGCGAAGCGCGGGATGTCCTCGGGCTCGACCAGCCCGTCCCGGACGATCTCGGCGAAGCCAGAGATCGAAGTGAGCGGGGTTTTGAGCTCGTGGGAGACATTGGCTGAGAATTCGCGGCGAAGCTGTTCGCGCTCCGCGCGCTCGGTGACGTCGATGAGAAGAAGAACGGCGCCGCGGACCTCTTTATCCTGTTGTACCGGGCTGGCGATCAGCTGATAATGGCCCTCGCCGATGGTGAGCTGTTCCTCGGCGTGCGCGCCCGAAAGCGCGGTCTCGACGGCGGCGCGGAAGGGCGGCTCGCGGTTGAGATCATAGACGCTGCGGCGCAGGACGTCGTGCGGCGCGTGCAGAATGCGGCTGGCCGCCGCGTTGCACGAGAGGATTTCGGAGGACGGCGAGAGAACGAGCAGGCCCTCGGCCATGTTGTCGGTGATGAGGGTGAATTCCCGCTGGCGCTGGCGGGCGATCTCGAACTGCCGCGCGATCGTGCCGTTCTGCCTGTCGATCCGGGTCAGCAGGGGGGAGAGCTCGGGATAAGCCGCGTCCGACAGCGGATCGCTCAGATCGAGCGCGTTGATCGGGCGGACGATCGCCCGGCTCAGACGGCGCGCCAGCACGGATGCGGCCAGCACGGCGGCGGCTAGCAGAAGGATGAATGCGGGCAGCAGATTCAGGAGAATGGATGAGATTGCGGCTTGCTCGCCCGCGACGCGCAGAACGGAGCCGTCCCGGAGCAGCAGCGCATAGTAGACGGTTTGGGTGGACAACGTGGACGAATAGCGGATGCTGACGCCCGTGCCGTCGGCGCGCGCCTCAGTGAATTCCTCGCGGGAGGCGTGATTTTCCATGGCGGCGGGATCGGCTTTGCTGTCGAAGAGCACCGTGCCGTCCGAGCTGATCAGGGTGATGCGGGCAGCGCTCGGCGAGAGGACTTCGAGCCCGGCCGCACCTTCGGATTCGGCCAGACCGCGCAGCAGCGCGGCCTCGCGGGCGAGGTCGTCGGTGAAGCGTTCGGTGAGCGCATGTGCGGTCAATGCCGCCATGCAGCCGGTGCACAGCACGAGCAGCGCGGCGGCGACCAGGCAAATCGCCCGGAAAATTCGTTTGGTCATTCGGTTTTGTCCTCAAAACGGTAGCCCAGACCGCGCACGGTTTCGATATATGAGCCCGCTTCGCCCAGCTTCTGGCGCAGGGTGCCGATGTGAACGTCGACCGTCCGGCTCTCGCCGTTGAACGAGTAGCCCCAGATGCGGTCGAGCAGCTGCGCGCGGGTCAGCACGAGACCCGGGTTTTCGAGAAAGACGCAGAGCAGCTCGAATTCCTTGAGCGTCAGCACGACCGGGCGGTCGGCGACGCGCACCTCATGCCGCGCCGGACAGACATAGAGCGGCCCGACGCTGAAGAACGGGGGCGCGGCCTCGTCCGTGCGGCGGAGCAGGGCCTTGACGCGGGCCAGCAGCTCCATCATGCGGAAGGGCTTCGCAATATAATCGTCCGCGCCCGCGTCCAGACCGAGCACGGTGTCATATTCGCTGCTCTTGGCTGTCAGCAGGATGATGGGCAGGCGGCGGGTGGCGGAATTCGCGCGCAGCTTCTTGAGAACGGAAACGCCGTCCTCTTCGGGCAGCATGATATCGAGCAGGACGAGGGTGGGGGACTCCAGCTCCATGGCAGCCCAGAAGGCCGAGGGGCGGTCGAAGCCCCGGGCGGCCATGCCCTGTCCCTTGAGCGTATAAAGAACGAGTTCGCGGATGTTGTCGTCATCCTCGACCAAATAGATCATAATACGGCTCTCCTTTGTTTATTTTTCGTGGGATTCGGGAATTTCGTCGTCGCGGCGCACGCCGGTGATCGAATATTCGACCCATTCGGCGATGTTGACCGCGTGGTCGCCGATGCGCTCGAGGTATTTGGCGATCATCAGCAGATCGAGATAGTGGTCGGCCTCGGCGCTGTCCCGGCGGATGGCCGAGACCAGCTCGTCGCGCATGCTCAGAAAATAATCGTCGACCACGTCGTCCGCTTTCATAACCGCCTGTGCCATGTCGAGGTCGGCGTTGACATAGGCGTCGATGCTGTCGGTCACCATGTGAATGGCCGCGCGCGCCATCTCGCGCAGGCGCAGCGGACAGGGCAGCTGTCCCGCGCCGTGCCGCACGATCTCGGCGATGTCGGCCGCCTGATCGCCGATGCGCTCCATGTCGGAGATCATCTTGAGGGCGGACGAAATGGTGCGCAGGTCGCGCGCGACCGGCTGCTGGCGCAGAAGCAGGCGCATGCACATGCCCTCGATCTCGCGCTCCTTGCGGTCGATCTCCTGCTCGACCGTGGGCACCCGGCGGAGCAGCGCCTCGTCACCCTCTTCGAGGGCTTTGGCCGCGGCCGAAATGCCCTCTTCGCAAAGTGCGCCCATCTTGACCAGTTCGATATGCAGCTGGGAAAGCTGCTCGTCAAATCGGTTTCTCATCTCATCCGAACCTCCCCGTGATATAGTCCTCGGTGCGTTTATCCTGCGGCATCGAAAAAATCTGTTCGGTGCTGCCGAATTCGACGACCTCGCCGAGCAGGAAAAAGGCGGTTTTGTCCGAGATGCGGGCGGCCTGCTGCATATTATGAGTCACCATAATAATAGTGTAATCCTTTTTGAGCTCGGCGGCAAGGTCTTCGATGCGGGAGACCGAGATCGGATCGAGCGCGCTGGTCGGCTCGTCCATCAAGAGAACCTCGGGCTTGACCGCGAGCGCGCGGGCGATGCACAGGCGCTGCTGCTGGCCGCCCGAAAGACCGAGCGCACTTTTGTGCAGGCGGTCCTTGAGCTCGTCCCAGATGGCCGCGCCCCGCAGGGATTCCTCGACGATCTCGTCGAGGGCGGCGTGGGAGCGCACGCCGTGGGTGCGCGGGCCGAAGGCGATGTTGTCATAAATGCTCATCGGGAAGGGATTGGGCTTCTGAAAGACCATGCCGACCCGGCGGCGGAGCAGGCTGGGGTCCATTGCCCCGTAGATGCTCTCCCCGTCGAGCGTGACCTCGCCCGTGATCCGGCAGCCCTCGACCAGATCGTTCATCCGGTTGAGCGATTTGAGCAGGGTCGATTTGCCGCAGCCCGAGGGGCCGATGAAGGCCGTGATCTCACGGGCGGGCAGGGACAGATTGATGCTTTTGAGCGCCTGAAAATCTCCGTAGTAGAGATCAAGATTACGAATGCCGATTTTTTCCATGTTATTTCTCCTTGGCGGAAAGCTTGCGCGCGAGCAGGCCGCTCAGCGCGTTGATGCCGACGACAAGCACAAGCAGGACGACCGCGGTCGCATAGGCCTGTTCCATGTAGAGTCCCTCGTTCAGCAGGGCGTACATATGGACGGCCAGTGTGCGCCCCGAGTTCAAGAGCGACTCGGGTACGACGGGGGCTGTGCCGGCCGGATAAAGCAGGGCGGCGGTCTCGCCGACGATGCGGCCGATGGCCAGAATGACGCCCGACAGAATGCCGGGAACAGCGGCGGGCAGAACAATGCGGAAGACCGTGCGCAGACGGCCGGCGCCCAGACCGAAGCTGCCTTCACGGTAGCTGTCGGGCACGGCGAGCAGGGCCTCCTCGGCCGTGCGCATGATGAGTGGGAGCACCATGATGGCCAGCGTCAGCGCGCCGCCCAGAATCGTATAGCCCCATTTGAGCGCGATGTTGAAGAACAGAAAGCCGAACAGGCCGTAGACGATCGAGGGAATGCCGGACAGGGTCTCGGCGGTGATCCGGATGATCCGGACGAGCCGGTTGCCGCGCTTCGCGTACTCGGTCAGGTAGATGGCTGCGCCGAGGCCGATCGGGAGCGCGATCGCCAGGGTCAGGACGACGACGAGCACCGTGTTGATCAGCGCGGGCATCATCGAAACGTTGCTCGTGGTGTACTCCCAGGCGAAGAGGTCAGGGGTCAGGCAGGGGATGCCGCGGATCAGAATGTAGGCGATCAGGGCGAAGAGCACGCCGATGGTGGCGAGGGCGGACAGCACGGTCAGGATGAGCAGAAGGAAAGAACCCGGATGCTGCCGGTAATGGCGCAGCTTCTGCCGCCAGTCGGTCCGGTTGATCGCCTCCTGCCCGGCAGCGGCGCGCGGGAGGGTATGCAGTGCTTCCATGGGATCACTCCTTTCTCTTGAGTGCGGAGAAGCACAGGTTGATGAGGAGAATGAACACGAAGAGGACGACGGCGGTGGCGATCAGCGCTTCGCGATGCAGGTCGGTCGCGTAGCCCATCTCCATGACGATGTTGGCGGTCAGGGTGCGCACGCCCGAGAGCGGGCTCGCCGGGACCACGGGCTGGTTGCCCGCGACCATCTGAACGGCCATGGTCTCGCCGATTGCGCGCCCCACGCCCAGAATGACCCCGGCCAGGATGCCCGATTTGGCGGCGGGCAGGCAGGCGCAGAACACCGCGCGCTCATGGGTCGCGCCCAGGCCGAGCGCGCCCTCATAATAGCTCTCGGGCACGGCGCGCAGCGCGCTCTCGGAGACGCTGATGATGGTCGGCAGGATCATGATGCCGAGCAGGATCGACGCAGTCAGCACGCCCTTGCCGCCCGTGCCGGTCAGCTTCTGCATGAGGGGCACGATGACGACGAGGCCGAAGAAACCGTAGACGATGGACGGGATGCCTGCGAGCAGGTCGACAGCCGGTTTGATGAGCCGGTAGGCGGGCGCAGGACAGAAGCGGGCGAGAAAGATCGCGCAGAGCAGGCCGACCGGCACGCCGATCAGGAGCGCACCCGCGGTGACGTAAATGCTGCCCACGATCATGGGGAAGATGCCGTATTGGCCGTTCGAGGGCTTCCACGTGGTGCCGAGCAGGAATTTGATCGGGCCGATCTCAGCGATGGCGGGCAGGCCGCCGCCGAAGATAAAGATGCAGATCAGGGCGACCGAGAGGATGGAGACGCAGGCGGTGATCAGAAAGACCAGCCGCATCAGGGTTTCCCGGGTGTCTGTTTTCATTGAAGTTTCCTCCATAGACAGGCGGCCCGAAGTGCTTTCTTCGGGCCGCAGGTGGGGATGGGACGGCGGGGAGCGCCGTCCGTCGGAGAGGGAAATTAAAGCGCGGACCAGTCGGTGATCTCGCCGGTGTAGATGGAGCAGACCTGCTCGGGGGTCAGATCGGAAACGGCGTTCCCGAGGTTGACGATGACTGCGATGCCGTCCATCGCGATGGTGGTGGAGGAGACGCCCTGCTCGGTTTCGCTGTCCTTGAGGTCGCGGGAGGCCATGCCGATGTCGCAGGTGCCCTCGATCGCCGAGGTGACGCCGGTGGAGGAGTCGCTCTGCTGAACCTCAATGGTGACCTCGGGGTTGAGCGCGGTGTAGCCCTCCTTCAGAACCTCCATGACCGGGGTGACCGAGGAGGAGCCGGCGACGGTGATCTTGCCGGTCAGGCCGGAGGGGGTGTAGGCCTCGCCCTCGGCGACGGCGATGTAGCCCTCTTCTTCGATAATGGCCTGACCGTCTGCGCTCATGATGTAGCCGATGAAGTCGGCGGCCAGATCGCTGATGTCAGCCTTGGTGGCGATGTTGAAGGGGCGGGAGATGGTGTAGTCGCCGCTCTTGATGTTGTCGGCGGTCGCCTCAACGCCCGAGATGGTCAGCGCCTTGACCGAGTCGTTGAGGGAGCCGAGCGAGCAGTAGCCGATCGCGTTGACGTTGCCCGCGACCGTGGTCATCATGACCGAAGTGGAGTTCGTAATCTCGGCGAGCTCGGTGGTGTGGTCGACCTTGTTGCCGTCCGCATCCTTCTGCTCGACGCCGAACAGTTCGATGAACGCGCCGCGGGTGCCCGAGCCATCCTCACGGGAAATGATCGTGATCGGGGTGGAAACAGGGGCGGAAGCGGAAGCATCGGAGCCGGAGGAAACGGGGGTTCCGGAGCTGGTGGATGCGGAGGAACCGCAGGCGGTCATGCCGGCGCACAGGGCGGCTGCGGACAGCAGCGCAATGATTTTCTGATTCATGATGGTTTGTTCTCCTTTGTGACGATTTCATTTTTGCTTTACGGGCTTCAGTATAGGCCCGCCCTGTAAAGCGGCAAACGGGAGAACTGTAAAATCGGTGTAAAAAAGCGGCCGCACAAGCTGTGCGGCCGCGGATATGCGGGATAGAATGCGGTTTTCAGATGCTGATGATGCCGAAGTACTTGGCCAGCTCGCCCGCGAGAATGACGACGACGATAATAGGCGTCACCCAGCGGATCATGACGCGGTGCATCTTCTTGCGGCCAAAATGGTGTCCGTTCTTTTCGACTTCGCTCGCGATGGCGTCGGTGCCGACGATATGACCGATCAGGACGCAGGTGAACAGCGCGACGATCGGCATCAGAACCGAGTTGGAGATGAAGTCAAAGAAGTCGAGGAACTGCAGGTCGAGGAGGGTGACCGAGCCGAGCGGGCCATAGCCCAGACAGGACAGCGTGCCCAGCGCGATGATGCCGATGGTGACGATCACGGTGGTGACGCGGCGCTCGGTGTGGAGCTTGTCCTGGATGATCGAAACGACGGTCTCCATCAGGGAGATCGAGGAGGTCAGCGCGGCGAACAGCACGAGCAGGAAGAACACGGTGCCGATGAAGGTGCCCATGCCCATGGCCTCAAAGACCTTGGGGAGGACGCCGAACATCAGGCCGGGGCCCGCAGAGATGGTGGAAGCGTCGCCGCCGTTGAAGGCGACAACAGCCGGGATGACCATCAGGCCGGCGATCAGGGCGATGCCGGTGTCGAAGATCTCGATCTGGGCGACCGAGGCCTCGAGGTTATCCTCATCCTTCATATAGGAGCCATAGGTGATCATGATGCCCATGGCGAGGGACATCGAATAGAACAGCTGACCCATCGCGCCCAGCACGGTCGAGAGCGAGAACTTGGAGAAGTCGGGCAGCAGGTAGAACTTGAGGCCGTCCATCGCGCCCGGCAGGGTCAGCGAATAGACCGCGACGATGATCGACAGGATGACCAGAATGGGCATCATGACCTTGCTGACGGCTTCGATGCCCTTATCGACGCCGAGCAGGACGACAACAGCGGTCAGCACGACGAAGAGGACGAACCAGAGCATGGGATTTCCGGTCAGGCCTGCGCCCGAAACGGTGATGAACGACCCGAAATAGCTGTCGTCCGCGAGCGCCAGACCGTTGCCCGTCACGAACTCGAACAGGTATTTCATGACCCAGCCGCCGATGACGCAGTAATAAGGCGTGATGACGATGGGCACGAGCGAGGCGAGCGGGCCCAGGAACCCGAACCGCTTGTCGAGCGCGCGGTATGCGCCGATGCAGGAAAGACGGGTCTTACGGCCGATCGCGATCTCGGTGATCATCAGCGCAAAGCCGAAGGTGATCGCCAGAATGATATAGATCAGCAGGAAGATGCCGCCGCCGTATTTCGCGGCCAGATATGGGAACCGCCAGAGATTGCCGAGGCCGACCGCAGAACCCGCGGCCGCCAGAACAAATCCCAGACGGCTGGAAAAGCTGCTTCTCTTTTCTTTCACAGTATTGACTCCCCTTTACAACAAAAAACTTGAATCGCGGACTTTTCATTTCAAAGCTCCGCACGGATATTACTATTTTGCCACACCAAAGGGAAAACTGCAAGAAAAAATGCAGAAAAAAGTATCATCAGTCGAAAAATTTATCGTGCTTTCGGCCGTGCGCCAAAAAAGCCCGCAAAACTGCGGGCTTTTGGGTGTTTTTTACGGGCAGGGCGCGGCGTGGGAGCGGATGAAATCCGCCCAGTCGCGGTAGTACTTGCCCTTGAGGTGGGAGTCGCCGTCGGCGTAGGTCTCATCGAGGTAGTAATTTTCGTCGGCGAAGCGCTCGTTGACGTCAATGTAGAAGATGGTTTCGCCGTCGGCCAGCGCGGCCAGATCGGCGTTGCGGGTGCGGATGGCGTCGAGCGTGACATATTCGTCGACGTCGGCCAGCTCCTTCGTGACCGAGAGGATGCCCATGACGTAGAAAATGGCGTCGGGCTGCAGGGCGCGGATGCGGTCGATGGTTTCGGCGTACTTTTTGATGAATCGGGCTTCGTCGCCCGTGCCGAACTCATTGACACCGACCATCAGGTAGATTTTGCCGTACGTGCCCCGGCTGAGCGCGTCCTCTAGCGTCAGCTCGCCCTGCACGCCCTCCAGCGTGACCCACGGGTCCTTGAACAGCTTGTAGACCGACATGCCGGTCTTGGCAAAGTAGGTCGCGTTGTTGAGGCCGGAGAACGAGTGCATGTCGTCGATGCGGGAGTCGCCGATAAACAGCGCGTCGTCGAAGTAGCTGTCGTCCACGGTCGTGAAGGCTTGGGGCACGGCGGCAGACGGCAGTCCGGCGGACGGCGCGGACGGTTTCGCAGCGGGCGGAACGACGGCGGGCACATCGGGTTCCGCGGGCGCCGGCTCGGGCTCGGGGGACTGGGGCTGTGTGCCGATGCCGATGGTGGGCACGCGGTCGAGCGTACCGCGGACGGGCGGTTCTTCCTCGGAGACGGCGGGTGCGGCAGGCGTTTCGGACGGCTCGTCGTTTTCGGGGATGGAGAGGTCGCGTTCGCCGCGCAGGTAGAGAAACAGGCCGCTTAAATAGGGGGTCGAAACGCCGTCGGCCCGGGCGCGGGCGGGCAGTTGACTCTGCAGGGCGTAGCCCGCGGCCTCACACAGAAGGGTGGAGACGATGAGCAGCCCGGTGAGTGGAATTTTCAAACGATGGAAAAAGGGCATGGGGAAACTCCTTGGTATCAAAACTGGGAATACAGGAAGGGCGTGCCCGCAGTCGCGGACAGATGCGAGACGGTCAGCCAGAACAGGGCGAGCAGGGCAATGCGGATGGGCCAGCGATTGCGGTGCGCGCGGAAAAGTCGGCCGGCATACGGCAGGGCGAAAAAGATGCCAACGGCGAGATAGGGGAGATAGGAGGCCGCCAGCGTGTGCCAGTCGGCCGGGTTGACGTTCACGCCGCCCAGACCGAGCATGCGGGCGTAATAGGTGCCGAGCGCGGACAGATCGGTGATGGCGAACATGACCCAGGAAAGGCCGGTCGCGAGAGGCACGTAGAGGTGGGACAGGAGAGTGTGCCGCTCGAGAACCGGGCGCAGCCAGAACCGTTCGGCCGCGATGCACAGGAACAGAAACAGTCCCCAGAGCACGAAGTTGGCGGTCGGGCCGTGCCACAGGCCGGTCAGCACCCAGACAACGAGCAGGTTGAGCAGGGTGCGGCCTCTGCTGCACCGGTTGCCGCCCAGCGGGATGTAGACATAATCGCGGAACCACGCGCCCAGCGTGATGTGCCAGCGGCGGTAAAACTCGCTGACCGAGCGGGCGCAGTAGGGGTCGTCAAAGTTGCGGGGCAGGGAAAAACCGAGCATCCGTCCGAGGCCGATCGCCATCAGGGAATAGCCCTGAAAGTCGAAATAGAGCTGCAGGCTGAAGCCGAGCGCGCTCAGCCAGGCCATCGGGGTCGAGAGGGACTCGTAGCCGATCTTCCCGGCGAGCGACCACAGGCCGCCCAGCGGATCGGCCAGCAGCACTTTATAGGAAAGGCCGAGGATGAGCAGGGAGAGGCCGTCCTCCAACCGGGCACAGGTGCACTTTGGGGTGTCGATCTCCTCCGCGAGCGCGGGGTAGCGGGCGATCGGGCCGGACAGCAGCTTGGGGAACATGCAGGTATAGGCGCCCAGATCGGCAAGGGAGGCCGCGGGCGCGGCGTATCGGTAAACGTCGGCCAGATAACTCAGCAGGGAGAAGCAGAAGAAGCTCGCGCCCGGCAGGGAAAGCCCGCAATAGCGGGCT
The DNA here is from genome assembly GCA_945932315.1 of uncultured Clostridia bacterium. Classification (GTDB taxonomy): domain Bacteria; phylum Bacillota; class Clostridia; order Oscillospirales; family Butyricicoccaceae; genus Butyricicoccus. Next base: position 25,532 of record CAMEPU010000006.1, read on the forward strand.
GCGAGCAGCAGGCCGAGGTCGCATGCCACACCGGTCAAGAGTATGGGACGGGGCGCGCGCGGCATCAGCCGACCGAGCGCCCAGTTCGCGAGCACCGCGCCGACGACGACGGGAACGGCCAGCCGGTCGGTGAAGCCGACAAAGAGCAGGCTGCCCAGAATGAGCACGTATTTGCGCCATTTGGCGGGCGCTATGTAATAAACGGTCAGAAAGACCGGCAGAAACCGAAACAAAAAGGTCAGGCTGTATAGACTCATGATACCTCAAAAACAACAGGGAATGTTAAATGGAAAGGACAAGAAAAGGAAGGCGCGCTAGTGCGCGGCCCTCCGTGCTTGTATCATCATACCCTTGTTTTGTCGGAAAGTAAAGAACAAAATAGAAACAGGGCGAAAACGATTCGGTAACAACAGAGCCGCCGGGAAACCGGCGGCTCTGTTGGTGGGCGTTGAAACTGCGCCCAAATAAGAGGAGAGAGAAAACGGGAGCGTGTGCTCCGTGAAGTGGTCTGTTATTGCAGCTCGAGCACCACCAGATGGAAGGGCTTGAGGGACAGTTCGCGGCCGTCGGGCGCGGCGCCGCCGTAGTTGTCCAGCAGGACGGCGGCACAGTCGGCGGGCAGAGTGACCGTGCGGCCGTCGGCGCAGAAATTGCCGATGACCAGCAGGTCTCGGTCGCCCTTGCGGTAGTAGGCCATCAGCCCGGGTTCGTCCTCCCAGACCGGGATGGTCGCGCCATAGACCAGCGTCTGCTTGTAGTCGGGGTGCTTGCGCAGGGCGATCAGCTTCTGATAGAAGTGGAAAACCGAATCGGGATCGGCCAGCTCGGCCTCCGCGTTGATCTCGGTGTGGTTGGGGTTGACCGGCAGCCAGGGCGTGCCCGTGGTGAACCCGGCCTGCGGGCCAGCCGTCCACTGCATTGGCGTGCGCGCGTTGTCCCGGCTGAACTGGCGGCAGGCGGCCAGCGCCTCGGCCTCGGTGCAGCCGTCGCGCAGCGCAGTCTCGTACTGGTCGCGGGTGTTGACGTCGTCGACCTCGTCGATCGACTCGAACGCCCAGTTCTCCATGCCCAGCTCCTGCCCCTGGAACAGGAACGGGATGCCGCGCAGGAGGAAGTTGAGCGCGCCCAGCATCATTTTGCCCTGCGGGAAGCGGCCCTCGGGGGGCAGGTAGCAGCTCACGCCGCGCGGCTCGTCGTGGTTTTCGATGACGTTGGCGTAGAAGCCGATATCGGCCGATTCCCGCTGGGAGGCGAAGCAGCAGCGCTTGTAGGTGTCGGCGTCGATCGGCTTGCTGCGGTGCCAGCCTGCCCGGTCAAAGCAGGCGATGTGGGAGCGGAAGTCGAACATGGTCGAAAAATAGCCGTGGTCGCCGATGAAATGGGCGAGTTCGCCCTCTTTCATGTTAAAAACCTCGCCGACCGTAAAGGCGTTCGCCGGGGCAAAGGCGCGGTCGCGCAGCTCGCCCAGAAAATCGCCCACGCCCTCGGCCTCGGCCAGCATGTGGTGTACCGAGGCAAGACCGTCGGCGCCGTCCACCGGGTAATCGTGAAGCACGGCGGGCTTTTTGATGTTGATGATCGCGTCGATGCGGAAGCCGGCCAGCCCCTTGTCCATCCACCAGCCGATGTTGCGGTAGACTTCCTCGCGCACTTCGGGGTTTTCCCAGTTGAGGTCGGGCTGCTTTTTATGGAATAAGTGGAGATAGAGCTTGTCGGTGCCGGGCAGCTCATCCCAGACCGGCCCGCCGAAGTAAGAGCGCCAGTTGCAGGGAAGTTTGCCGTCGGGGGATTTGTCCGCCAGATAGAAGTATTTGCCGTATTTGCCGTCCGGGTCGGCGCAGGCGGCGCGGAACCATTCGTGCTCGTCCGAGCAGTGGTTGACGACCAGATCCATCAGGATAACCATGCCGCGCTCCTTCGCGGCGGCGATGAGAGCCTCCATGTCCTCCATGGTGCCGAAACGGGGGTCGATCTGATAATAGTCCGCGATATCATAGCCCTGATCGGCCATCGGGGAGAGATAGCAGGGGGAGAGCCAGAGAATATCGACGCCCAGCTCCTTTAAATAGTCAAGCTTGGACAGGATGCCGCGCAGATCGCCGATGCCGTCGCCGTTGCTGTCGCAGAAGCTCTTGGGATAGATCTGATAGGCGACCTTGTCGTGCCACCATTGCTGCTTCATGAGTAACGCCTTCCTTCGGAGACAATGATTTCTTTTCACGCCTATTATAAAGAAAGAGCGGTTGAGATTCCACCGCTCTTTTGCAAAAAAACTGCGTTATTTTGACTTGGAGGTCGCCTTGCGGTATTGCAGGGGCGTCGCGCCGTAATGCCGTTTGAAGGTCTTGAGGAAGTTTCCCAGATTGTTGAAGCCGCAGTCAAGGCAGATATCCATGACCGGCTTGTCGGTGTCGCGGAGCAGGCGGGCTGCCTGCTTGCAGCGATAAAAATTGACATATTCCATTGGAGAACGTCCGATCGCGCTTTTGAAGAAGCGGCAGAAGTACTGCTCGTTCATCCCGGCGAGCGCGGCCAGATCGCCGATGTACAGCTGCTCCTGATAGTGGTCGCCGATATAGCGAAGCGCGCTTTTGACCGCGTCGATCTTGCGGTTGGCGTTCCCTTCGGAGGGCAGGAACATCGCGTGCTCGTACAGCAGGCCCAGAATGCGCAGCAGGGCCGATTTGACGAAGAGGTGGCCGGTCAGATCGTCGGCCGCCAGCGTGGTCTGAAAATGCCCGGGCTGGCCGTCGGGACAGAAGGCGGAGGTGATCCGCTCGAATTCCTCGCGGATGGGGGCGAAAAGCACGTGGCCGGCCGGGATGCGCCGGGGCAGGAGCAGCCGTCCGCCCGCGAGGGGCTGGAGCAGGCCGGTCTGGGCGGCGTCCATCGCGTCGAAGCTGAGCATCATCGGGTCGAAGACCAGCGCGTCCTCCACGCCAAAGCCTTGGGACGCGATGCTGTGCAGTTCGCCCGCGTTGAGAAACACCAGGGTTTCCCCGTCGATCGGCACCGCCTGCATGCCGACCTCGAGGCGGAAGCGGCCGCCGCGGAAGTAGATGAGCTCGAGCTCGTCGTGCCAATGGTGGGGGACGAAGGTGCTCACGCCGTCGACCACGCTGTGGTAAAAGGCGCAGCGCAGCGCGGGGGTTCCGTGCATCACGTTTTCTTTGAGATTCTGATTGGGCTGCATGAGAGCGCCTCCTGATCTTGGAATCAGAAACAGTATACTCCTACAGAAGAAAAACAGCAAGAAAAAAGCAGCCGAAGCTGCCTTTTGCTTTTAATGGGCTGCGGGGGAGCAGTCCTCCGTGTTTTCGGCGAGGAAACGGGAACAGTACGGAATGATCTCGGCGCGTCCCCTGCGGGGAATCGGGATCACCGTACCGCCGCGCAGATGCAGGCTGTCATTTGAAAGTCCGGCCAAATGCTCGAGATTGACGAGAAAGCTGCGTCCACAGCGGAGAAACGAGGGGGAGACAAGCTGTTCGGCCAGCGTCTTGAGCGGCGCGCTGACCTCGAGCTGTGCGCCCGAAACCAGATGAATGAGGCACTTCCAGTTGAATACCTCGATGAAAACAATATCCTGCGCCGCGATCACAATCGGCTCGCGGTGGATCGAAATCCGGAGGAATTGGGACTCTTGGTTAGCACTCAAGGAGAAATCACATCCTTCGAACGATCGGTGATGGAGCGGTCTATGTCCGGGAGATCAAATCGGTACGGAACACTCAGTACGCGATGATCAGACCGCCGTCTTCAGCGTAGTAGCTGGTGAGCGCATGGCAGGGCAGGATGGATACCTGTACGCCGGGCGCCTCTGCATGGAGTAAATTTTCAAGGGTCTTTGCCAGTTTGAGGTTAAAACAATGGGTGATGACGACGTGCCGCCGCGCCAGATCGCCGCAGGCCTTCATGTCCTTGATGAGGGTCATGAGGGTGTTCTGCTCACCGCGGCATTTGTGGATGACCTGAATCTGGCCTTCGTTGGCCGTGCCGATGATGCGCATCTTCATGGTCTTGGCCAGAACGCCGACCAGCTTGGGCATGCGGCCGTTCCGAACCAGATTGTCGAAAGAGGACAGCGTGAACAGAATGTGCTGCCGGTCGCGCAGGGAGAGAACCGCATCCTCGATTTTCTCGAAATGCGCGCCCTGTGCGATCATGTCGTTGATGAGACGAGCCATCAGGATCATCGAGCCTGAGGTCGCCATGGAGTCGATGACGGCGATCTTCTTTTCGGGATACTGTTCGAGCACGAGATCCCGGGCGATCATGGCGGAGTTGTAGCTACCGCTCAGCTTGCTCGAGATCGTGATCGCGAATACATGGTCGGCCTGCTGAAAGGCACGCGCCCAGGCGTCGGGCGACGGACAGGCCGAGCTGGTCGGCTGGTCGCTTGACTGCATGGCGTCCATCATCGCGCGGATGTCAAGGCCTGCTTCATCGACAAAGCTCATGCCGCCGATCTGGATCGTCAGCGGAACGCTGACGAGCGCGGTGTCCGGGGCGAGCGGCATGCCCTCCTGCAGGTCGCCTGAGCTGTCAAGCGCAATCATCCATTTCATTGATAACCACCATCCGTTCGCTTGTCCAAAAAATATACTTATAGTGAGTTAAGATATTATAACAAAAGTTTCCGGCCTTGTCAAATCGCACTTGCATTGCGCGGTCAAATGGTTCATAATATAAAAGATTTGAGCCAATTTCCGGAGGTTTTGCATATGCGACAAAAAACGATGCGGGCCAATCTGCTCCTGCTGCTGACCGCCACCATCTGGGGCACTGCTTTTGTGGCGCAGTCGGTCGGCATGGATCACGTCGGCCCGTTCACCTTTATCTGCGTGCGGTACTGGATTGGCGGCCTGTTCCTGCTGCCGTGCATCCGCCTGCTCGACCGCGTGGTCGGCCGCCCGGCCGCGGCCGCGCCAGAGAACCGGCGCGTCCATTTGATCGGCGGCGTCTGCTGCGGCGCGGCGCTCTTCGTCGCCTCGGTTCTGCAGCAGCTCGGCATCCAGCGCACCTCGGTCGGCAAAGCCGGGTTCCTGACCGCCCTGTACATCCTGATCGTCCCGCTGCTCGGCCTGTTCGTCGGCAAGCGGGTGTCCCGCCGCATCTGGGGCTGCGTGGCCGTCGCGCTTGTCGGCATGTACCTGCTGTGCATGACCGAGTCCCTTTCTGTCTCGACGGGCGACCTGCTCGTCATGCTGTGCGCGGTCGGCTTTTCGATCCACATTCTGGTCATCGACCACTTTTCGCCCCGGGTCGACGGCGTGCGCATGTCGTGCATCCAGTTTTTCACGGCGGGCGCGCTGGGCATCGTGCCCATGCTGCTCGAACAGCCCGACTTGTCCAGCCTGCTGGCCGCGGCCGCGCCCATCCTGTACGCGGGCGTGTTGAGCAGCGGCGTAGCCTACACCCTGCAGGTCGTCGCCCAGAAGGACACCGATCCCACGGTTGCGACCCTGATCATGTCGCTCGAGTCGGTCATCTCCATGCTGGCCGGGTGGGTCATTCTGGGACAGGCGCTCTCCCCGCGTGAGCTGGCGGGCTGCGCGCTGGTCTTCGCGGCCATCATCGTCGCCCAGCTCCCCGAGCGCGCCGCGCGAACTGTATAATGCAAAAGGTCGATCTCCGGCTGACCCGGTGATCGACCTTTATTTGTATTATTTCAGATACTGGCGGAAGAACGCCGCCATTTTGTCAAAGGGGATGACGTCCATTTTGTCGTACAGGTCGGTGTGCACCGCGCCCGGCAGGATCATCAGTTCCAATTTGGAATTTTTCTGTATCAAATTGCCGCGCCCATGTCGTAGGCCGTCTGCAGGGACGGATGCCCCTCGATCTCGCCCGTCCCGTTGACGCCGCCTGCGAACACCGTTCCGGCGAGCGACGCCTTTTCAAAGCAGTCGATCCAGCCGGTCAGACCGCCGATCGCGCGCTCGGGCACCGACGGCTCGTCTTCGG
>CAMEPU010000007.1 GCA_945932315.1 uncultured Clostridia bacterium
GGCCGCGTCGGTCGTGCCGGGGACGAGCTCCTTCATCTTCTGGCCGCAGCACATGACCGGAACGCCCGCGTTCTTGACCATCGCGATGATGTTGCCGCAATGCTCGCAAATATAGAATTTCTGTTCCATAAGAATACCTCCTGAAAAAATTAAATCAGCTGCTATTGCTATTATAACAGAATGCACGAAAAAGAAAAGCGGCAGAACAGAAAAAACATAATATTGCTGCGGAGCGGAAAAAGGGGACAGATATGGGACAGCGGGACTGGTATCATTAAGAAAAAGAAGGGAGCGATACAGTATGTTCGGAAATTTCTTTGATATGAACGGCGACGGCCGGAGCGATCTGTTCGAGATCGCAGCGGGTCTGCACGCGATGGGACTGCTCGACGAGGAGGAAAAACGCGATTACGACGTGGAGGATGATGACGAGGACGAGAATGAGGATTGGTGAGCGTTGTTTCCCTTTTCTTTCGGAACGGCCTGTGATACAATGAAAGCAGGATCATTCTGCATGAAAAAGGAGCATGACGTATGAGTACACCCAAGGTCTATTTTACCGATTTCCGCGCGACCAACGGCACGCCTATGCCCGAGAAGCTCAAAAAGCTGATGCGCATGGCGGGCATCGCCGACCTCGATCTCGATGGCAAGTTCGTCGCCATTAAAATGCATTTCGGCGAGCCGGGCAATCTGGCCTTTCTGCGGCCCAACTACGCAAAGGCGGTGGCTGACGTCGTCCGCGAGCTGGGCGGCAAGCCCTTCCTGACCGACTGCAATACCCTCTATGCCGGCCGCCGCAAGAACGCGCTCGAGCACCTGTACGCCGCCTGGGAAAATGGCTTTTCTCCGCTGGCTGCGGGCTGTCCGGTCATCATCGCGGACGGCCTCAAGGGCACCGACGAGGTCGCGGTTCCAGTCGCGGGCGGCGAGTACATCAAGGAGGCCAAGATCGGCCACGCGATCATGGACGCCGATATTTACATCAGCCTGTCCCACTTCAAGGGGCATGAAAACACCGGCTTCGGCGGCGCGATCAAGAACACCGGCATGGGCTGCGGCAGCCGCGCGGGCAAGATGGAGCAGCACAGCGCGGGCAAGCCCACGGTTTTCGCCGACCGCTGCCGGGGCTGTAAGCTCTGTCAGAAGCAGTGCGCGCACGGCGCGATCTCGTATGGCGAGGACCGAATCGCGCACATCGACCACGACAAGTGCGTCGGCTGCGGACGCTGCATCGGCGGCTGCAACTTCGACGCGATCGAGAACACCAATTACTCCGCGAATGCCGAGCTGAACCGCAAGATGGCCGAGTACGCCAAGGCGGTCGTCGACGGCCGTCCGCAGTTCCACATCAGTCTGGTGCAGGATATCTCGCCCAATTGCGACTGCCACGCCGAGAACGACGCGCCCATCCTGCCCGATATCGGTATGTTCATCTCGACCGATATGGTCGCGCTCGATCAGGCCTGCGCGGACGCCTGCCTGAAGCAGGAGCCGCTGCCGGGCGCGCAGCTCTATGAGCGGATGCACGCCCACGATTTCTGTGACCACCACGACCATTTTGAGAACACCACGCCGAACACCGAGTGGAAGAGCTGCCTCGAGCACGCCGAGAAGATCGGCCTCGGCTCGCGCAGCTACGAGCTCATCACAATGAAATGAATCAATTAAGGAGCAGCTACGGCTGCTCCTTTTTGTGCTCTTTCTTCCATTTCAGCACGGCGTCGAGCCGCATTTTGGCGCGTACCTCGCTGCCCTGTTCAGTCGGGATGTAATAGCGCTTTCCGCGCAGCGATTCGGGCAGACACTCCATGTCCGCGATCTTGTCCTCGGTGTCGTGGGCGTAAACATAGCCCTTGCCGTAGTCCAGCTCGCGCATGAGCCGGGTGGGCGCGTTGCGAAGTTGGAGGGGGACGGGCTCGTTCAGCATCGCGATCGCGTCGGCCTTGGCGTGTTCATAGGCGGCGTAAAGGGCATTGGAGCGGGGCGCGAGGGACAGGTAGACGACCGCGTGGGTCAGGTGCACCGAGCACTCGGGCATGCCGATGAAGTGGCAGGCCTGATAGGCGGCGACCGCGACCTCGAGCGCCCGGCTGTCGGCCATGCCGATATCCTCACTCGCGAAGCGGATCAGGCGGCGGGCGACGTAGAGCGGGTCCTCGCCGCCCTCGAGCATGCGGGCCAGCCAGTAGACCGCCGCGTCCGGGTCGCTGTTGCGCATCGACTTGTGAAGGGCGGAGATCAGGTTGTAGTGCTCCTCGCCGTTTTTGTCGTACAGCAGCGCCTTTTTGGAGGTACATTGGACGAGCAGTTCGCGGGTGACGACCGTGCGTCCCCCGGTGCGTTCGCCGTTCAGCACCGCCATCTCGAGGGTGTTGAGGGCGGTGCGCGCGTCGCCGTTCGCGAAGTTTGCGATCAGCTCGAGCAGGTCGTCTCCAATTTCGATCTCCTGTCCGCCGAAGCCGCGCGGATCGTCAAGGGCGGCGCGGAGCAGCGCGCACAGTTCTTCCGCCGTCAGCGCGTGCAGGACAAAGACCTTGCATCGGGAGAGCAGCGCGGCGTTGACCTCGAAGGACGGGTTCTCGGTCGTCGCACCGATCAGGATGATGCTGCCCTTCTCGACGTAGGGGAGAAAGGCGTCCTGCTGTGCCTTGTTGAAGCGGTGGATCTCGTCGACAAACAGGATGGTCTTTTCGCCGAAGCGGCGGCTGTTTTCGGCCTGCTGCATGACCGCGCGGATCTCCTTGATGCCGCTCGTCACCGCGCTGAAGTCGATGAACGCTGCTTTCGTGTGGGAGGCGATGATGCGGGCGAGGGTGGTCTTGCCCACGCCGGGCGGCCCCCAGAAGATCATGGAGGAGACCCGGTCGCTGTCGATGAGCTGGCGCAGCACCTTGCCCGGTCCGAGCAGATGGGTCTGCCCGACGAATTCCTCCAGCGTGCGCGGTCGCATCCGGCTGGCGAGCGGACGGTCGCCGCCGTCGTTCCAGAGCATCTGTTGTTCCATGCCGATCCCTCCACAAAAGCGTTTTTCTTAGTATATCACATCGAACAAATGTTCGCAACCAAAAAAAGCGCCCGCAGGCGCTTTTTTTATGATCCGCGCTCGGCTTCCAGACGATAATCCTTGGGCTTATAGCCGGTGGCCTTTTTGAAAATGCGGGAGAAATAGACCGGGTCGCTGATGCCGACCGCCTCGGCGATTTCGTAGGTTTTGAGGTTGGTCGTCCGGAGCAGCGACTTGGCATGCTCCATACGGACATGCTGGATGTAAGAGCTGAGATTCTGGCCGGTCTCCTTCTTAAACAGCTTGCTCAAATAGCTTGAGCTCAGGTGCACCATGTCGGCCAGAAATTCGAGGGAGAGGTTTTCCTGATAGTGCTGGTCGATGTAATTCTTCACGCTCAGGATCAGGTTGTCCATATCGAGCCCTTCGGCCTCGACGGCGTCCAGCACCCGCATGAGAGAATCATAAACGCTCTGTTCGAGCTCGTCTAGGCTGGTGTCGGCCGGCAGCGTATCGGGTGAGCTGCTCAGCAGGAAATCCATGCAGTGCACATAGAGCATCTCCTGCCCGCAGGTGTGCAGGAAGGAGAGCATGCGGCGCACCGAGGTCAGCGAAAGCTTTTCCTGGCGGGTTTCCGCACAGAGCTGGGCGTAATATTGCTGAACCCCCGCACGGTTGTTGTTCTCGAGCGCGGTGCGCACGAGCGCGATCACCTCGTCCAGCCGGGTAAAGACTGCGGGATCGGGCGTCGGAAGGTTTTCAAAAGCGAAGGCGGCGAACTGGCCGTCCACCTCGGCAAACTGTTGGGCATTGTTGGCCTCGCGGGCCGCGTGCTGCATGGCCGAGGGATCACTTTGATGGTTGCTGACGCCGATGGTCAGCGTATAGACGCCGCCCGCATCCGCCTTTCGAATCGCTTCCAGACAGGCGGGTAAGGGGTTGAATGAAGCGGGCGCGCACAGGATGATATAGGCATAGCGGTCGGACTGCGCGACCGGATAGGTCGGATGGTCGGGAAACTCGGCAAGCACCAGCGCGCGGGCCTGGTCGAGCAGCTCGAGCGGATTGCTTTCGTCGTCCTCGGGCTGCACGCTGTAACGGATGATGTAATAGGAATCCAGATTGAGCGCGAGCTCCTTGAGCTGGGTCATGGTGTAGAGCAGGGAGGGGGCGGAGCCGTAGAGCAGGTTCTGCAGCAGCAGATTGCGGCGGAGCTGGAGACTGTCGGTCGCCGCATGGTCGGCGCGGGCGGCCCGGGCGCTGAGGTCGATCCGGCTGCGCGCGTTTTTGAGCGCCTCGATCAGTTTTTCCTCGCTCGTCGGCTTGAGGACGAAATCGGCCACCTGATACTGGATCGCCTGCTGGGCGTATTCAAAGTCGGGAAAGCCGGTGAGCAGGATGACCTGGGTGTCCGGATAGTCGGAGCGGATGCGGCGGGCGAGGGTCAGTCCATCCATTTCGGGCATACGGATGTCCGAAATGACGATATCGGGCTGGTGCGCGGCTATTTTTTCGAGCGCGTCAGCGCCGTTGCACGCGGTGCCGCAGATGCGGCAGTCCTGCGCCGCCCAGTCGATCGCCATGGTCAGGCCGCTTAAAATGGCGTTTTCGTTGTCCACCAGTAATACTTCGAGCATCTGAGATCAGGCCTCCTTTTCGTCGATCGGAATGATCAGCAGCGCGACGGTGCCCTGATTGGGGACGCTGCTGATGCGGAGCTGCGCCGCATCGCCGTAGAGCAGCTGTAAGCGCTCCCGGATGTTGGGAAGCGCGATATGGGTGTGTTTGGAGCCCATGGTCGCGGGTTCGGGCTCTTTTTGGGGATCAAAGCCGACGCCGTTGTCCTCAATGCGGACATAGATGCTCTCGTCCTCCTCCCAGAGCTTGACGGACACCCGGCCGCCGCCCTGACGTGGTTCAAGGCCGTGCACGACCGCGTTTTCCACGAGCGGCTGAATGGTCAGCTTGGGCAGGTAGTAGGAGAGAATCGAATCGTCCTCATAGTCAATTTCATATTCGAGGGCATTTTGAAAACGGGCTTTCTGCAGGTCAAGATAATATTGTACATAGCGCAGTTCGTCCGCGAAGGTCAATTTCTGACGGTTGCGGGAGCGCACGCCGGCGCGCAGCAGCTCCGCCAGATCGGTGACGATGCGCGAGATCTCGCGGTGCCCGGCGGCCAGACAGCGCATATTGACGGTCTCAAGCACATTGAAGATAAAATGGGGGTTGATCTGCGCTTCGAGAAGCTGATATTCGGTCGCGCGCAGCCGGATACCTTTTTCGTAGGCGTCCTGATACAGCGCGTCGAGGTGATCGGCCATGTCGTTGAACGCGGTGGCGATCTGTTCGGTTTCCCGGAATTGCTGTTCTTTCATGCGCACCGAGAGATCGCCGCCCGCCATGCGGCTCATCGTGTCAGCCGCATTTTTGATAGGATCGAGCAGCACCTTGCCGCACAGAACCGAGAGCGTTCCGGTCAGCAACAGCAGCAGAACGAGGGAGCTGATGAAGATGGACGCCGTATCATACAGGGATGCAATGATCTCGCTTTGCGGCAGAAAAACGTCGATATAAAGGTTGCAGCCCGAGACGCGCTCCCGGCAGTGGAACATGTTTTCTCCGCCGAGTGAATCGCGGGATTCGTAGGAATAGGGACGGCAGTTCGCAAGAATCTCGATGACGGCGTCATCCGGAAAGATGCTCTGGTTGGAGAGCAGCTCGCCGTCGGTGGTGCTCAGAACGACAGCGGCTGAGGGATAGATTTGCTGGAGCGCCTGCGCCGCCAGAATGTTTGGAACATCGAGTTCAAAGATGATTTTGCCGTAGGTTTCATACGTCTGATAATCGTTGTAGTCGAGAACGAAATAGCAGTTGTCGCCCAGGCCGGGAACCAGCGTTCGAGCCGAGCTGAAGTCGTGGTATTGGTCGTATACCGCGCGGATGCGGCGGTACTGAATGTCATATTTATCGCTGCCGTAAAGGGAAAGGGCCGCACCGTCCCAACGGAACAGATAGAGCGAGCGGATGTCCGACGTCTGCCAGGCGCTGTCGTAAAGAATCATCTTGCCGAGCGTGCGGCTGAGAAGATCCTGATCGACGGACGAGCCGGCGCTCGCCATCATGGCGGCGCGAATCTCATCGCTGGAGATCAGGTATTGCGCCGCGCTCTGCACGGTATTCATCGCGGTGCTGCTCGAATCAAACAGCTGGTTGGTGACGAGACGGGCGGAGGCCTCGGCCTGCTCCTCCTGCTGGCTCCACACATTGCCCAAAAAGGTCGTCACCGCGCCTGCAATCGGAATCAGGCTGGCAAAAATCAGCAGAATGAGCATCGAGATATATAAGGATCTTTTTCGAGGGGACTCGATCATCCGCAACCTGTATTCCTCCCTCTCCTGGCATCTTCCACAACTTTTGGGGCTTGCTTCCGAACCTCATTATAATATGAATTGGAGGAAAAGAAAAGTCACGGGAGAATTTTGGCAAATGTTTCATGAATATTGAACAAAAATATGCTGCCTGTTCCAGGGCGGCGTGTGATAAAATGAAATTATCAAAGCGGGTGGTAAAGAGAGAGGCCATCCGCGAGAATAAGGAGGATACTATGAAAAAGATTTTGGCAGCATTCCTGTCCGCTACCATGCTTCTCGGCCTGCTGGCCGGCTGCGGCGGCGGCAGCGCGTCTTCGGGCGCAGCTTCGTCCTCTTCCGGTTCCGGTGCGGCAGCTTCGTCCGGCTCCGGCAAGGAAATTGTCATCAATTACCCCACCTTCCAGGTTGGCGTAAACACCTCTGCTCCCGTTATTTCTGCCCTGGTCGAGGGCTTCAACGAGAAGTACGCGGGCCAGTATAAGATCGTCGTCGAGGAAGTTCCGGGCGACGCAAACTACGCCGAGAAGATTCAGGTTATGATCTCCACCGGCTCTCTGCCTCCGGTCGTTTACGGCGGCGGCTATAAGCTGCTCGACTTGGCGCTGGCACAGGATCTGGTTGTCGACCTGACCCCCTACGTCGAGGCCGATCCCGAGTGGAAGGCACAGTATAATGACGCTTCGATGGCAGCCAATGCCCGCGACGGCAAGATTTATGCTTCCTCGATGGAAGGTTCTCTGGTTGGCTACTTCTACAACAAGGATCTGTTTGCGCAGGCCGGCATTGACGCTGCGCCCAAGACTTGGGATGAGTTCTTTGCAGACTGCGACAAGCTGATCGCGGCCGGCATCACGCCGATGGCGATGGATACCGCGGACGGCGCATGGTGCTCGCAGCTCATGATGGGCGCGATGATCGCGACCTCGGGTGACGAGGGCCTCGCATTTATGAACACCAAGTATCCCACCGATTACAATCAGGACGTCGTTGTCAAGGCGGTTGAAAAGCTGCAGTGGCTGTACCAGAACTGCACCACCCTCGACGCGGTCGGCGGCGCTTATGAGAACGCGGCCAATAACTTCTACACCGAGAACGTTGCGATCATCGCAAATGGTCCCTGGATGATCGGCGACTTCTCCGACACCACGCTGGTTGAGGAAGGCTTCAACGAGAAGGTCGGCGTAGCGGCTTACCCGGGCGGCTTCGTATACGACGAGCCGATCGAGGGTATGTTCGTCACCAAACAGAGCGATCCCGCGCTGGAGGAAGCAGCGATCGCGATGGTTCGCTACTTCACCAGCGACGAGGCACAGGAGATGGCGCTCAATATGCAGGGCATGGTTCCCGCATCTCCCACCGCAGAGATCTCTGACGAGGCTCTGTCCACCTTCCCGCTGCTGGGCGACTTCCTGTCTCAGGCTGCCGAGTGCGAACTGCGCTCTCCCACCTTCACCAGCAACATGGTTCCCGGTCTGGAGTCCGAATGGTCCAACAACCTGCCCAACCTGGCGACCGGCAACATCTCCGCTGCTGATCTCTGCCAGATTCTGAGCAACTTCGCGGCTTCTGCCCAGTAATTCCAGATATCTTCTCTCTTCTCTCATGCGGACCGGCGGCTTGATCGCCGCCGGTCTATTTTTTATTTCATTTTGCCTGACAAAAGCCGATGCGGGGCTTCCTTTCCCATGCCGCAAATCTTTAGAAAGAAGGTATGCTGGATTATGAAACACAATAAGATCTGGATCCCGATTTTTCTGGCTCCGGCCTGCATTCTGTTCCTGCTGGTATTCGCTCTGCCGCTGGTTCTGGTATTCGTGACCTCGCTGTTTGAGTACAAGCTGATGCCCAACACGTTTTCATTTACCGGCCTCAGCAATTACGTCAAGCTGTTTACGCAGGATCCCAATTTCCTGCCCATTCTCAAAAATACGCTTGTGTGGATCCTGATCCACTGCACGCTGCACGTCGTGCTCGGCACGGCGCTCGCCTTTGTCCTCTATAAGAAGCCGTTCGGATGGAAGGTCGTCCGCACCGGCTATATGATCCCGAATATTATCTCCCAGTCGGCCATCGCGATGATTTTCCTCAATTTGTACAACGCCTCCTTTGGCGCTGTCAACTCGGTGCTGAAGTCCATTGGCCTTGAGCATCTGTGCCACAACTGGTTGTTTGACAATAATACCGCTTTTCCGGCGGTCACGATGATCTGGCTGCTGTTCGCCGGTTATACCACGACGCTGGTGCTGGCACAGCTCCTTTCCGTCGACGAGTCGATCATCGAAGCCGCGCGCGTCGACGGCGCGTCAAGCCTGCAGATCGACTTCATGATCATGTTCCCGCTCGTCCGCAAGATGATCGGCACGACCGTGATCATGGCGGCGGCCTACATGCTCCAGCTCTTCTCCATGATTTACATCACCACCGGCGGCGGCCCGGGCGTGTCGACCACCAACCTGCCGCTCTACCTGTACACCACCATGAAGAACCGCTATGATTACGGCTATGCCAACGCGATCGGCGTTGTCATCATCGCGATCGGCGCCGTCTGCATGGTCGCCATCCGCAAGCTGTTCCGGATGAACGAAGAAGATTATTAAGGAGGGGAGAACATGTTAAATAAAGCTTCGACTCCCGCCGAAAAGATCGTCAAGGTGCTCGGCTACATCTTCATGGCCGTCTGCCTGATCGTCGCGCTGTTCCCGATCGTCTGGGTCATCATGTCCTCGTTCAAGTCCAACAAGGAGATCATGGCAAACGGTCTGGCGCTGCCGACCAGCTTTGCCTTCACCGGTTATCAGGAGGCGCTCAAGATCGCGCCCATCCTCAAGTTCTTCGGCAACAGTGTCATCATCACCTGCTGCAGCACCTGCATCAATGTGCTGTCCCTCGCGATGGCGGGCTACATCTTCGCAAAGAAGCGCTTCCGCGGCCGCGAGGTGCTTTACGCCATCCTGTCCATTTCCCTGATGATCCCGATGACCTCGGTTCTGCACCCGGTTTACCTCATCATCAACAAGCTGGGTCTGTACGACACCAAGGCCGCGCTGGTGCTGGTTTATTCGGCGCTCAGCATGCCGATGTCGCTCATGATCCTGCGCTCCACCTTTGAGGGCATCCCCACAAGTCTGGAGGAAGCCGCTTATGTCGACGGCGCGGGCTTCGTCCGCACCTTCTTCCAGATCATGCTGCCCTGCGCCAAGGGCGGCCTGGCGAGCGCGGCTGTTCTCGCGTTCCTGGACGGCTGGAACGAATTTACCTTTGCCCTGCTGCTGACCAGTTCGGATAAAGCGCGCACGCTGCCGCTCGCGCTCAGCTATTTCTCGAGCCAGTTCAGCTTCAACTACACGGCGATGTTTGCCGCAATCACCATCGCGGTCATCCCGTCGATCGTTCTCTTCGCCATCTTCCAGGAACAGGTTGTCTCCAGTATGACGGCCGGTTCGGTAAAGGGCTGATGCGGCCACTGGGACTCGCAATCGTCGGGTGCGGCGCGATTGCGGAATCCAAATACTTATTACGGTTTTCATCTCTCAAATCTTTTCACGACGCCGCCTGCTTGGGTTTTCTGGGCGGGCGGTCGTCTGTTTATCGGGAGAAATGGGGCGCGCCGGGCGCGGTCGTCTATCAGTCGATGGACGAGCTCACGGACGACGGGCGGATCGACGCCGTACTGATCTGCACCCCCAATAACACCCATGCCGACCTGACCGTTGCCGCCCTGCGTGGCGGGAAGGACGTGCTCTGTGAAAAGCCGATGGCGCTGTCTGCGGCCGATGCCGCGCGCATGGTGCAGGCCGCCGAGGAGAGCGGCCGAATCCTGACCATCGGCCACCAATCCCGGTTTTCTCCCGCAGCGCAGCGGCTGCATGAGCTGTGCGCCTCGGGCGCGCTCGGTGAGATCTATTACGCGCGCAGCGAGATGCTGCGGCGGCGGGGCGTGCCCACGTGGGGGCACTTCCTGAGCCGGGAGCGGCAGGGCGGCGGATGCCTGATCGACCTCGGTACACACGCGATCGACCTCGCGCTCTGGATGCTGGGAGACTTTGAACCGGTGTACGCGATGGGCGCGACCTATCAGGGGCTTGCCGACCAGCCGACCAAAGCCAACCGCTGGGGCGAATGGGACGCGGCGAAATTCGAGGTCGAGGATTCGGCCTTCGGCACCGTCCGCATGGCGGGCGGCGCGACCCTTGAGATCGCGGCGAGCTGGGCGCTCAACATCCCGGCCGACCGCGAGGACGTCCTGACCCTGTGCGGCACCCGGGGCGGCGCGACCCTGTACGGCGGGAAGTTGTCCATCAACGGCGTGCGCGATGGCGCGTTCTTTGAGGAGACCTTCGATCTCGCCGGGGACTGGGAGATCGCCAGTCGGGCGCAGCTCCTCGATTTTCTGATCTGCGTGCGCGAGCGGCGTCAGCCCCTCGTCACCGCGCGGGAGTCGCTCGGCGTGAGCCGGGTGCTCGACGCGCTCTATCGCTCGGCGGCCGAAAAACGGCCGGTTCAGCTGTGAATTGCGCCCCGTCCGGGACGTGATGATATCCTTTTTCTCTATCCAACTCTCTATCCCATTTCTAAAAGGAGCGATCCACGATGCACGAAGAAAAAATCCAGCTGGTGAAGGAACAGATCGCGGCGCTGCGCAGCGCGTTTGCCGCACGCACGATTGAGAACATCTATGTGGTCTCCGTCGGCGGTTCTCTGGCGACCCTGTATCCCTTTAAGTACATCATTGAACGTGAGACCGACAAGGTTTCAACCGGTGCGTATTCTGCAAATGAGTTTGCAAATGATCCGCCGCGACGCCTGAACGAGCACACGCTCGTGGTCTTCAATTCCCAGAGCGGTTCGACTCCTGAAAGTGTGGCGGCCGCCCGTCTGGCCAAGTCCCGCGGCGCGCTGACCGCGTGCTACACGACGGCGCCCGGTTCGGCTATCGAGCAGGCGGTCGATTGCCCGATTTATTACTATGACGATCCGGTCAACCCCTATCCGCTGGTTCTGTCGATCTATCCCGAGGTCTATCAGACCGTGTTCTCCCTGCTCGACGAGCTGGAGGGCACGAACCGTCTGCCTGAGATGGAAGCCGCGATGCTGGCGCTCGAGGGCGTTTGCAAGCAGGCGGTTGAAGAGTGGGGCGCGGAGGCGCGCAAGTTCGCGCTCGAGCGCCGCAATGAGCCGGTGTTCTACACGGTTTCGGCCGGTCTCGACCTGTGCATTGCGTATATCCTGACCAATTGCTCCTTCATGGAGTCAGTTTGGCGTCATTCCTCGCCGGTTCACGCGGGCGAGTTCTTCCACGGCGCTTGCGAGGCCTTCGACAAGAACACCCCGGTCGTCGCCTTCCTGGGTCTGGGCGACTGGCGTCCGGTTGAGGAGCGCGCGGTCAAGTTCCTGCAGCGCATCACCGACAAGCTGACCGTTCTGGACGCAGCCGCACTCGACCTGTCCGCGCTGCCCGTCTGGACCCACAAATACGTCGCGCCCCTCGTGCTGCACGCGCTGGCCTCCGATTACTGCCTGCGCCTGTCTCAGGTGCTCGGCCACCCGATGTCCTCGCGCCGCTACATGGGCGTCATGAAGTATTGAGGTCGGCGGGATGAAATTACTCGGTCTGGGCGACAGCGTCATGGACGCTTACCTTTTTCAAAACAAATGCTATCCGGGCGGCAACGCGGTCAATGTGGCCGTGCTCGCCCGGCGCGCGGGCGCGGAACAGGCGGGCTATCTCGGCCTGTTGGCCGATGACGCGCCCGGCCTGCACTTCGCGGATGCGCTGCGCGCGGAGGACGTCGATCTGAGCCGCACGCGGATCATGCACGGCAAGACGGCCTGCAACTACGTCTCCCTCGACGAGACGGGCGACCGGATCTTCACCGGCAATAACGGCTGCGATACGGTACAGAACATGACGCAGCTTCTGCTGAACCTCTCCGACCGGGCGTACATCGGTTCGTTCGATGTGACCCACACCTCGATCCACAGCCTGCTCGACGATCAACTGCCCGCGCTGGCCGCGCGCACCATGCTCTCGATGGACTTCTCGGGCGATGGCTTTACCCACGTCAATGTGGCCAAGCTCGCGCCCCTGCTGCGGTTCGCCTTCTTCTCGGCGGCGGGACGCAGTCTGGACGACGTGCGCGATTTCGCCCATTACGCGGCCGCGCAGGGCGTGCCCACTGTGGTGTTCACGATGGGAATGCGGGGCGCGTACATTTTGGAAAATGGGGTGGAGCATATCGAGCCCGCCTGTGAGACCGAAGCGGTCGACGCGCTGGGCGCGGGCGACGCCTTCATCGCGGCGTTCCTCCGGAACTATGTGGACACGGACGGCGATATCGCGCGGAGCGCGGCGGCGGCTTCCCGCTTTGCGGCTGAAAACTGCGGCCACTTCGGCGCGTTCGGCCACCCGTGGAACATGGAAGAAAATTGAACATACAAAAGGAGATGGCTTCGGCCATCTCCTTTTTGCATGCGCAGATTCTGTTTACAGCGCCGCGTCGATCGCGTCCAGCATCCGGGTGAGCGCTTCGGGCGGCAGGTGATCCTTGGCCGCGACCGCGACCGCGCCGACGGCGGGGGAGTAGCGGGGCGTGCAGAAGGTGCAGCCGCCGGCTTCGACCAGTCTGCGGAAGGGCGCGAGGACGATCTCGCCCGCCTTGAACAGGCCGCCAGTGCCCGAGACCCGGACGGGCTCATCGGCCGGGAA
The DNA here is from genome assembly GCA_945932315.1 of uncultured Clostridia bacterium. GTDB lineage: Bacteria > Bacillota > Clostridia > Oscillospirales > Butyricicoccaceae > Butyricicoccus. The sequence goes on from CAMEPU010000007.1 coordinate 13,088, forward strand.
GTCGAGCTGGCGTTTGGCGGTCAGGATGGACTCGGCCAGTTCCCCGGCCGCGCGCTCATAAATCGCGCGCATGGTCTCGTCGCCGCGCTCGAACGCGCGCAAGGCGAGCATTTGCAGCCGCGCGACGAAGGACGAATCGTCCCGGCAGTCGACCTGCAGGATCTTGGAAAAATAGAGGTCGTGGGTCAGGTGAAATTCCTCGCGCACGACGTCGTAGAGCGCGGTGCGAGGCAGGCGGCCGTCCGCCTGCTTGATGAAGGCCTTGATGACCTCGCGGCCGACCCAGCTGCACGAGCCTTCGTCGCCGAACAGCAGCGACCAGCCGTTGACCCGGCTTTCATTGCCTGCGGGATCGACACCGTAGACGATCGCGCCCGTGCCCGCGACGATGCTGATGCCGGGCAGACCGCCGAGCGCGCCGCCCCAGCCGACGACCGAGTCGTTGACGATGCGGTAGGGCGCGCCGCCCAGAATCGCGGTCAGAATGGCAGGGATGTGCTCCTCGGTCTCGGGGATCTCGCCGTAGATGGGGAGGCCGAATAGGGAGAAGGTCAGGTCAGCGGGGGAAAGCTCCGCGTCCGACAGGACAGAGGAGATCGCGTTCTCCATATGGTGGGCGAAGCCGTCGCGCCCCAGAAACGCGTAATTGCAGCCGGAGAACACCCGGTGCGCCAGAATCCGGCCGGACTCGTCGGCGATCAGCAGCTCGGTCTTGGTCGAACCGCCGTCACAGCCCAGAAAGATCATATCGTTTTCTCCTTTCTGCGCGTGCCAAACAGGATGATCAACGCGCCTAACATGCCAAAAATACTGAAACAAATCATCATATTGCCCGCGCCGATCCGGTCCGCGACCACACCGCACGCCAGATTGCCGATCATATTGCCCATGCCCTGACCGATCGCGCCAAAGACGAGCTGTCCGGTCGCGAGATAGCGTTCCTCGACGGTCTCAAGGACGAAATCGACGATTGCCGTGACATAGATGCCGAAAGAAAGCCCGTTCATCAGGGAGAGCAGGACAATCGCCGTGGGGCTGTGCGCCAGACCGAAGCAGAGGGGCTTGAAGCCAAAGACAAAGGCCGAAAAGGCGAGCAGGATGTGCAGGGGAAGATGGAACCGGCGTCGAATGGTGCGGAACAGGATGAGGATCGGCACCTCGCTGATCGCCTGCAGGAAGAATACGCGCCCCATATCGGCCTCGGTGCCGCCCAGCTCGGTGATCACGCGGACGGAGAGAAAGCTGTCGCCGCTGGCCGAGCTGAGCTGCGCGAGAAAGAAGCCGAACAGGGTCAGGCAGTAAATGCGGTTGCGGCTGAGCCGGGACAGCCCGTCGGGCAGAGAGACCCGGTCGGTGGGGCGCAGCGTCAAGGTGGGATCGGGCAGGAAGCGCACGGTCACAAACAGGGCGATCAGCAGGACAATCAGCGCGGGTACACAGGGCTTGGGGCCATATTGCTCCATGACCTGCCCGATGATGATCGAGGCGATCGCGTAAAACAGCGAGCCTGCCGAACGGGTCAAGCCGTAATTGATCTCATAGCCGTCGTGGATCAGGCGCATCGACCACGAGTCGATGACCGCGGTTGCGCTGCAGATCGCCACATAATCGAGGACGGCCAATGCGAGCAGGAGCAGTGGAATGTCTGGACAAAAGACCAGCAGGACGTAGCAGCAGGAACCGAACAGCATGCAGCCCAGCGTCAGCGGGCGGGCGCAGGCTACGCGGTCGCCCAGCGCGCCCAGCAGCGGCTTGGAGAGCATGCAGCCCAGCGCGGCCAGTGTGAAGGTCAGGCCGATGCGGCTGGACGGAAAGCCGTACCGCACCAGAATTGTCGAAAGAAAGGATACTGCAGTGGCTTGAATGGTGATCGCGAGCGCCTGCAGAATGAAAAAGGGACGGTTGAGACTTTTCATATCACAATTTGCTCTCCATCATTGCGTAGAAGTCGGGATAGCGGCGCTTCGCGGTGTCGATGCCGCAGGCGGCCGACAGGGTCGCGGAGAGGAGCTGCAGCGGAAGGACGTACTCGAAGGAAGCCAGCAGCTCGCTGCCCGCCGTCGGCAGGGTCAGACTGTCCGGCCAGCCGGTGTCCCGGCCGCGGCTGATCGGAAACGCGTGGCCGCCGACCGAGTCGATAAACCGGATGAGCCGCAATGCGCGGTCAAAATCCGGGTCGTCCGCGTCGGGCATGAGCAGGAAGATCCAGCTCTTTTCATCGAGCGCGTTCTGAATGCCGTGCAGGTATTCCTCAAATTCATAACAGGTCACTGGGCGGTAGGTGGTCTCAAGCAGCTTGAGCGCGCCCTCCATCGCGCCGCCTTGGGCGTTTCCCTTGGCGAGCACGTATAGATGGGGCGCGCCCTTGAGCTGGGGGATGACCTGATCGCACCACGCGGCCGAGCAGCGCAGGCTTTGCTCCATCTGGTCGCTGAGCATGCTCAGCGATTCGATCATTTCCTCGTAGAACGCGTCTGAGCACGTGCCGCGCGCACGCCCCCACTCGAGACCGAGCAGGATGAGCGCGAGGGCGGAGGCAACCTGCCCCTTGGTCTTGGCGCCGATGTCCTCTTCGCCGCAGGGGAGCGCGACCGAACAGTCGGCGCACCGGGCGACCGGGGTGTCGTGCCCACCGGTGACCGCGGTCACCGGGATGGCGCGCGCCCGCAGGCTGCGGATCAGATGATAGGTATTGGTCGAGATGCCGCTCTGCGAGATCGCGAACCAGAACAGGCCGGTCTCGTCCACATAGTCCAGCTCGCGGATGCGGGTGGGGACGATGGGCGTCACCTCGACGCCGAGCGCCCGCTCGAGAATGGGCTTTGCCATCCGGGCGGCGTGGTTCGAGCTGCCCGAGCCGAACAGGACGATCCGGCGCACCGGGGTATTCAAAAAACGGGAAACGAAGTCAGCGCACAGAGAGGAACGCTCGTCCACCATACGGCGGACGAGCGCGGGCTGTTCTTCGATGTAACCGCGCATGCGGTTCATGGAAATCACTCCTCGATCTTCAGGCAGATGTCGCGGAAGAGCTCCAGATCGGCCATCGCGTCGATGAAGTCGGTCTTGGGCTGGCGCTTATTGACGATGCAGTCGTGATAGTACTTGACCTCGTTCTCGAAGGAGTCATGGTAATCCGGACCGTAGGTCGTGGTCTTGCAGTCGTCCTTGGTGGCCTCGGAGACGACGAAGTTGTGCGGCTGATAGCGCAGGTAGGGGGTCTCGTGCTTGATCAGCATGCGGCGGTCCTTCTGGTAGATCTCGATCGCGGCGTCAAACTGCACGATATCCTGATCGTTGACGATTTCATAGATGGCGAGGAAGTCGTTGTAGCGGAAGACGATGACGACATGCTCGCCGCGGACGGAAACCGACTCGATCTTGACCGGCAGGCCGACGAGCTCACGGACAGCGGCCAGCGTGTGGCAGCCCAGACCGGTCAGCATGACGTAGGTCATGCGCTGCTGGTCGGTGCAGCCCTCGCCCAGCGCGCGGCCAACCTGCTCGTAGCGGCGCTTCTTGCTTTCTTCGATGACCTCGGCCGGGACGTCGCCCTGCGCCATGAAGGGCTGCTTGGTTTGGCCAATGAAGAAATCGCCCTCGAGGATGATATCGCGCATGCGCAGGTACTGGATCGGGCGGTCGTCGGCCTCGAGCAGTTCCTTGCACTTCAGGAAGCCCTGCGCGTAGCGGCGCATGTAGCCGACCATGCACATCTGATCGGGATGGGATTTTTCAAGGTCGATCAGTTCCTGCAGATCCTCCATGCACAGGGTGACCGGCTTCTCGACGAAGACGTGCTTGCCGGCCAGAATGGCGGCCTTGGCGTATTCCGCGTGGTACTGGTCGGGGGAGAGGACGAACACCGCGTCGACGTTCTCATCCTTCACAAGATCGAAGGGGGAGGCGTAGGCGGTGGCGTTGTACTTGTTCGAGATGTAGGACAGAACGGAGGGGGACACGTCGCTGACCGCAGTGATCTGATACAGCTCGTGCAGATCGCTCAGGATCGGCAGGTGCATGAGCTGGGCGACGGTACCCGTTCCGATGATACCAACTTTTACGATGTTTGCCATGATGCAAAACTCCTTTCAGAAGCCGAAAAACGGCATGATATACTTTCCGATGAATTACCAGTCCGGGAGCAGGTGCGCGTGCGCTTTGGCGGTCGCGAGCAGCTCGTCCTCGGTGCAGTAAGCCGAGAGGCAGCCGACGGCGGTGACGCATTTGCCGCCCGTGATGTTGCCGTACAGGACGGACTGCGGGAAGGACGCGCCGTGATATAGGCCATAGAGCAGGCCAGAGAGGAAGGCGTCGCCCGCGCCGGTCGAATCGGCGTAGGGGACAGAGAGGGAGGAGATCACATGCTCCTTGCCCTCGGTGCGGATAAGACAGCCGCCCTGATCCAGCTTGACGATGACGCGGTCAAAGTAGCGCTCGAGGGCGCGCGCGGCGCGCTCGGGCGTGTCCTCACCCGTGATGCGCAGGGATTCGGGCAGGTTGGGGGTGTAGTAGTCGGCGATTTCGAGAAAATCGTGGTACTTTTCGAAGCTCAGCTCCTCGTCCCAGCCCATGTCGAGCACGAGAATGGCGCCATCTTTTTTGAGCTGGCGGTAGACCTCGAGCGGGCCGTCCGGGCCGATCTCGAGGACGCGCGCGCCGCGCATGGCCTCATAGGCGCGTTCGAGAATGGCGTCCTCGTCCCCGACGCCGTCGGTGTAGGAGACAAAGGTGCGCTCGCCCGGGGTCAGCATGGCGGTGGTCAGGTTGACCGGCATGCCGCTGCCCTCGTAGAGGTTGATGGGCTCGGCGCCGCAGCGGGTGAACTCCTCTTGCGCGAAGGCCGAGAACTGGTCGCTGCCCAGCCAGGTCAGGATGCGCACGGGAACGCCCAGACGGCTCAGGTTGACCAGCGTCGCGGGCACGCCGCCGCCGAGCTGCAGGCTGAAGCCCGTGCTGTACAGTTCCTCACCCGCGTGGGGCAGACGGGGCAGGCCGGAATAGAGCAGGTCGATGTTGGTGCGGCCGATACCGGAGGCAAAAGACATAGGAGCCTCCTTACGCGTGCATCAGATAATCGCGGTTGAGATCGAAGTAAGCGTCGACCAGCTGAACGGCCAGTGAATAGGAGTTGACCAGCGGGTGCAGGGTCAGGCAGTCGATGGCCGCCTTGCGGTCGCCGGTGGTAACGGCCTTGGCCGCCAGACGCTCGTAGCTCTTGACGCGGCGGATCAGCTCGAGCGCGCGCTCGTCATATTCAGGCATGACGTGAGGCACGCAGGCGTCGCGGGAGACGTCGCAGGTGATCTCGACGATGTCGTTGTCGCGCAGGCCGGGAATCGCGCCGTTGTTGGGCGCGCACAGGATCATGGTGCCGGTGCCGCCGCTCTCGGCCAGCTCGATGAAGCGCAGGGCAACGCCCGCGTAGCCGCCCGCGTCCGGGGCGAATACGTCAAACTTCCACGGCTTGTCGCGCTTGACGCCGGTCTCGTTCGCCATGTAAGCGTCCTCGCGCTTGCCGTACCACTTCTCGTAGCACTTGAGGCAGCCCTCGAAGTCGTTCTCGATGTCCATCTGAGACAGCTCGGCGGTCATCTGGCGGTTGATGTCCTCGATGACCTCGCCGCGGGTGACGCCCGCCTTCAGAATGTTCTCAACCGCCTTCTCGCGGTAGTAGAAGTAGTAGAGGTACTCGTTCAGCACGCAGCCCATGTGCTTCAGCAGGTCGGGCTGGAAGAAGCGCATATCGGTCTCGGCATAAGCGGTCGGATCGTCGATCAGCTCCTGCATGATCTCGCGGCCGTCGATCTTGATGCTCTTGAAGAAGGACAGGTGGTTGAGGCCGTAGATCTCGCCCGAGATATGGTCGGCGCTGACGCCGTAGTGCTCGGCAAACTGGTGGAGCATGCCGCTCGGCGCGTCGCAGATGCCGTAGGTGAAGTCGTAGCCCAGATCGCGCAGCGCCTGAGAAACGACGCCCGCCGGGTTGGTGAAGTTGAAGACCTTGACGGTGGGCTTGGACAACTTGCGGATGAGTTCGCAGTAGCCGGCCAGCGCGCCGACCGAGCGCATGGCGAAGGACAGGCCGGCAGCGCCGGTGGTCTCCTGACCCAGCACGCCCAGACCGAGGGCGATGCGCTCGTCGCGCACGCGCATGTGGTCGCCGCCCACACGAATGGTGGTGATGATGTAATCGGCGTCGGTCACAGCCTCGGCCGCGTCAGTGGTAAGAGAGAATTTCAAATCGGGGTTCAGCATGCGGGCCACATGAGAGGCCATACCGCCGTAAATGCGCAGCTTTTCCGCGTTGATGTCCATGAAGACCAGCTCGGTGATGCCGAGCGCAGCCGCGCGCTGCGCGATGCTCTTGGCCAGAAACATGGAGCGGACGCCACCGCCGCCGATAACAGTCAATTTCATATCAAACCCTCCGTTTTCTGCAGAATTGCTTTGGATTTTTACATTTCCAGTATAATATGGAAGCGGCGGAAAGACAATTGAAAAATTTAATCTGTTTCTGTGACTATTTTGTGGAAGCGGGAGCACAAAAAAGTGAGGGAAATCGGATGGAAAATTCCTAACGATACTGGTGGAATAACATGTTATAATAGGGGCGAAACAGAAGATGAAGACAGGAGGTTTTTCAACATGAGTAAAGTAAAAATCGCAACGGCGCCCTGTTCCTGGGGCGTGTGGTATGCCGACGGCACCCCGAGCGGCACACCGTGGAATATCTTTCTGGATCAGGCGGCTGAGGCCGGTTATCAGGCGCTCGAGCTGGGCCCCGACGGTTATCTGCCCACCGAGGTGGACCGCCTGCGCGAGGAGCTGGACAAGCGCGGTCTCGAGGCCTGCGCGGGCACGGCGTGCTATAAATTTGATCTGTACGACAGCATGGAGGGCTTCCGCGACCGCCTGGACAAGCTGTGCGCCCGCATCGCCGCGTTCGACGCCAAGTATCTCGTCACGATGGACGAGAGCGACAGCGCGAACACCCCGGAGAAGAAGCTGCTGCTGACCGCTGAGGACTGGAACCGTTCGCTGACCATGTTCCGCGAGATGGGCAAGTACACGCTTGAGAAGTACGGCGTTGAGACCGTGTTCCATCCCCATCTGGGTACGCTGATCGAGACCGAGGAAGAGATCGAGCGTATGATGGACTTTACCGGCCTGCGCCTGTGCTTTGATATCGGCCACCACGCGGCTGTCAACGGAAGCTGGCAGCATGGCGACCGCTCCGCGATCGACTTCATGCGCAAGCATCCCGAGAAGATCGCTTACCTGCACTACAAGAATGTCAACGGCGAGGTCCGCCGCAAGGTGATGGAGGGCGAAATGACCCGCGAAGAGGCGACCGGCGGCGATCTGATGTGCGATCTGCGAGACGGCATCGTCGATTACAACGAGGTGCGCGATCTGATGGACGAGATCGGCTTTGACGGCATCGGCGTCATCGAGCAGGATGTGCCGAACGCGACGACCGACGAGGCATTTGAGATCGCCAAGCGCAATCTGGCCTATCTGCGTGAGATCGGCCTGATTGAGGACTGAGAGGGAGTACGGCATGCAGACGATCATTTGTAAGGATTTTGATGCGATGAGCAAATGGGCGGCCGACAAGGTCGCCGAGAAGATCCGCCGCAAGCCGGACGCGCTCATCAGCTTCCCGGGCGGCGACACCCCGCTCGGCATGGTGCGCGAGTTCGCGCGTATGGTCAATGCGGGCGAGATTGATATTTCCAAGGCGCGTTTCGTCATGCTGGACGAGTGGGTCGGCCTCAACGAGAACGACGAGGGCAGCTGCGCCCGGTTCATGAAGGACAACCTGTTTGACCTGCTTGAGAAGCCGTTTGCCGAGGTCTGCCTTTTTGACGGCCGCGCCGCCGACATCGAGGCCGAGCGGGCGAAGCATGAAGCGTTCATCAAGGAACACGGCCCGATCACGGTCAGCGTGCTGGGCATCGGCATGAACGGCCATCTGGGCTTCAACGAGAGCGGCGTCGATTTTTCGCTCTCCTCTCACATCATCCCGCTCCATCCGGTGACCCGTCAGGTCATGAGCAAATACTTCGGCGGCCGTGAGCTGCCCCTGACGCATGGCATCACCCAGGGAATCGCCCAGATCATGGCGGCAGACACCGTTCTGGTCATCGCGAACGGCGCGAAGAAGGCCGACATTGTCCGCCGGGCCATCGAGGAGCCGGTGACAAACGAGGTGCCGGCGTCGGTCATTCAGAACCACCCGAACGGCTATTTCGTCCTCGACGAGGCAGCCGCCGCCGATCTCAAGAAATAAGAATCGTTTCATTCCTCCGCCGCGGCACAGGTCAGCTGTTGCCGCGGCGTTTTCCTTTGTGCTATAATACCTGTGAATTGTAATCTGTGTATGGAGGAGATCCTATGTTCGACCGGACGATCATTCCGACCGTTCATTATTATAACCTGGGCGACACCTATACGGGCGCATGCGGCGGCATGCGCTACCGCATCGCGATGCGCAAGACCGATGACGGAAAGATTCTCGAGGGCGCGGTCTGGCCCGAGCCCTATTGCTTCGACAAGACGGCGGACGCGCGCAAGACCGTGCACGAGTTCGAGTATTCGCAGGAGGGTGTGGATGCCTGCGCCGACTGGCTCGAGGAACAGTATGAGACCCGGAAGGAAGAGTGGGTGCAGTCGCCCTCGATCAAAGCGGTGGAGGCAAACTGGTGATGAAATTATCGGAAAAGAAGCTGTTTTTGTTTGACATCGACGGCACGCTGGCCGTCGGGGACGAGCTGCTGCCCGAGAGCCGGGAGCTGCTCGACGAGATCGAGGCACGCGGCGGGCAGTCGTATTTCATCACGAACAACTCAACCCGGAGTCAGGAGGACTATGTGACCCGGTTCCGCGAGGTGTTCGGCCTTGCGGCCCGTCCGGAGCAGTTCGCGACCTCATCCTATGTATCGGCGCTGGCCCTACGCGAGCAATTTGGAAATGCATCTGTGTTCGTGGTCGGCACCGGTTCGCTGATCGCCGAGCTGCGCCGCTTCGGCGTGAACGCCGTCACAGAATGGCGGGACGATCTCGCCGCACTGCTCGTCGGCTATGACAGCTCGCTCACCTATGAAAAGCTGTGCGCGGCGTCCGAGCTGCTGCAGACCACCGCGTTGCCCTGGTTTGCGACCAATCCCGACCTGCGCTGTCCCGCGCCCTTCGGCTTCATCCCGGACTGCGGCGCGATCTGCCACATGCTGACCGACACGACCGGCCGCCATCCACACTATTTCGGCAAGCCTGCCCGGCGCATGGTCGACCTCTGCATCGAGCAGAGCGGCTTCACGCCGGAGCAGACGCTGGTTGTGGGCGACCGCCTGTACACCGACATCGCCTGCGGCATCAACGCCGGGGTGGACACCTGCCTGCTCCTGACCGGTGAGGCCACGCTGGACGAGCTGCGTACGACGATTTACCGCCCGACCTACTGCTTTGAAACGGTGGCTGCGCTCCGGCGCGCCTGCAAATTCTGACAATCAGAAAACGGCAGACAGCGGAAAATTCCGCCGTCTGCCGTTTTTTACATAGTGACATGTTTGGCCAGGAAGCTGGCCGCCGTCTGGCTGAGCTTGGACTCGACCTCGGTCGGCCGGGAGGCGTCGTCCTCACTGAGAAAAGCGACACAGCCGGTCACATCTCCCTCGGAGATGATGGGCGCGGCGACCAGCACACGGTATGGTTCGCTGCCTGAAAGGCTGACGCCGGCATCCGAGCCGTCGTGCTCGTAGATGTGGCGCTGCTCCATCAGCAGCTCGAGGTCGGGGGAGATCGCCTTTTCGAGGATCTCCTTTTTTGCGCCGCCTGCCGCCGCGATCACCGCGTCCCGGTCACAGATCGCGCAGGAAAGTCCGGCTGTCCGTGACAGCGCTTCGGCCAACTCGCCCGCGAAAGTGCCGAGCTCTCCCATCGGCGAGTACTTTTTAAAAATCACTTCGCCGTCCCGGTCTGTGTAAATCTCCAGCGGGTCACCCTCGCGGATGCGCATGGTGCGGCGGATTTCCTTGGGAATGACGACGCGGCCAAGGTCGTCAATCCTTCTGACAATGCCCGTTGCTTTCATATCATATGGCCTCCCAGATTCGGTTTTTTCTGTGTGTGTAGTGGTAGTATTTACAGCCAAAATCAAAATATGTGGGAGCGGGAAATGCCAAAAATTTCAGATGGCCGAAAAATTATTCCATGTCATCCAGCCGGTCAAGAATTTCGTCCACCAGATCCTCGAGCTGCTCGTGGCGCTCGCCCCAGTCTTCATATTCTTCGCTTTCCATATCGCGCGGCTCGAGCTCGTCAAGCGCGGAAATTTTTTCACGCAGCGTGTCGAGGCAGGAGAGCAGCTCCTCCCGGTTCATCGCGCCGATATCCGGCTCTTCATCAAATGTGTCCAAATAGATCACGTCAGCCATGTGTTATCCTCCCGATTCGATTTCTGGTTCATTGCACTTTTTATTTGGTATCCTACGATAAAAGGACGATTTTGTCAAGCTGATGCGCGAAAACGTTTGACGAGTCGGATTTTGGCAGGTATACTGAATAACAGATATTGCGGTAAGAAAAGGGGAGAGAGCAGAATGGAGAGCGGGCTGGCCTGTGTGGCGCTCGATCTGGACGGGACGACGCTTGGACCGGGCGGTGTGCTCAGCCCGTATACCAGGGAGATTCTGGAAAAGCTGATCGCGCGCGGTGTGCATGTCGTTGTTGCCAGCGGACGCTCGTTCACTTCGCTGCCCCAGGCTGTGCTCGGGATCGAAGGCGTGGAATACGCAGTCTGTTCCAACGGCGCGACGGTCTGGCACGTGCCGACCGGCGCATGCATCCGGCGCACCGTGCTCGCGCCCGGCGCAGCTGCCGATATCCTGCACGCGCTGGCAGAGGAAAAGGTCTGTTTTGAGTGCTTTATCGAAGGGCGTCCCTACGCGGACGCGGCCTACGTGGCCGATCCGGTCGCCCACGGCGCGTCAGCTGCCGCGATCCCGTATATCCAATCCACCCGCGAGCCGGTCGCCGACGTGAAGGGATTCATCCTGTCGCACGCGGACGAGCTGGAGAGTCTGGACGTCGTCGTGGGGGATCCTGAAAAAAAGGCGGCGCTGTGGAAACTGCTTGCCGGACTGCGGGACGACTTGTACGTCACCTCCTCTGTGCCGCAGCTTCTGGAGATCGCGCACCGGAACGCGGGAAAGCGGGCCGGCCTTGCAACCGTGCTTGCAGGACTGGGGCTCACGGAGTCTCAAACTGTCGCTTTCGGCGACGCGGATAACGATATCGACATGATTTCCTGGGCGGGAATCGGAATTGCGATGGAAAACGGCACGGAAGGCGCAAAAAAAGCGGCAGACCGGATCGCACCGCCGAATGATGAGGACGGTGTGGCGCGGATGCTCGAATCGCTGTTCGCTCTGTGACTGCAGCCGATCGCAACTGACAAGAATCCGGGCAAATGGGCAAAAAACCAAAATTTTTTTGGCTGTTCTGGAAATTTGGAGATAAAAAAAGAACTGTTTTGTGAAAGTGCCGAAAAGTCGGTGTAAAGAACGGAGTCGAATCGGCGGAATCTCCAAAAATGCAGGATGAAATAAAAAATCCTGCACAAGCAGAGAAAAATGTAGTATAATTTTAGACGATCGGGGGAGAGGTTCCCTTTTTCCCCGAGACTTTGAATCATCTTAGGAGGATTATCATGAAAAAGGTACTTTCCTTGGCGCTTGCGTGCACCATGCTGGTCTCCGTACTGGCTGGCTGCGGCGGCGGCGCCTCTTCTGCTTCTTCGGGTGCTGCGGCGTCCGGCGCGGCTTCCTCTGCGGCGGCTTCCGGCGCTGAGGGCGGCGTATTCAAGATCGGCGGCATCGGCCCCACCACCGGTTCGGCTGCTGTTTACGGTCTGGCGACCAAGCAGGGCGCTGAGATCGCCATCGAGGAGATCAACGCTCTGGGCGGCGTACAGTTCGAGATGAACTATCAGGACGACCAGGCTGAGGGCGAGAAGGGCGTTTCCGCTTACAACACCCTGAAGGACTGGGGCATGCAGATCCTGTACGGCTGCACCACTTCCGGTTCCTGCGCGGCGGTTGCGGCTGAGAGCTACAATGACCGCATCTTCCAGCTGACCCCCTCCGCTTCTTCCACCGACGTCACCAGCGGCCGTGACAACGTGTTCCAGGTTTGCTTCACCGACCCCAATCAGGGCACGACTGCGGCACAGTACATCGTTGACAACGCGCTGGGCACCAAGGTAGCGGTTATCTACAACAACGCGGATCCGTACTCCACCGGTATTTACACCGCGTTTGCTGCCAAGGCTTCCGAGATTGGCCTTGAGATCGTCAGCACCACCACCTTCCCGTCCGACACCACCACCGACTTCTCCGTTCAGCTGACCGATGCGAAGTCTGCCGGCGCTGACCTGGTATTCCTGCCGATCTACTACACCCCCGCATCCCTGATTCTGGCGCAGGCCAAGTCCATGGGCTACGCGCCGAACTTCTTCGGCTGCGACGGCATGGACGGCATCCTGACTCTGGAAGGCTTTGACACCTCTCTGGCTGAGGGTCTGATGCTGATGACCCCCTTCAACGCCGCTGACGAGGGTTCCAAGGACTTCGTTACCAAGTATGCTGCTGCGTACGGCGAGGAGCCCAACCAGTTCGCTGCCGACGGCTATGACTGCATCTACGCGATCTACGCCGCCATCGAGAAGGCTGGCCTGACCCCCGATATGGATGCGCAGACCATCTGCGAGAAGATGATCGAGACCTTCACCGCTTCTGACTTCAGCGTAGACGGCCTGACCGGTTCCGGCATGACCTGGTCCACCGCGGGCGAGGTTTCCAAGCAGCCTGTTGGCGTTAAGGTCACCGACGGCGTTTACGTCAATATGTAATTTCTTTCATGTGGCAAGCAAAGAGGGTTGTCAAAAGACAGCCCTCTTTCCCCACATCTATGGCAGATATCAAGCAAGGCAATTGCCCTCGATGAGTCCGTCCACGGGGCGGGCCGATCGAAGGTTATTGAAAAGAAAAATAAATTGGGGTGTGTTTCGGTATGACCTTTCTTTCCTATCTGATCAACGGCATCAGCCTGGGAAGCGTATATGCGATCATCGCGCTCGGCTATACCATGGTTTATGGCATTGCCAAGATGCTGAACTTCGCGCATGGCGACGTCATCATGGTCGGCGCCTACGTTTCCTTCTACGCGACCAGCCTGTACGGGCTGCCGACCTGGGCGTCGGTGCTCGTCGCGGCGATCGTCTGCACCGTGCTGGGCGTGACCATCGAGCGGCTGGCGTACAAGCCGCTGCGCACGGCGCCCTCGCTGGCCGTTCTGATCACCGCGATCGGCGTTTCGTACTTCCTGCAGAACGCGGCGCAGCTCGCGTTCGGCTCCAGCCCGATCGTGTTCCCGTCCGCGGTCAAGTTTGAAGGCATCCGCCTGTTTGACGGTCAGCTCGTCATCAGCGGCATCACCATTGTGACCGTCCTCGCGTGCATTGTCATCATGATCGCGCTGACGCTGTTCATCAATAAGACCAAGATGGGCCGCGCGATGCGCGCGGTGTCTGAGGACAAGGGTGCGGCGCAGCTCATGGGCGTCAACGTCAACTCCACCATCTCCATGACCTTTGCCATCGGCAGCGCGCTGGCCGCCATCGCGGGCGTGCTCCTCTGCTCGGCTTATCCGACCCTGCAGCCGACCACCGGTTCGATGCCCGGCATCAAGGCGTTCACCGCGGCGGTATTCGGCGGCATCGGCTCCATTCCGGGCGCGATGATCGGCGGCCTGCTGCTCGGCGTGATCCAGATTCTGGGCAGCGCCTATATTTCGACGCAGCTCTCAGATGCGGTCGTATTTGCGGTTCTGATTGTCGTACTGCTTGTCAAGCCGACCGGCCTGATGGGCAAGAAGATGAACGAAAAGGTGTGAGGTGTCCAATATGTTGCAGAAAAAGAAATTCAGCGACTATTCGCGCAGCTGCATCGTCACCTACGCCATCGTGATCGCGGCTTTCATCATTATCAGTGTTCTGAAGACCATGGGTATGCTCTCGAGCCTGCTGTCCGGTCTGCTCGTCCCCGTGTGCGCCTATATCGTCGCAGCCATCGCGCTCAACCTGACGGTCGGTATCATGGGCGAACTCAGCCTGGGTCACGCCGGCTTCATGAGCGTCGGCTGCTTCAGCGGCGTGCTGGTTGCGCAGTCCCTGGCTGACGTCATCCCGTTTGCTCCCGTTCGTCTTGTTGTCGCGATGGTGATCGGAGCGCTGCTCGCAGGCGTGATGGGCATCATCATCGGCGTGCCCGCCCTGCGTCTCAAGGGCGACTACCTCGCGATTGTCACGCTGGCCTTCGGCGAGATCATCAAAAATCTGATGCAGTGCGTTTATGTCGGCAAAGACGTGAACGGCCTGCACTTCGGCATGAAGGATCAGATGGCGCTCGGCATGGACGCGGCGACCGGCAAAATGCTGATCAACGGCCCGATGGGCACGGTCAGCGTCACCAAGATCTCGACCTTCACCTCGGGCTTCGTGCTGATTCTGATCACCCTGTTCCTGGTATTCAATTTTATGAACAGCCGCACCGGCCGCGCGGTCATGGCGCTGCGCGATAACCGCATCGCGGCAGAGTCGGTCGGCATCCATTCGACCAAGGTCAAGCTGATCGCTTTCCTGTTTTCGGCCATGCTCGCGGGCGCTGCCGGCGCGCTGTACGGCCTCAACTATTCCTCGATCGGCCCGGTCAAGTTCGATTACAACACCTCGATCCTGATTCTGGTATTCGTCGTCTTGGGCGGCATCGGCAACATGCGCGGTTCGATCATCGCGGCGGCGATCCTGACCGTCCTGCCCGAGATGCTGCGCGAGTTCTCCGATTACCGCATGCTCGCCTATGCGATTCTGTTGATCGTGATGATGCTGGCCAATAATTCGAAGTTTAAAAAGAACTTTATGGAAAAGAGAAATCTGAAGCAGCTGGAACGCAAGGAAGCGGCGGCGCGAAAGGAGGCAACCGAACATGGCAATGCTTGAAGTCACTGATCTGGGCATTTCCTTCGGCGGCCTGCGCGCGGTCGATGCGCTCAATATGTCCATTGAGAAGGGCGGCCTGGTCGGCCTGATCGGCCCCAACGGCGCGGGAAAGACCACGGTATTCAACATGCTCACCGGCGTGTACCGTCCGACCGACGGCGGCATTCGTCTGGATGGGCAGAATCTTGTCGGCGTCAATCCGCAGAAGATCTCCCATATGGGCGTCGCCCGCACCTTCCAGAACATCCGCCTGTTTTCGGGCATGAGTGTGCTGGATAACGTCAAGGTCGGCTTTGATTATTCGGTTCGCTATCCGCTGGTCGATTCCTTCCTCCATATCGGCAGCTATCGCAAGCGCGAGCGCGAGATGGACGAGCGCGCGATCGACATCCTCAAGGAGTTCGATCTCGACCGCCAGTACGATTACAAGGCGTCCAACCTGCCCTATGGCAAGCAGCGAAAGCTCGAGATTGCGCGCGCACTGGCCACCAATCCCAAGCTCCTCCTGCTCGACGAGCCCGCCGCGGGCATGAATCCGCAGGAGACCGGCGAGCTGATGGAGACCATCCAGCACGTCCGCAAGAAGTATGGTGTGACCATTCTGCTCATCGAGCACGACATGAAGCTGGTTTCCGGCATCTGCGAGTACATCTATGTGCTGAACTTTGGTCGGGAGCTGGCCAAGGGCAAGCCGGCAGACGTTCTCAACAACCCCGAAGTCATCACGGCATATCTGGGCGAATAAGGAGGAAGCTGCAATGGCAATGCTGGAAGTCAAAGATATCAATGTATACTATGGCATGATTCATGCCATCCAGGGCGCCTCCTTTGAGGTCAACGAGGGCGATATCGTCGCGTTGATCGGCGCGAACGGCGCAGGCAAGACCACGATCCTGCACACGGTCACCGGCCTGCTGCAGGCCAAGAGCGGTTCGATCACCTTCGAGGGCAAGGACATCACCCGCATGCCCGCCCATAAGATCGTCACGCACGGCATGTCCCACGTGCCTGAGGGACGCCGCATTTTCTCGCAGCTCTCGGTTTACGAGAATCTGCTGATGGGCGCTTACACCCGCAAGGACAAGGGAGAGGTCGCGGCCAGCTTCGACATGGTTTACGAGCGGTTCCCCCGCCTGAAGGAGCGCCGCAACCAGATGGCGGGTACGCTGTCTGGCGGCGAGCAGCAGATGCTGGCGATGGGCCGCGCGCTCATGAGCAAGCCCAAGATCCTGCTGCTGGATGAGCCTTCGATGGGTCTGTCCCCGCTGTTTGTCAGCGAGGTGTTCAAGATCATCGAGGAAATCAGCGCACAGGGCGTCACCGTCCTGCTGGTCGAGCAGAACGCCAAGAAGGCGCTTGCGATCGCCAACCGAGCCTACGTGCTCGAGACCGGCAAGATCGTCAAGTCGGGCGATTCCCACGAGCTGATGAACGATCCCTCGATCAAGGCGGCTTACCTCGGCGAGTAAATCAGAATATGGTTTGACAGGCGGATTCGCGCAGATGCGGATCCGCTTTTTGCATGACGCAGGCAATTCCTGGAAGGAAGCCTTGCTACCCGGTGTTCTGCTGTGCTATAATAATAGCAGGAATATGGACAAGGGAGGATTCGATTATGGCCAATACGGTTATCACCATCGCCCGTCATTACGGCAGCGGCGGCCGCACGGTCGGCAAGATGCTGGCGGAGCGTTTGAATATCCCCTACTATGATCGCGAAATCATCGCGATGGCCTCCGAGGACAGCGGTATCAATCCCCGTGTGTTTGAGGATGAGAAACTGAAATCTCCGCTGCGCGCGCTGATCAAAACGGGCGGCGTCGACCACCGCAACGTGCTCAAGCCCGAGAGCGCCGGGTTCACCAAGGAAGATAATCTCTATGCGCTGCAGGCGAAGATCATCCGCCAGCTCTCCGAGGAGGGCGACTGCATCATCATCGGCCGCTGTGCCGATCATATCCTGAGCAGCAAGCCGGGTGTTGTTTCGGTGTTCGTGCATGCGCGCCCCGATTTCTGCCTGCGTGAGGCGATGAAGGTCAACAGCATGTCCGAGCGCGAGGTCATGCGTCTGATCGAGAAGACCGATGACTATCGCGCCAAGTATTACAAGTATTATACCGGCAAGAGCTGGGATGACGCGCGGAATTACGATCTGTCGCTTGACAGCTCCAAACTGGGCTTCGAGGGCGTCGCGGACGTGATCATGGATTATGTCCGTCGTCGGCCGGACTGCGATTTGCTGAAGTAAAGCAGAAAAAATGCTAAAAACGCATGGAATTTGGTTCCATGCGTTTTTGCTTGCAAAAAGACCGCGCAGGCATTTTTGCCTGCGCGGTTTTCGGTTTTGGAAAAAGAGGAAAAAAACTTATACGAGAGGGTATTCTTTCTTTTTGTAGGTCGCCAGGCTGACCGTGACGAGCAGGATGCCGCATACGATCGCGCCCGGAACGGTGGCGCCCAGACCGAAGGGCAGACCCGCCAGCTTCCAGCCGACACAGACGATGAAACCGCCCGCCATGCCGGCGACAACACCCGCATGGGTCGCTTTCTTCCAGTAAAGGGCTGCGAGAGCGGGGAGACCGGCTGCCGCCGCGTAGAACGACCAGGCGAAGCTGATGACGTCATAGGCGCTCTTGATGTACAGCGCGATGATCAGCGCGCCCAGTGCAAGCACGACCGAGAAAATACGGGACAGCATCAGCTCGTGCTTCTCGCTCATCTTCGGGTTAAAGGTCTTGCCGAGGTCATGGACACAGGTCTGTACCGCGACGAGCAGATAGCTGTCGGCCGTACTCATCATGACCGAGAGGATGCCGGCCAGTGCAAGACCGGTCAGGCCGGTGGGCAGAACGGCGACCGCGAGCGCGGGGATGACTGCGTCTGCGCTTCCGTAGGAGTCAACGACGTTGGGCAAAAGCTGCTGGGCAGCTAGGCCCATGAAGAGAATGAGGAGGATCGTAACCGCGTAGACCGAGGTGCCGAGGAACATGCCGCGCTTGGCGGACTTTTTGTCCTTGGCGGCGAAGGCACGCTGCCACATCTCAGCGCCCGCGAGCGTGAACACCAGATAGGTGATGATATCGCCCAGAATCTCGCCGTTGATATGGGGCACGAGGTAGCTCTTATCCAGATTGGCCCAGAAGTTCGAGAAACCGCCCATGTGAACAAGGCTGGACGTCGGGATCATCAGATAGACGAAGATGATCAGCATGAAGAACTGGATGACGTCGGTATA
>CAMEPU010000008.1 GCA_945932315.1 uncultured Clostridia bacterium
GCGGTCACGACATGGTCTACGTCTGCTACGACAACGAGGCCTACATGAACACCGGCATCCAGCGCTCGTCCTCCACCCCGCGCTTCGCGGACGCCACCACCACCCCGGTCGGCTCGGTTTCCACCGGCAAGCGCCAGAACAAGAAGGACCTGACCGAGATCATGGTCGCCCACGGCATCCCCTATGTCGCCCAGACCACCTACGTCGGCAACATGAAGGACCTGCACGACAAGGCGCACAAGGCCATCTACACCCCGGGTGCGGCCTTCCTGAACGTGCTCTCCCCCTGCCCGCGCGGCTGGCGCTACCCGGCCGAGGATCTGGCGATGATCACCAAGCTCGCGGTCGACACCTGCGTCTGGCCGATGTTCGAGGTCGTCGAGGGTGAGTACCATCTGACCTACGAACCCAAGAAGAAGCTGCCTGTCACCGAGTTCATGAAGGTGCAGGGACGCTTCAAGCACTGCTTCCAGAAGGGCAACGAATGGATCCTCGAAGAGGCCCAGGCATGGGTCGACAAAAAGTGGGAAGCCCTGCTCGCGAAGTGCAAGTAATCCCAGAGATGCAAAAGACTCCCGACTCGGGAGTCTTTTCTTTTGGGCGATTATATGGTATGCTGGATACAGAATTCTGCGTAAAACGGGGGAAACACCCATGGAACATATCACCAACTATAACCGCTGCACCGGCTGCGCGGCCTGCGCGGCCGTCTGCCCGGTGGGCTGCATCACAATGAAGGCCGACAACGAGGGCTTCCTGCGCCCGGCCATCGGCCAGAGCGCCTGCATCAACTGCGGCAAGTGCGCCCGCATCTGTCCGGTGAACCGCGAACCGGCCTCCTATCCCCGCCCGGCTGCCTGGGCGGCCATCAACAAGGACGAGGAGACCCGGCTCGCCAGCTCCTCGGGCGGCGTGTTCGCCCTGCTCGCCCGCGCCATCCTGTCGGACGGCGGCGCGGTCTGCGCGCCCGTCTTTGACGGGGATTTCACCGTGCGCCATATCGTCACCCGCGATCCTGCCGATATCATTCGGATGCAAGGCTCTAAATACGTACAGAGCGAGATCGGCAATTGCTATTCTGAGATCAAGGCTCTGCTCGACGCGGGCACGCCCGTGCTCTTTTCGGGCACGCCCTGTCAGACCGGCGGCCTCCGCGCGGTATTGGGCAAAGACTATGACCACCTCTACCTTCAGGACATCATCTGTCACGGCGTGCCTTCGCCCGTCGTCTGGCAGCGCTATCTGGCCGAGCAGGGCAGCCCGGTCAAATCGGCCTCCTTCCGCGACAAGTCGAACGGCTGGCTGACCTTCTCGATGCGTATTGAGACCGAACGGGGCACGACCTGCCAGCCGCTCACCCGCGATCCCTATCTGCGGCTGTTTCTCCGCGACCTCGACCTGCGCCCCTCATGCTACGACTGCGCGTTCAAATCGGCTGGGCGGGAAGCCGACCTGACCTTGGCCGACTACTGGGGCGTCAAAAAGGCACAGCCCGATTTCTTCGATGGCAAGGGCACCTCGCTCCTGCTCGTCCACTCCGAAAAGGGCGAGCGGCTCCGCGCCCGCATTGCGCCCGCCTTGCGCATGACTGCGACCGATCTCGATCGTGCGCTCGCGGCCAACCCGGCCGCCGACCTCTCGGTTGCCTGCCCGCACGGCCGCACGGCCTTTTTCGCCGCCTTGGACAGCCGGACGATCGCCGAACAGGCCGACATACTCTGCCGGGACAGCGCGGCTACCAAGGCGAAAAACCTGCTCCGCCGCGCGGTGAACAAGCTCAGAGGATAAAAAAAACCGGAGGATCGAATCCTCCGGATTTTTATGCGTCTCAGTTCGCCCGGTCGGCGAAATACAGGCCCATCGTCTTTTCGGTAACAGGGTAGTTTTCCATCTCCCCGGCCAGCCAGGACTCATAGGCGTTCGCCTGCATGTCGGGCAGCGCCTTTTCGACCTTGGCAGCATTGTCGTCGCTGCTCGCGCCCAGGAAGCTCACAACATAAATATCATTCGTCGAAGGATCGGCGATCTGGGTCACATCGCCCGCCTTGCGCGCCGGATCGGTGACCCAATCACTGTAAACGCTCGAGATCGAGTTTGCCAGCGTGTCTTCATACAGGGTCAGATCGGAATCCTCATAGTAGGACTTGGAATCCTCATCCGCAAATTCGATCGCAAGATCGGCGAACGACTCGCCCGCGTTCAGGCGGGCAACGAAATCGTCGGCCTGAATCTTCGCCGCAGATGCCGCTTCGACCGCGTCAACATCCTCACCATCATCAACCGGGATCAGATAAGAGCGATAAGAATAAGTGCGGTAATCGGCCTCATGCTCGTCGTAATACGCGATTGCTTCGCTATCCGAATAAGTAAAGCTGTCCGTCTTGTAGGTCGCATAGGAATCGGCCAGAGCGGCGCGTCCGGCCAGCTCCTGCCACAGCTCGTAAGTCATGCCTTTGCCGTACATCTGAGTCAGGTAAGCGTCGACCGAAACGCCAGCCTCAGCCGCCGCGTCCTCGATCATCCCGCTGGCTTCCTCGAGCTGGGACTGGGTATCGGCATCCACGCCGATGCCCTCTGCGTCAGCCAGCGCGGTCAGCGCGGTCACGCGCGCGATCATATCGGCCGTCTCCTCGGTGAAGACATCCTTCCAGGTCTTGCCTTCCTCATATTCCATCGCTTCCATATCGGCCGCGGTCAGGGTCGTGCCGAGCTGACTCATGAACGAGTTATACTGCTGCAGGTACTGGTTACGCACGGAGCAGTAAAAATAGTTATATTCAGTAGCCGACAGGGATTGTCCGCCCACCTCGGCCGCTTCGACCGACCGATAGGTCGCCGGAGACGCAAACACGCCGATCATACCGCCGAATACCAGAAGGATCACCAAAACAATGATCGTCACATTGCGCATGCTGCGGCGCTTCTTGGCCTGCTCGGCCGCCTGTTCCTGTGCGCGCAGGGTCTTTTTATCGGCGCCCTGGGCGCGCGCCTCGCGGCGTTCCCTTTTCTGCTTGGATGCACTCATAGCTTACTCTTCCTTTATTTTACACAAATTGCGCCGCACGAAAATGCGCACAGCACACATGCTTATTATAGCTGATGATGGCCGATATTGCAACCGTTCCGGCCCCGTTCACAAGAAAAACACATTCTTCGCGGGGCAGGTTTTCTGCACAGGATGGAAATAAACATGCTTTTGGGAGGGAACGCTTTTATACATATTGACAAAATCCGATTTCCAGAGTATCATAAGTTATCTAAACAATCCTATTCGTTTGCGTCCGCTTTCCATGGAAATTTTTCTATGTTTTCGTCCCGCAAACGTTTTCTTAAAGAAATCTTCATTTTGAAGGAGGATCTCCATGATCATCACTATCCAGGACGTGCTGCTGCGATTTCTGACCGCCATGCTGATCGGCATTGTCGTCGGCTCAGAGCGCGAGCGCAGCCATCGTCCTGCCGGCCTGCGCACCCATATGTTGGTCGCACTCGGCGCCTGCGTTATCATGATTACAGGCGAAGTCATGTGGCACGATTACACCGCGCTCGGCGGTTCGCCCGACCCTGCCCGATTGGCCGCCCAGGTCATCCCGGGCGTCGGCTTTCTGGGCGCGGGCACCATTCTGCGCGAGGGCTTTTCCATCAAGGGCCTGACCACCGCTGCCAGCCTTTGGGCGACCGCCTGCATGGGCCTGTGCGCGGGCGCAGGCTTTTATGCTGTCTCTCTCACCTGTGCAGTCGCCGTTTATGTCACCCTGACCATCTTTGAACTGCTGCAGCAGCGCATGCTGGGCGCAAAGGGCTCGGTCATCACAGTCGATCTCATGTGTTCTTCTTATGATGAATCGATCCGCGCCGTGCAGAATCTGGCCAGGCAGTATGACGCCGCCATCGAGGACATCGAATTCATCCAGAAGGACAACCAGTACCGCGTGACCTTCAAGGCGCGCTTCACCGGTCCCCACCAGCGCGAATCCCGCGAGACATTTCTCTACCATCTCGGCCCGTCCACGCACGCTTTTCGCCTGGACACCATGATCGAAGCATCCAAGTGACCGCATAGGAGTATCATCAAAATGAATCTTACCTTTTCAGACATTCTGTTTCGGCTGCTGACCGCAATGTTCATCAGTCTGGTCGTCGGTCTGGAGCGCGAACGAACCCACCGTCCCGCCGGCCTGCGCACGCATATGCTGGTGTCGCTCGGCGCCTGTGTCGCCATGATCACCGGCGTCATGATCTGGCATCAATACGCCTATGTCATGGGCGGCAGCTTTGACGTCAACCGCCTAGGCGCGCAGGTTGTCTCGGGCGTCGGTTTCCTGGGCGCGGGCACCATCATCCGCGAGGGCAACTCGATCAAGGGCCTGACCACTGCCGCCAGCCTGTGGGCCTGTGCCTGCATGGGCCTGACCGCGGGCGCGGGTTATTACGATATCGCCCTGCTCTGTGCCGCCTGCGTCTTTGTCACGCTGACCGTTTTTGAGACCATTCAGCACCATATGCCCGGCTTCGAAACCTATTATACCAACATTGAACTGTGCTGCAAGGCCGATGCACTGGAAGAGGCCATGGACGCGCTACGTATTACCAGCAGCCGCTACCATGCCAACATGCAGGAATTTACATATTATCCCGAGGGCGGCTGCTACCGCATCTGCTTTAAGGTTTGTTTTTCCACCTCACAGGCCGCTGTCCGCAGCGACTGGTTCACCCGGGAGCTGGCCGCTCTTCCCTGCTTCCTCCCGGCGAAGCCGCGTCCGCAGACCGCCGACGTGTGACGGGAGGGATCGCATGATCACCTATACAGATATCATCCTGCGCCTTTTCTTCGCCATGCTGATCGGCGTCATCATCGGCACCCAACGCGAACGCACACAGCATCCGGCAGGAATCCGCACTCATATGCTGGTCGCACTGAGCGCCTGCATCGTCATGACCACCGGACAGCTCATCATGCTCACGCTGCGGCAGTATGGCGGCGGCTTTGATCCGGCGCGCATGGGCTGTCAGATCATCCCGGGTATCGGTTTTTTGGGTGCTGGCACGATCATTCATGAGCGCAGCTCGATCAAAGGTGTCACCACGGCCGCCGGTCTATGGGCGACCGCCTGCGTCGGTCTGTGCGTAGGCGCCGGATTTTATGTCGCTTCGCTGCTGAGCGCCGGGCTCATTCTGCTGATTCTGTCCGCGTTTAAGCTGCTCCACACCCGGCATCGTCCTGTACAGCAATCGATCGCCCTGGTCAAGGTGATGACACGGGATTCCGAATCGGTCTCCCAGCAGCTTCAGCGGCTGGCCGCCCGTTATTTCGGAATCACCGCGCATATCGCGGAAAAATACGACGCTGACGACGAAGGCATGGTGCAGATCATCGGAACGTTCCACTTTGCGGGCACGCATCGGGACGAAAATGTTCAGAATTTTTCCTTTGCGCTTTCCTCCTCGATCTCCTCGCCCAATGTGGAGATCCATATGATTCGGGAATAAAAAAACGGATGCGGTTTCGCATCCGTTTTCTTATGTCTTTTTTTAGGCCTTGTGCGCTTTGGGAGAATTGCCGCGGTTGGATACCCGACCCTCGGGCTTGATCTCTCCTGCGGCCAGCAGTGCCTTCTTGGTGGCAAGCGGGCCGACCAGCTCGTAGATCAGAACAGAGAACAGGGTGACATTGCGCACCAGCGTACCTGTCATGCCGCCGAACTCGAGTGCCTTCATCGACATGCCGAGCGCAACGCCCGCCTGCGGCAGCAGCGTGATACCCAGATACTTGCAGATATTGTGGTTGCAGTGGGTCGCGCGCGCGCTGATGCCCGCGCCAAAGTACTTGCCCAACGAGCGGAACAGAATGTAAACCACACCGATGCCGACGACAGCCACGTCGGAGAAAACGCTCAGTTCGAGCTCGGCGCCGCTCAGAACAAAGAACAGGACGAACAGCGGGGTCGTCCAACCATCGACACGATCCATCAGCTCAGCCGAGTAATCGCAGATGTTGCAGAACACCGTGCCCAGCATCATGCAGACCAGCAGCGAGGAAGAGCCGATCGTAATGCCGCCGACATGGAACTCGAGCATGGACAGTGCGACGGTCAGGATGACAAAGGTGACGGACATCGACATACGGCGGCTGTTCGAGTGGAAAAACTGCTCGCACCAGGTATAAACCCAGCCCATGAGTGCGCCCAGCGCCAGCGAGGCCACGATCTCGATCAACGGCTCGACGATGATGCCGACCAGACTGAACGCGCCCTCGGCGATCGCGCGGCAAACGCCGAACGAGATCGCGAAGACGATCAGGCCAACCGCATCGTCCAGCGCGACGACAGGCAGCAGGATATCGGTCACAGGGCCCTTGGCCTTATATTGACGGACAACCATCAGCGTTGCAGCGGGGGCCGTCGCGGTCGCAACCGCGCCCAGAATCAGGCAGGCGGTCAGCGGCAGTTTGTCCTCACCCAGCACGAAGTGCAGGCCGACCAACGCAAGGTCGACGAGTACGGTGGCCATCAGCGCCTGAAAAATCGCAACGACAGTGGCCTGCTTACCAGTTTCGCGGAGCTGCGACAGGCGGAATTCATTGCCGATCGAGAAGGCGATGAAGCCGAGCGCGACCTCGGAGAACATGGACAGCGCGGTGACCGAGTCATGGGTGACAAAGCCCAAGCCCTCGATGCCCAGGCGGCCCAGGCAATACGGTCCGATCAGGATACCGGCGACCAGATAGGCGGTGACAGCCGGGAGACCCAGCTTCTTGGCCAGGCGAGACATCATCAAGCCGGCCAGCATCGCGATCGCAATGCTAAACAAAGTTGTCATAATGGTTCCCTCTTTCAAATAAGTTCTATTCTTCCGCCTGTAAGAGTACCACGTCCGCCTGATAGTGTCAACGAAGTTTTGGTGCATTTTGAACAAATCGTGATTTAGTCTGTTTTCACAGCCGCAATCGGTGGTTTTTCGTCATTTTGCCTATTGTAATATTTTTTCAAATGCTCCATTCCCATATACTTTCGGTTTTTAACAGCACATTTTTTACTGTTTTGCAGTCTTTTCCGGCGCTTTCAGTCTTTTTTTATTTTCCTCACATTTCTCTTTTTTCCGCACACAAAGAAACGCAGGAGTCTGTATAATCTCCTGCGTTTTTTCGCGGCTGCAATCAGCCCTCGTATTCGTCCTCGTTCTCCCAGTTGTGCCAGACGTTCTGCACATCATCGTTGTCCTCGAGGTTGTCCAGCAGCTTGCGCATCTTGGCCATATCCTCTTCGTTCGTCAGGGAGATATAGTTCTGCGGAACCATCTCGACCTCAGCCTGAGCAAAGGTGAAGCCGGCCTGCTCGAGCGCTTCGCGAACCGCACCGAAATCGTCCGGGTTGGTGTAAATCTCGAAGGTCTCGTCGTCGGCCTGGAAGTCGTCCGCGCCGGCGTCCAGCGCGGTCATCATGACCTCATCCTCGTCCTGACCGTCGCGCTCGATGACGAGCACGCCCTTCTTGTCAAACTGCCATGCAACGCTGTTGGGCGCGCCCATGCCGGTGCCGAACTTGTCGAGCAGATGGCGGACATCGGCCGCGGTGCGGTTGCGGTTCTCAGTCAAGGTCTCGACGATTACCGCGACGCCGCCGACGCCGTAGCCCTCGTAGTTGATCGCCTCGTAATCGACAGCACCGTTTGCGCCCGAATACTTGTCCAGGGTGCGCTTGATATTGTCGTTCGGCATGTTGTTCGCCTTGGCCTTTGCAATAACATCGCGCAGGCGGCTGTTGTTCTCGGGGTTGGCCGAACCGCCCTCCTTGATCGCGATTGCCATCTCACGGCCGATCTTGGTGAAAACCTTGGCCTTCTTTGCATCATTTGCGCCCTTGCGCTTGGCAATGTTATGCCACTTGGAATGTCCAGACATTGTATCTTCGCTCCTTTATACCGGATCAGAATTTGAATACCTATGAAATTTTATCAAAAAACCGCGCAAAGTGCAAGGTGGAAGCGCGATAATTCTTGCATAAACCGCGATTTTTTCGTCCATACTACCCACGAATCAAGGAAAGAGGTGATTTTCCATGTCCAATCAGAGAAACGATCAGCAGAATAACCGCAACCAGCAGAACAATCCGAACCAGCAGAATCAGCAGAACTGCCGGAACGACCAGCAGAAAAACGATCGCCAGAGCGAGCAGAAAAACCGCAACCAGTTCCGCTAAAGCGGAGCGCAGCAGAGCAGCGCCGTCCGAAATTTCGGACGGCGCTGCTTTTATTCCTCACCGCGGATCACGGCGTACAGCTCGTTGATCCGGTCATAGCGGCCCTTCAGATAGAGCCAGCCGAACAGGCACTCGATCGCGGTGGCGTAGGCGTACTCCGCATGGCTGGCCGCCTTGGGAATGGTCTTGGGTTTGGCGTTGCGGCCATGCCGGAACACAGCGTCCTCCTCCTCGGTCAGCAGGGGCTGGATGCGCTGCGCGGCTTCGTACTGCGCGTGGGCACAGACCTCGGCCACTGTGCGGCTGTGCAGCTTGCGGGCGGTCTGTGTGCCGTCCTGAACCAGATGGGCGCGGGTGACCAGCTCGTAAACGCAGTCACCGATATGCGCAAGACCGAGCGCGGACATCCGGCCGATCTCGTCATCGCTCATTTGAACGTGCAGATAATCCTTCAAAAACAGCACCTCATTCCTTCATACCCTACCATTATACGAAAAAGCGGATCATAAGGCAAGAAAAAAGGCCGGCATGGCCGGCCTTTTTTGTGTTGCTTTGCAATTTTACGCCTTGGGGGCCTCAGCGGCGGCAGCCTTGGCAGCTTCCGCTGCAGCCTTCGCCTTCTCGGCCTGTGCCTTCATCATGGCGTCGAACTTGGCCTTCTCCTCAGCAGTCGGGATGGGCTCAATGGCGTTCTTCGGGCAAGCCTTCGCGCACATCTTGCAGTTCTTGCACTTGGTGTAGTCGATCTTGGCGACGTTGCCCTCCACATGGATGGCGTCGAACTTACAGGTCTTCTCGCACTTCATGCAGCCGATGCAGGCGTTGTCACAGACCTTCATCGCCTGTGCGCCCTTGTCCTTGTTCATGCAGTTGACATGAACCTTCTTGGACTCGGGAACGAGAGCGATCAGCTTCTTGGGGCAGGTCGCAACACACTTGCCGCAGGCAACGCACTTATCCGGGTTGACCTTGGCAACGCCGCCCACGATCTCGAGCGCGCCGAACGCACACGCCTTGACACAGGAGCCCAGACCCATGCAGCCGAACGCACACTCCTTGGGGCCGCCGGCGACGCGGAGCGCCGCATTGCAGTCCTGCAGGCCCTCGTACTTGGCCTTGTCCTTGGCGGCACAGCCGCCGTTGCAGTAAACATGCGCGACCTTGCGCTCCTCGGTGGAAGCCTCAACGCCCATAACAGCGCCGATCTTCGCGGCAGCAGCAGCGCCGCCTACCGGGCAGCCGTTGATGGGAGCCGTACCCGCGACGATGGCAGCAGCCAGGCCGTCGCAGCCCGGATAGCCGCAGCCGCCGCAGTTTGCGCCCGGCAGGCACTCGCGAACCAGCGGAATGCGCTCATCGACTTCAACGGCAAACACCTTGGACGCGAAGCCGAGCAGCAGGGCGAACAGTACGCCCATGATAAAGAGCACCAGGGCCGCGGAAACGATATTCATGATATCCATAATTCCAATTTCCTCCTTACCAGATGCTCAGGCCGGAGAAGCCCATGAAGGACATCGCCAGCAGCGCCGCAGAAATCAGGCAGATCGGGAAGCCCTCGAAGCACTTGGGGCACTTCGCAGTGGCGTCCAGACGCTCGCGAATGGTCGCAAACAGTACGATCGCCAGCATATAGCCGATACCGGCGGCAACGCCGTAAACGACCGAACCGATGAAGGAGTTGCCGTTGTCGATGTTGGTGATCGCAGCGCCCAGAACCGCGCAGTTGGTGGTGATCAGGGGCAGGAAGATGCCGAGCGCGGAGTACAGCGCGGGCATAGCCTTCTTCATAAACATCTCAACGAACTGTACCAGAGTCGCGATGACCAGGATGAACGCGATGGTCTGCATGTACTCGAGGTGCAGGGGCTCCAGAACGAAGTACCAAACGACCCAGGACACGATGGAAGCGAGCGCCATGACGAATACAACCGCCATGCCCATGCCGACCGCCGTGTCGGTCTTCTTCGATACGCCGAAGAAGGAGCAGCAGCCCAGGAACTGAACCAGGATGTAGTTGTTGACCAGAACGGCCGCGATGGCCAGGGATAGGATATCGGTGATACCCATAGAGGCAGGCAAATTAAACATTTACTTGTCCTCCTTTCCGGCCATGATCTTCTGCAGAGCCGCGAAGATGAAGCCCATAGCGAGGAAACCGCCGGCGGGCAGGATCATCATAACAGCAGGCTGGGAGATGAGCTGAATGCCCTTCTCGCCGATGATACCGGCGCCGATGGTGCCAGCGCCCAGCAGCTCACGGACAAAGCCCATGAGAACCAGCGCAAAGGTGAAACCCAGACCCATGACGATGCCGTCGATGGCCGAGGGGAGCACCTTGTTCTTGGACGCATACGCCTCGGCGCGGCCGAGGATGATGCAGTTAACAACGATCAGGGGCAGGAACAGACCCAGCGAAGCCGCCAGGGACGGGATAAATGCCTGCAGCGACAGGTCGATGATGGTAACGAACGCCGCGATGATGGTGATGAAGGCTGCGATACGAACCTTATCAGGGATGAACTTGCGCAGCGCGGAGATTACGATGTTGGAAGCAACCAGTACAACGGTCGCCGCGACGCCCATACCGATGGCGTTCGACAGCGAAGTCGTGGTCGCCAGAGTCGGACACAGACCGATGGTCTGCATGAAAACCGGGTTATCGGTGAGGACGCCGGATTTCAGATCTTGCATAAAACTCATTGCAAACTTCCTCCTTAACCCAGGCTCGCTACATAATTTGCAGCGGTGTTGACGCCCAGCGTGACAGCACGCGAGGTGATGGTCGCGCCGGTGATCGGGGTGACGGTGCCGCCGTCCTTGGTGACAGCCAGGCTGCCGTCAGCCGGCATACCGGCGTACTGATTGATCCAGTCGGACTGAGACTTGGCACCCAGGCCGGGGGTCTCGCCGTGGCTGTTGACCTTGGCGCCCGCAACGGTGCCGTCCGCGTTGATGCCGACGATCATGGTCAGGGTGCCGCCGAAACCGGACGGGGTAACCTCGACACAGTAGCCGACGGTCTCGCCGCCGACAGTCGCCTCATAGACGCCGGTGATCGCGGGCGTGGTCTTGTCGCCCGCAACGGTGGTCTCGAGGTCGGTGAACTCCGCGCCCGGAATGATCTCCGCCATAGCCGCGTCGCGGGTGGCCTTCTGGTTCTCCGCGATCTTGGGCGCGGTGACCTGGTTGACCGCGCCGAGCAGCAGCGCGCAGATCAGGGTGATCAGGCCCAGGACAACGATCAGGTTGGCGATTTCGCCAAAGCCGCCATTCTTCTTCTCGCTCATGTTACTGCGCCTCCTTCTTCTTCTTGGACTTTTCGGGATAGCCGAACATGCGCGGACGGTTGTACTTGTCGATGGTCCAAACGAGGGTGTTCATGATCAGGATCGAGTAGGAAACGCCCTCCGGCAGACCGCCGAAGTAGCGGATGAATACGGTCAGCAGGCCGCAGCCCACGCCGAAGATCCACTGGCCATCCGAGGTGACCGGGCTGGTGACATAGTCGGTCGCCATGAAGATCGCGCCCAGCATGAGGCCGCCGGACAGAACCTGGCTCAGCATCCACTGGAAGCGGTAAGCCAGATCGCCGCCGCCCATCGGGAACGCGAAGGTGATGACAGCAACGGTCAGGATGTACGCCGCCGGGATGTTGATGGTGATGACCTTGCGGTACAGCAGGTACGCGCCGCCGATCAGCAGAGCCAGCGCCGAGGTCTCGCCCAGGCAGCCGCCGGTCTGACCGAGCAGCATCTCAACGATGGTGGCGTCCGGCAGAGCGCCGGTCTTCAGGGTTGCGAGGGGGGTCGCGGTGGAGATCGCATCGGTGACGGTGACCGAGCCGAAGAACGGCAGGTCGGCGCCGACGCGGGTCCACAGGGTCATGAGACCCGACCAGGAGGCCATCATGAAGGCACGGCCGGCCAGCGCGGGGTTCATGAAGTTCTTGCCGATGCCGCCGAACAGCATCTTGGCAATGATGATTGCGAATACGCCGCCGATCACAGGCATCCAGACGGGCGCCGAGACCGGAACGTTGAACGCCAGCAGCATACCGGTGACGACTGCGGACAGGTCGCCGATCGAGCTGGGAAGATGACAAACCTTGCAGTACAGCCACTCGGCCAGTACGCAGGCGATAACAGTTGCCACGGTGAGCACCAGGGAGCGCGCGCCGAAGGTGAGCACGGATACTGCCAGAGCCGGCAGCAGCGCGATGCACACGTCGAGCATCAGGCTTCTGGTGTCGTCAGCTGCCTTGATATGAGGCGAGGAGGTGACAACGACTTTACTCAGATCATACATCGAATTTAACCTCCTTACTTCTTGGCTTCGGCGGCAGCAGCCTCTGCCTTGGCCTTGGCCTCAGCGGCAGCCTTGGCAGCCATGCGCTTGGCCGTGATCTGGCCCTTGCTCAGGCGGAACTGCGCGACCAGCGGAATGCGCGCCGGGCAGACATAAGCGCAGGAACCGCACTCGATGCAGTCCATCATGCCGACCTTGACGCACTCGTCCAGATCGCCAAGCTTGCCGTAGACGTTCATGTACATGGGCAGCAGATGCATCGGGCAGGCCGCGATGCACTTGCCGCAGCGGATGCACTTGGGATCCTCGACACGCTTGTCCTCCTCGCCCGAGAAGCACAGGAAGGCGTTCGTGCCCTTCATAACCGGGATGTCGAGGGAGAACTGGGCGTTGCCCATCATGGGGCCGCCCATGAGCAGCTTGTTGGGGGCTTCCTTCAGGCCGCCGCAGGCGTCGATCAGCTTGACGATCGGGGTGCCGATGCGGGCCTCCAGGTTCTTCGGATCGGCGACCGCCGAGCCCGAAACGGTGACAACGCGGCGAACGACCGGCATGCCGGTGGTGAAGCGGCGGTAGATCGCGCCGGTGGTATCGACGTTGAATACCGCGCAGCCGGCGTCGGCCGGCAGCTTGCCGGAGGGAACCTCGCGGCCGGTGCAGGCGTTGATGAGCTGCTTCTCTGCGCCCTGCGGGTACTTACACTTCAGGGGGTAGAGCTTCAGGCGATCGTCGTCCTTGATCAGCTCCTCGAGCTTGGCAAAAGCGTTCTCCTTGTTGAGCTCGATGCCGATGATGCCCTGCTTGGCGCCGATGATGTCGCACAGCATCTTCAGGCCGCCGACAACCTCTTCGGGACGCTCGAGCAGCAGGCGATGGTCGCTCGTGATGTACGGTTCGCACTCTGCGGCATTGACGATCACCGTGTCAACGGTGCCGATAGCGCCCTTGATCTTGACGTGGGTCGGGAAAGTCGCGCCGCCGTGGCCGACCATACCGGCAGTCCAGATCAGATTGATGCGCTCGTCGTTCGTCATCGACGCGAAGTCATACGGATGAACCGACTCGTGCAGGCGGTCCTCGCCATCGTTCTCAATGACGATGGACATGACCTTGCTGCCATTGGGATGCAGACGGGGCTCGACCGCGATGACCTTGCCCGAAACGGTCGCATGAACCGGTGCGCTGACAAAGCCGCCGGCCTCCGCGATCATCTGTCCCATGTCCACGATGTCGCCCTTTGCCACGATCGGCTTTGCGGGAGCGCCGATGTGCATGGATACCGGCAGGATAACCTGCTCGGGAGCGGGCATCACTTCGATGGGTTTGGTGTTTGTTGCAGCCTTGAACCCGGGATCGCTATGCGGACCGGGGTGAATGCCGCCACGAAACGTGTACACCATTAAGATTCACCTCTCCATTCATTTTTGTGTGCTTACTTGGTGTGCTTTCCTGCAACAGACTGCGCGCGCATGCCGGCGCGTTCAGCCTGTAATGCTTGGTAAAAGGCTTCGTTGATAGCACAACGCATTGCGGCATACGCGCTATGCCGCAAATTAATTATACATAAAACCAGCACCATAAATCAACCTGAACTTACAAAAAAGTTAACAAAATCCGTTGGCATTTCTTGATCAGGCTGTACTCTTCTGTATATTGCCCTTTGAGCAGGGTCTGTCTCCCTTAGAACGTATGCAAACAGGCATAAAGAAAGACCCGTTCTGCGGAACGGGCCTCGTTCGATTCTGAAATTGAGCATGCTCATGCGGGATTTCTGCGCCGCGTTTTGGAAATCTTATAATACAGAGAGCTCAAGACCGAGCAGATCCAGGCCGGAGGAAGGATCGCACTGGCGCAGCTCCGGCGGATCCTCAGGCAGATCGTCCGGGAACAGTGCGATAAACCGGGTCGTTTTTCCGTCGGTATCGGCCAGCAGGCTGCCGCCCCGGCGGCCGAGCAGCACCTGCACGACCGGTAAGCCCATGCCCATCTTCGCCAGATCCTCCATCCGCTGCATCTCGGCAAAGCCGCGCCACGCGCTCAGCACGCGTGCAATCTGCTCATCTTCAATAGGCGCACCGTCGTGGGAAACCGCGATGCGGATGCGCCCGGCAGCACGGCGGAGCTCGACGGTGATCTTTCCGGGGTCACGCGCAATGGCGTTGGTCAGCAGGTTGAGCAGAATGCACTGCATCTCCTCCATGCTGGCGACCGCGCTCACCGCGTCTCCGCGCACCTCGATCGGGATGCCGCAGGCGTCGGACGCCGCTTCTGCGACCTGGCGGCTGAGCATGCTCAGATCCAGCCGGGTCAGCCGCCCGCTCAGGCGCTCCTGTCCATCCAGAATATCGGCGTGTACGCTGGTGCGCCAGAGCTGGCGAATCTGCTTCTCCATCCATCTCCAGTTTTCCCGCGTCTCTTCATCGGGCGACTTGCGCCGTTCCACATCGGCCTTCACCACGAGACGGGCAATGACCTTTTCGATCTGCTGCCCCCGCACAAAATCCATGTTCCGCCGCTCGGCGCGCGGCTCGCAGGGTTGGAGCAGCAGAAGCACGCCCCCGGAGACCGGCCGGGTGCGCAGATTCCAGCGCGCGCCCTCGATTTCTTCCTCCATATCGAGATAGCCGCCCGCCCGCGCCGCGGCGGTGACCGCACGGGACGCTTCTCCACTGAGGCACTCGCCAATGTGCGACATCGTGTCCAGACCGAGCACCCGCTCGGCCGCTCCGGTCTGCCAGATGATATGTCCATCCGGCGCGATCTGCAAAAGCACCTGTTCCTCCACGCCAAGCAGAGAAAAAATCGCTTCCGCAGTATCGTCATCAGCCGGCCAATAATGGTATTCGTTCATCGTCATTCGTTCTTTCTTTATCCGCGTCCGCAGCCTCCGCCACGGCTCTGTTTCTCAAAACTTACCCATGATATCATTATTATAGCATCATCGCTGTATAGATTGCAAAGAATATTCTGCAAATTATCCCGTTTTTTTGACAAAACGCTGAGAAAAGAAAGATTGAAAATCATTGTGCGCCTGTTGTATAATTCTAAGTGGCAATGATAATACTTTTATTATACAGGAGGAACAACACAATGGCTATTAAAGTAGGCATCAACGGCTTTGGCCGTATCGGCCGCATGGTATTCCGCGCTGGTCTGTCCAATCCGGAGATCGAGTTCGTCGCTCTGAACGACCCCTTCATGACTCCCGATTATATGGCATACATGCTGCGCTACGACACCATGCATGGCCAGTACACCGGCACCATCGAGTACACCGATGACGCGATCATCGTCGATGGCAAGAAGATCAAGTTCTTCGACAAGATGAACCCCGCTGAGATTCCGTGGGGCGAGGTTGGCGCTGACTACGTTGTAGAGTCTACCGGCGTATTCACCACCACCGAGAAGGCTTCCGCTCACCTGGCTGGCGGCGCGAAGAAGGTTATCATCTCCGCTCCTTCCGCTGACGCTCCGATGTTCGTAATGGGCGTTAACAACAACACCTACACCAAGGACATGAACATCGTATCCAACGCTTCCTGCACCACCAACTGCCTGGCTCCCATTGCTAAGGTTCTGGACGAGGCGTTCGGCATCACCGAGGGTCTGATGACCACCGTACACTCCGCTACCGGCACCCAGAAGGTTGTCGACGGTCCCTCCAAGAAGGACTGGCGCGGCGGCCGTGCTGCTTGCGGCAACATCATCCCCTCCTCCACCGGCGCTGCAAAGGCTGTCGGCAAGGTTTACCCCAAGCTGAATGGCAAGCTGACCGGTATGTCCATGCGCGTTCCCACCCTGGACGTATCTGTTGTTGACCTGACCGTTAACCTGGCCAAGCCCGCAACCTACGACGAGATCTGCGCTGCAATGAAGGCTGCTTCCGAGGGCGAGCTGAAGGGCATCCTGGGCTACACCGAGGACGACGTTGTTTCCTCCGACTTCCTGGGCGATCCCCGCACCTCTATCTTCGACAAGAAGGCTGGCATCGCGCTGACCGACACCTTCGTAAAGGTTGTTTCCTGGTACGACAACGAGTGGGGCTACTCCAACAAGCTGCTCAACCTGATCGAGCACATGGCTAAGGTTGACGCTGAGTAATTTCACCCGGCAAATTGGCAGTCTCCCGAGCGTTTTCACGTGATTGAGGGGGACGACGGAGGGGGGTCCCTCCCGAAGCCTGACTTTTCGCGCCCCGTCCGAATGGACGGGGCGTTTTTTATCCTTTCTGCCAAGCTTGACGGAATCCCGCAAAAATTCTATAATTATAATAACAGTAGTTCAGTCAAGCGGAGGCTTATCATTATGAACGGATCGAAAGAATTGATACGCGTATTGAGTGATTCTCCCGTCATCGCTTCCTGCAAGAACGAGGAGGGGCTGGATCGCGCGCTGGAATCGGACTGCTCGGTCATTTTTCTGCTTTACGGCAACCTGTGCACGATCAACGACCAGGTGCGCCGGGTAAAGGACGCGGGAAAAATGGCTTTTCTGCACCTCGATCTGATCGACGGTCTGAGCAACCGCGATATCGTGGTGGATTTTGTGCGCGAGCATACCGATGCCGACGGCATCATCACCACGCGCCCCAATCTGGTCCGGCGCGGGCGCGACGTAGGTCTGATCACCGTGCAGCGGTTCTTCCTGCTCGATTCGATCGCCCTTGAAAACGTCATCCGACAGGCGAGCTATGCCGACGCAGTCGAGATTCTGCCGGCCACCATGCCCAAGGTCATCCACAACCTGACAAACCGCATCCACCTGCCGCTGATCGCGGGCGGTCTGATTGCGGACAAGGAGGATATTATGACCGCGCTCAGCGCGGGGGCGCTGGCTGTTTCGGCCACCAACAGCGACCTTTGGTTTTTATAATGCCGTGCGGAAGTTTTTTCAATCTTTTTTGTCAGACCCCTTGCATCCTGTTTTTTTCTATGCTATGATGGATATGCAAGCAAGAATAGTGTTACTTCGAGATTTGAGTCAAGGTAAAAAAACTCTGTGGAAACAGGGTTTTATTTCCTTGACTTTTATTTTTTAGAAGTGAAGAAAAAGGAAAGTGGAGGTATTACGTATGTATGATGTAACGATCATCGGCTGCGGCGTGATCGGCGCTTCGATCGCATACACGCTCAGCCAGTACAAGCTGAACGTGCTTGTGCTTGAGCGCGAAAACGACGTTGCGACCGGCACCACCAAGGCGAACAGCGCCATTGTTCACGCTGGCTATGACCCCGAGCCGGGTACCCTGATGGCCAAGCTGAACGTCCGTGGCT
Source organism: uncultured Clostridia bacterium (assembly GCA_945932315.1). GTDB lineage: Bacteria > Bacillota > Clostridia > Oscillospirales > Butyricicoccaceae > Butyricicoccus. Next base: position 17,780 of record CAMEPU010000008.1, read on the forward strand.
GTGCCATGATGGAGGATCTGACCCGCCGCCTGTCCGTTGAGTACAAGCGCGTCGGTTCGCTCGTTCTGGCCTTCGACGAGGCCGACCGTGCAACCCTGCAGCACATTTATGAGAACGGTATCGCGAACGGTGTGCCCGGTCTCGAGATGATCTCTGCCGAGAAAGCGCGTGAGATGGAGCCCGCGCTGGCCGACACCGTTGTCGCCGCGCTGTGGGCGCCCTCTGCCGGTATCGTCGATCCATGGGGTCTGTGCATCGCGGAGGCCGAGGTCGCCGTCCGCAACGGCGTCACCCTGAAGCTGCGCTCGGGCGTCTCCGCGATCCGTGATCTGGGCGAGCACTATGAGATCGAGACCGCCAGCGGCACCTACGAATCCCGCTACATCGTCAACTGCGCGGGTCTGTGGTGCGAGGATATCTGCAATATGACGGGCGGCGCGCCCTTCACCACCACCCCCAGCCGCGGCGAATACTATCTGCTCGACAAGTCGAGCGGCAACACCGTTAGCCGGGTCATCTTCCAGTGCCCCTCCAAGGTCGGCAAGGGCGTTCTGGTCGCTCCCACCGTACACGGCAACCTGATCGTCGGCCCCAACGCCGAGGACATCGCCGATCCGTTTGACGTCAGCTGCACCGCCCCCGGTCTGGCCGAGGTCGCGACCGCCGCGCGCAAGAGCGTGCCGAACGTCAACCTGCGCGACTCCATCCGCAACTTCGCGGGCGTGCGCGCCAACACCAATATGTCCGATTTCATGATCGAGCCCTCCAAGACCTCGCCCCGCATGCTGCAGGTCTGCGGCATCAAGTCCCCCGGCCTGGCGTCCTCTCCGGCGATCGCCGAGTACGCAGCCGAGCAGCTTGAGGCCATGATGGGCGTCAAGTTCGAGAAGAACGAGAACTTCGTGGACGGCCGCACCCAGGTGCGCTTCCGCAAGATGAGCCCGGCTGAGAAGGCGGAGCTCGTCGCGAAGAACCCGCTCTACGGCCGCGTCATCTGCCGCTGCGAAACCATCACCGAGGGCGAGATCGTCGATGCGATCCACTCCCCCATTCCGCCCTGCTCGATCGACGGCATCAAGCGCCGCGCAGGCGCGGGCATGGGCCGCTGCCAGGGCGGCTTCTGCGGCCCCCGCGTGCTCGAGATTCTGTCGCGTGAGCTCGGTCTCGACCGCAAGGACATCCTGCAGGACAAGGACGGCACCATTATCATCACCGGAGAAACCAAGACGGGAGGCGCAAAAGCATGAGCTATGATGTAATCGTAATCGGCGGCGGCCCCGCCGGTCTGGCTGCCGCAGTTGCGGCATGGGATGACGGCTGCCGCAGCATCTGTATCGTCGAGCGTGACCGCGAACTGGGCGGTATTCTGAACCAGTGCATCCACAACGGCTTCGGCCTGCACCACTTCAAGGAGGAGCTGACCGGCCCCGAGTACGCTGAGCGCTTTGTCGATCTGCTGAAGCAGACCGGCGTCGACGTCAAGATCGACGCGATGGTTCTGACCATCACGCCCGAAAAGGAAGTCCATATCGTCAGCAAGGCGGGCGGCTACGAGATCCTGCAGGCCAAGTCGGTCGTTCTGGCCATGGGCTGCCGCGAGCGCACCCGCGGTGCGATCGCCATCCCGGGCGCGCGCTGCGCCGGTATCTACACCGCGGGCGCTGCCCAGCGCTACCTCAACATTGAGGGCTACATGGTCGGCAAGCGCGTCGTCATTCTGGGTTCGGGCGATATCGGCCTCATCATGGCCCGCCGCATGACCCTCGAGGGCGCGAAGGTTCTGGCCTGCGTCGAGGTTCTGCCCTACTCTGGCGGCCTGACCCGTAACATCGTCCAGTGCCTCAATGACTTTGACATTCCGCTCTATCTGTCCCACACCATCACCGACATTCAGGGCAAGGGCCGCGTAGAGAGGGTCGTCGTTTCCGCCGTCGACGAGAAGCGCAACCCCATTCCGGGCACCGAGATGGAGTTCGACTGCGACACCGTTCTGCTGTCCGTCGGCCTGATCCCCGAGAACGAGCTGTCCCGCTCGGCCGGCATCGAGATCGACCCCCGCACCCAGGGCCCGGTGGTGGACGAGGACTTCATGACCTCGATCCCGGGCGTATTCGCCTGCGGCAACGTCGTTCATGTGCATGACCTCGTTGACTTTGTCACCGCTGAAAGCCAGCGCGCCGGCAAGGCGGCCGCGGCCTACTGCCGCAGCGGTTCCCCGACCTCCGAGACCGTGCTTTCCATGAAGAACGGCGACGGCGTCGGCTACACCGTTCCCCAGCACATCCGTCTGGACGATGTCGAGGGCAGCGTGCCGGTATTCTTCCGCGTACGCGCCATCTCCCACGACAAGAAGATCGTCGTGCGCGACGACGAGGGCCAGATCATCGCTTCGTTCCCGCGCGAGCACCTCGCGCCCGGCGAGATGGAAAACATCAAGCTCCCCCGCGTGCTGCTCGAGCGCGCGCACGGCGGCCTGACCGTTTCGGTTGAATAAGGAGGATCTCAAGATGAAAGAACTGATCTGCATCACCTGCCCCAAGGGCTGTCATCTGAAGGTCGACGAGGCCAATGATTACGCGGTCAGCGGCAACGCCTGCCCGCGCGGCGCGGTCTACGGCCGCAATGAGCTGCTCCATCCGGTTCGCGTCGTCACCTCGACCGTCCGTCTGGAGGGCGGCCCGACGCCCCGCCTGAACGTCAAGACCGACAAGCCCCTGCCCAAGGACAAGATGTTCGAGTGCATGGCGCTGCTGGACGACGTGACCGCCACCGTTCCGGTGCATGTCGGCGACGTTCTGCTCGCCAACATCTGCGGCACCGACGTCAACATTGTCGCCGCCAAGAGCGTGCTCTGATTTCAGATTTTCCGGCCGGACAGCCTCGTGCTGTCCGGCCTTTTTCTTGGGAACTTTTTCCGCTTTCCCTTCGTCTAATAGACAATACGACCGAAAGGATGATCTTCATGAAACTCAAATCCGCTCTCCGCCGCGCCGCGCTGCTCGCGCTGTGCGCCGCGCTGATGCTGCCGGCCGTCGGAGCTGTTGGCGGCAGTGCTTCCTCCTCCTCTCCGGTGTCCGACCGCTTCTGGGGCACAATCTCCCATTTGGAAAATGACCGTCTGCTGCTGACGAACGATACGGGCGCAGAGGGGACGATGGACCAGCTGATCCTTCGCGTCGGGGAAAACACCCTGATTCTGGACGCGGCCACCGGCGATCCGATCGCGCTCGACAGCATCGAAGACGGCGAGACCGTCTACGTCAATACGGATACGATCATGCTGCTGAGTTATCCGGCCCAGACCGGCGCGCAGCTCATTCTGGCCAACCTCCCTGCCGACATGGACGCGCCTGATTATTATCAGGTCACCGGCTTCTCGATGATCTCGACCATGATGACCGAGAACAATGTCATCACCGCGACGGTCTTGACCGATTTGGGCGACACGCTCACCTTCCATCTGACCGACAAGCTGGACGAGAGCGGCGCGCGCCAGTACATCCTGCAGGACGAGGTCGAAATTTCGGCTTACCGCACCAGGAATATCGTCACCGTTCCCGATCTGATCCCGGGCACCCGCATTCTGGTGTGGAAGAACGCAGAGGGTGCGCCCTCCCGCGTTCTGGTCTTCCCCTACACCTACCGGGGTTATCTCGAAGTGCAGGATAAATTCGCCGTGATCGACGGCGATATGGTCATTGAGGGCTCCCGCATGGGCGAAGACGGCGAACCGCTGCTTCCGCTGCGCCATGTCTGCGAATCGCTCGGCATGACCGTCCGCTGGAATCAGGCCGACCGCTCGATCACCGTTTCCCGGGATGGCGCAGAGGTCTTCACCTGCACGCTGGGCGAGGAAGAAGCGCAGAAGGGCGGAGAAACCGTCTGGCTGACCGCGCCGACGGCTGAAAATGGCACGACCTACCTGCACGCCCGCGACCTCGCAGAACTGCTCGGCTATTACTTCGTCGGCTGACCCGATCCATAAAAACGACGTCTGAGGACGTCGTTTTTTTGTCCCCTTTTGCGTACAGAACGCTGCTTTTTTCCGTTTTTACCCAAAAAACAGTTGACCCCTCCAATAAGAATTGTATAATATTGTTGGAAATACGTTTGCGCTTTCGCATTCTTTATCCAATTTCCACAACAGAAAGGGGATCGTATATGAGTCAACATCTGCCCCTGTCCGTTCGCGTTCCCATCGAAGCGGACAACCCCAGCATTGCGCGTAAGGAAGAGCTGTGCATCAAGTGCGGCATGTGCAAGGAGGTCTGCACCTCGGCCATCGGCGTACACGGCACCTATTCTTTCGCGGATACCGCCGGAAAGGCCATCTGCATCCACTGCGGACAGTGCGCCAACGTCTGCCCGCCCGCCAGCATCACCGAAGTCTATGAGTATCCGGCTGTCCGCGCGGCCGTGAAAGATCCGGACAAGGTGGTCATCGTCAGCACCTCTCCCTCGGTGCGCGCCGCGCTCGGCGAGGAATTCGGAATGCCCAAGGGCGCCTTTGTGCAGGGCAAAATGGTCGCTCTGCTGCGGGCGCTGGGCGCCGACTACGTGCTGGACACCAATTTCGCCGCCGACCTGACCATCGTGGAGGAAGCCAGCGAGCTGATCCGCCGGATCACCCAGCAGGATCGCCCCCTGCCCCAGTTCACAAGCTGCTGCCCGGCCTGGGTCAAGTTCGCGGAGACCTATTATCCTGAACTGCTGCCCAACATCTCGAGCGCCAAAAGTCCGATCGGGATGCAGGGGCCGACCATCAAGACCTATTTCGCGCAGAAAATGGGCATCGACCCGGAGAAGATCGTCAATGTCGCGCTGACGCCCTGCACCGCCAAGAAGTTTGAAATTCGCCGCGCCGAGATGAACGCGGCGGGCAAAAAGCTGGGCATCCCCACCATGCGGGATATGGATCAGGTCATCACGACGCGCGAGCTAGCCCTGTGGGCCAAGGAGGAGGGCATCGACTTCGCCTCCCTGCCCGAAAGCGATTACGACCGCCTGATGGGCGAGGCCTCGGGCGCGGGCGTGATCTTCGGCAACACAGGCGGCGTCATGGAGGCCGCGCTGCGCACCGCCTACGCCTTCCTGACCGGCGAACGGCCGCCCGAGGCTTTGCTCGATCTGCAGCCCGTGCGCGGCTACGACGGCATCCGGGAGGCCAGTCTCGAGATCAACGGCATGACGGTCAATGTGGCCGTGGTCTACGGCACGGCCAACGCCCGCAAAATGATTGAGCGCATTCAGTCGGGCGAGAAGCAGTATCACTTCATCGAGGTCATGACCTGCCCGGGCGGCTGCATCGGCGGCGGTGGACAGCCCCGGGATATCATGGCGGACGCGGACGCCACCCGCAAGGCACGCATCGACAGCCTGTATCAGCGCGACGCCGGGATGGCGCTGCGCCTGAGCCATGAAAATCAGGAGATCAAGCAGCTGTACGAGGAATTCTACGGCGAGCCGCTGAGCGAGCTGGCGGAACAGCTGCTGCACACCGCCTATCTCGATCGCAGCGAGGATTTGAAGCAAGGAGGAACCAAGAAAATGGCCAAGTGGAAATGCAAGGTATGCGGTTACATCCATGAGGGCGATGAGCTGCCTGCGGACTTCACCTGCCCGCTGTGCAAGCAGCCCGCGTCCGCTTTTGAGAAGGTAGAAGAGGCCCCTGCGGCCGGCGCCTCCATTTACGCGGGCACCAAGACCGAAAAGAATCTGGAGGAAGCCTTCGCGGGTGAAAGCATGGCCCGCAACAAGTACACCTATTTTGCGCTTGTCGCCCAGCGGGAGGGCTATGAGGAGCTGGCCGAGATCTTCCTGAAGACCGCCCGCAACGAGCAGGAGCACGCCCGCTGCTGGTATCAGGAACTGGGGCACATTGGCACCTCGGCTGAGAACCTGCTGGCTGCCGCCGAAGGTGAGAACTACGAGTGGACCGATATGTACGATCGGATGGCGCGCGAGGCAGACGAAGAGGGCTTCCATGACCTGGCGGAGCGGTTCCGCATGGTCGGCGCGATCGAAAAGCGCCACGAGGAGCGCTACCGCAAGCTGCTGAACGACGTGCAGATGAAGCAGGTCTTTGAAAAGAGCGGTCAGACCATGTGGGAGTGCCGTATCTGCGGCCACATCGTCGTCGGCCCCAAGGCTCCCGAAGTATGCCCTGTATGCAAATACAGCCAGGCTTATTTCGAAGTGCACAAGATTTAATGCCGATATTTCGTCAAATAAGCAAAGAGGATGGGTTCCAAACCGGAACCCATCCTTTTTTGTTTCCATATTTTTTATTTTGCCAGGATCGCGCGGATCACAGGCTCGAGCGTGTCGGCCATGCGGCGGTGGCCCTCCCGATCCAGATGAACGGCATCGAGCGCGCAGGGATGTGCGACCTGCGCCGCATCCAAAAAGTGACAACCATAGCGTTCGGCGACGGGCGCGAGCTCAGCGGCCAGCGCGCGCGAGCGCTCGACCGCGGTCAGATCGAATTCCCCGCCCATCGCGGTGCCGCAGACCTGCTCGCCGACTTCGATAGGCGAGATCAGCAGAACCTCAGGGGATTTTGCGCCGTGCCACACAAGGGGCGAGCGGACGATGCGCAGCAGCTCCTCGACGCCGTAGGCGATCTCAGCCGGACGCAGCGCGAACTTGGGCTTGGTGTCGTTGGTGCCCAGCATCAGCACAAGCAGGTCGATCGGATCATGGGTGTTCAAGATCGCCGCCAGATACCGCTGGCCCGACCGCATCTCTCCCAGATCGTCTTCGGCGACCGCTGTGCGGCCGCACAGGCCCTCCTCACAGATGTGGCAGTCGGTCATGCGGGCGGTCAGGATTCCCGTAAACCGTTCTTCCAGCGGAAAGCGGCCGCCGTTTTCGGCATTGTATCCCCAGGTGTTGGAATCCCCATAAAAAACAATCTGTTTCATATTTCTGGCCTCCGTATTCATTTCATGCAGGAAACGCTTTAGTCTCCCTTTTTCGGCTCAATATAATACTGATCACTCGAGGGAATGGCGTCCTCCTTTTCGACGACCAGTTCCTTTACACCCGGCCAGCCGATCAGGGCGCACACAAAAATGGGCAGCGACAATCCAGCCAAAACAAACAGGAGAAGGGTATACGGCGGATACATCGCGCAAATTGCCGCCCATACTACAACAAAACAGACGGATGGGATCGTCCGCTTTGCGAGCACCAGACTGAGTGCGAAGGCATTCTGCAGCGCGACAAGAGGAGGAATATCGATCATCACTGCCATGGGCAGGTAATAGACCAGCACGCCCGAGCCAAAGGCCGCCAGCAGCGCGACCAGCAACAGCAGACGAAGCACGCTCCGGTAGCAAAGCCAAACCGCCAGACTGGCGACAGCCAATGCAAGCAGAAAAAGCCAGCAGGCCCACACACTGTCCTTTCGTTTAAACTCCTCGGAAAATGCGGTGCGCGCGTTAATCGTTTCGCCCGTGGCCAGGCGCATACAGCAGCGTGTCAGCGCCGCCAGCGAGCGGCCGGCTGTTACAATCAGCAGCGCGTGCAGCAGGCACATCAGATTGAGGATGATCAGAGTTTTTACATTTTTTGCCGCAAGCGCCAGCGCGCCCGGCAGGCTGTCCCGGGGTTTTTGCTTCATGGGATTCCCTCGCTTTGTTCGATGATAGTACTATTGTAGCACAGGATTTGTTCGTCTGCAATGAAGGCGGTATGGAAAAAGCCCCCGGTCAAAGCCGGAGGCCCTCCATGAGAGAAAAACAAACGGAGTTTGGTAATGGTCTGATTCAGTCTCCGAACTCACTTGATTGTGGCATTGTGCGCCGCGATCAGCTTGCCCGACATATCGGGATAGTTCGAAATAATGCTGTCAACGCCCAGGTCGATCATATCCTGTACATCGGCCTCAGTGTTGCAGGTCCAAGTGTTGATGCCGCGGCCCAGAGCGCGGAAAACCTGCGCCAGATGGGGCTGGTACTGCAGCAGGCACCAACGGGGATGAATATTGTCCGAAATGGTCTGCGAGAAGTAGAACTCGGGGTTATTGATCGGCTTGTCATACAGTAGGCCGGTCTTGACCTCGGGATTCATGCGCTTGCAGGCCTCCATAGACAGATGATTGAAGGAGGACAGGAAAACCATATCCTGCATCTGCATCTGCTCAACCTCGCGGAGAACCTTCTCAATCAGGCCCTCATAAAAGACCTCATAGTCCTTGATCTCCAGGTTGACGACCTTCTTGGTCTGCTTGCAGAAATCGAGCAGCTCGAGCCAGGTCATAATGCGCTGGCCAGCGAATTCCTCGCCCTTCCAACTGCCAATATCGAGCTGCAGCAGCTCCTCATAGGTATGATCCTTGATGTAGCCCGTGCCGTTCGAGGTGCGATCCACCATAGGATCATGCATCACGACCACGCGGCCGTCCTTCGTCAGATGAACATCGCTTTCAAAGCCATCGCAGTTGGTCTTCTCAACAGCGGCTTCAAATGCCACACGGCTGTTTTCCGGATAATAGCCGGAGAAACCGCGATGCGCGAGACTCAAAATCTTATGCGCCATATGATTCTCTCCTTCTCACCTGCATCCGCGCATCAGCCCTCCCCCGCTCCGACTGCAGGAGCAGGGGACTGACCAACGCGCCAGTTGACTTGCGGAACGCGCCTGAGCGCCTTCCTTAATAACGTGCATAGTGTCCCTGGCGGGTCAGGCCCGCCGCTTCCATTCTTTCCGACGGTTTCAGAGTCGAAAGCAATGAAAAAGACACACGAACAGAAAACCGGTCATCACTCCGGTAATCTTATTGTGTGTCTCTCAAATCTCTGCACATTTATTATGGTTATATTATAACCTTTTCTTTTCGAAATGTACAGCAAATTTCACTGTGAAAGGCGATTTTCGTAGTTTGAAATAATTATAGAACTCTGTTTTTGTGCATTTTGCATAATCACTCTGCGTAAATCGGGCTGGTGACAGCGAGCAGTTCGCCTTCCTTCCGGCCCTTCTGACCGTAGACCTCGGCGCGCATCCAACCGTCAATGGGCAGATCCAGGAACACTGCGGAACCGTTTTCCAGTTTGGCTTCCCACTCGCCCGCTCTGCCGATCAGGCGGACCTTCTGGGGCACAATCCCGTCCTTTTCCCAGACCTCGCGGCGCTCGGTCACGCCGACCTCGACCCGTACATCGCAGACGCCGTTTTCCATCACCCCGGCAATGCCATAGCGTTTGCCTCTCTGCGCCGCCTCGACCGCAACCGTGGGGCCCAGTGTGACATATGTACGGCCCGCGCGGAGGGCATCTACTGCGGCCTCCTCAATGGGCAGGCTTTCGTCCACGCCCAGATAGGTGCACGAAAGGAACTTGGGTGCGCTCGTCTGGCGCAGGGTACCGTCCGGAGTCACCACTACGCCGTCCGGGAAATGCCAGTCGCGGCCCGCGGAGCAGGCCAGGCGGTGGCCCTCGTTGAGCAGTTTGGTCCACCACTCGATCGCGGCCGGATTTTTCGCATGGCTCATCGGATCCTCCTGGGACCAGATCTCCATATAGCTGACGTCCTCCCACTTTGTGACATGGAACTCCCAATGGCAGCCGCCGCAGATCGGCGCGCCATAATCGAACGGATGCGCGATGCCGGCGATGCCGCCCGCCTCCCGAATCTGCTCGAGATAATCGTCGATATTATCAGGCAGCGCAAAGCGCCAGTCGATGTATTTGTCGCAGCCGAGCACCAGCATATGGCCGAAAAACGTGGTCCATTCGATGCCGGGGACAACCGGAACATACTTCTCGACGAGCTCCGGAGTGACATCCTGCAGGCCTGACGAGGTGTTGTGGTCGGTCAGCGCAACGGCGGCGAAACCGTAACCCGCCGCTGCAGACAGCAGTTCTTCCACAGTCTGCCGGCCGTCGCTGTGGCAGGTGTGGCAGTGCAGCTCGAAGGGGCGGTATTTCATGCTTCCCCAGCCTCCTTTCCGGTGATGGTCAGATGGTATTCGACAGTCCCCGCGACGACCGCGTGGACATTCAGAACGACACGCCAGTCCCCCGCCTCAATTTTATGGCGGAAAAAGCCCAGGGTGGCGTCATTTTCACCGATCACGATCGTTTGATCATTGGGATGCCGGTGCGCACAACCGACATATTCGTCGCCGCAGTCGATCGAAATCGTGACAAAATTGACCGGCGGGTCAAAATCCTCCAAACGCAGAACGTCCGGGCGATCCTGCGAGCGGACATATTTTTCCATGCACTCCTCAAGGCCGCGCATACAGACCTCCGGGTCGGTGACGACCTTGGGGCCATAGCTGGCGTGGAATTCCAGATGATCAAACGCATGGGGCACAGAAAACGGTACGATCAGATTGGTTCGCGCCTGGTCGGGCGTGAGCCTCCAGACACGATCAAAAAGAATTTCCATATAGTTTCTCCCATCTGCAAGCCAAGAAAAAGAGGGGAAACCAATGGTTTCCCCTCCTCTTTTGACATTTTACTTCTTTTCCCACTCGTTTTCCTTCAGGTTGGTATAAATGTATACCGCTGCGGAAACGGCGCAGATCAGAAACATGATAACGGACAGCGCAGCTGCACGCTCACGGTTCAAATACTTATTGAACTGGTCAAACAGCGCGATACCCAGCATCTTGGGGTTGTTGCCGCCCATCAGGTAGGGGGTGGTGAACGAGCCAACATTACTCATCCAGACGAACGTCGCAGCGACGATAACATCCTTCAGGGAAAGGGGCAGGATCATGGAGGTGAAGGTCTTCCACTTGGCAGCGCCAACATAGCGGGCACCCTCGATGATGGAAACCGGGACAGCACCCAGACCGGCGGCGAACATCAGCGCGACAAACGGAACATTGAACCAGACGGCCACAAGAAACA